>JAVEET010000208.1 GCA_030840295.1 Pseudonocardiales bacterium
TCGCCTTGGATCGGCACGAGGATGGCAGCATGACGTTCACGATCACGGCGTTCTCCCGCCCTGCCACAGTGCTGAGCAAGCTGGCTTGGCCGATAGGACGATCAGTCCAAGACCACATGACGGGACGATACCTCCGCTCACTCGGCTAGCCCTGGCTCGAAATTCGACCGGATTTGCCGTGTTGGCGGTCGCTTTGATGATCCGCAACTCCCACGACAGGTGATCTCCTCAGATGTGGCCAGAGGTGTCGCCGCATGATCCGTACATCGATCCGGTGGCACCACTGGCTTTTCAACAGGAGGAGGTTGGTCGCAGACGTCGCGGTCAATCGTGCCTGGGGAAGATCAGGTGGAACCGCCTGTCGATGACGCCGGGTGAGACAACGGTGTTCTCGATGTGGCCGGAGACGCCCTCGTAGGCGCCGCTGCCGCCGGTCGTCGGAGCCGTGAAGCTGGTAAGTGGAAGCCTGATGGCTGCGGATGCGTCGATCTGGCCGTTCGGGAACACGAATGACGCGAGGCATTCCTGCTCGGAATTGGGGAAGATTCGGCAGGTGATGTCAGCATGTCCGGTCGTACCGGACGATGTCTTAAATGAGTTCAGATTGGCCACCACGTCTCCGGCGCCCCCATGGCCAGCCGCATTGGTGGTCGCTGAGACGAGCTTGGTCTGCAACTCAATGGTGTGACTGTGCGCGGACCTTCCGGCGCCGGCAGCCGAGGTGCCGAATATCGTTGCAGTGACTGCGCAGAATACGACCGTGGCCGCGATGAAAAATAAGGTGCCGACGGCGACTGTTCCTCAAGCTGACTGCGGGCCGCATCTCGGGTGTTCGCGATCAACCCGCTGTCGGTGGCCCGGTATCGGCAGCCGCACTCGACGTCAGGGGCGAAGTCTGATGCCGCTGATGCGCACCGGCTGGCCGAGATCGTGCGCGTGGGTCGGGTCCATCACCGCCCGGTCGCCGCGGACTCCGAGATCGGGGAAGCGATCAAACTGGTCGCTCGCAGCCATCAGACGATGATCTGGGAACGGGCCCGGCACGTGCTGCGATTTCGCAGCGCCCTCAGGGAATACTTCCCCGCGGCCCTGACCGCGTTCGGGGATCTCGACGAACCCGACACGCTGGCACTGCTCACCACCGCCCCCGATCTGGACCGGGCAGCGCGCCTGTCCCGGTCCAAGATCGCCGCCGCGTCAAAGCAAGCCAACCGGCGCCGTTCACCACATCGGTCTCCGTCCCGCCTGAGTAGGTAACGGGCGTGGCGGCGCAGCGAATATCGAGCCCCACCGCGTCCGGGCCACGTCCCGACGTACGACGTGAAGGCCTCGTTCGTCGGTGTGGGCCAGTTCATGGGGCACCATGGCACCTGCAACGTGTAGGCGGGGACAGCCTCGCCAGTCGGGAGGACCGGAAGGTGCTAGGTCCGCTCCTGAGCAGCAAGTACCGCCTGCCGAGCCCGCGGCCGGGTTCGGTCCCGCGCCAACGCCTGGCTGAACGCCTACGGGCCATGTCCCAGTCGACGCTCACCATCCTGTCCGCACCAGCCGGCTTCGGGAAGACGACCCTGCTCACCGAATGGCTGGCCGCGGGTTGCGCGGACGGAGCGGCGGTCGCCTGGCTGTCACTGGACCGGCGCGACAACGACCCCGCGCTGTTCTGGACCTACGTGGTGACCGCCTTGCAGACGGCCGTGCCCGGATTCGGCGACGCCGCGCTCCAGCTGTTGGCATCGTCCCCGCCGCCGATCGATGCGGTCCTCGCAACGCTGCTCAACGACCTCGACGGGCTGCCGACCGACCTGCTGCTAGTGCTGGACGACTATCACCTCGTCGAGACGCCGGAGGTGCACGAAGGAATGACGTTCATCCTCGAGCACCAGCCGCCACAACTGCGCCTCGTCCTCGCCACCCGGGCCGACCCGCCGCTGCCCCTGGCGCAGCTGCGGGCACGCGGTCGACTGGTCGAGGTACGGGCCGCCGACCTTCGGTTCACCGCCGAGGAGGCCGCGGCGTACCTCAACGGTCCGATGCGGCTGGGGCTGAGCGACCATGACGTCGCGGCGCTCGAAGCGCGCACCGAAGGCTGGATCGCCGCCTTGCAGCTGGCCGCGCTATCTCTGCAAGGTCGCGAGGACGTGAGCGTATTCATCGCCGGCTTCGCCGGCGACGATCGTTACATCGTGGACTACCTCGCCGAGGAGGTCCTCGCCAGGCAACCCGCCGACGTCCGGGAGTTCTTGCTCCAGACGTCGGTCCTCGAGCGCCTCACCGGCCCGCTCTGCGACGCCGTCACCGGACGGGAAGACGGCAAGGCCACGCTGGTCGCGCTGGAGCGGGCCAACCTGTTCCTCGTGCCGCTCGACGACCGGCGACAGTGGTATCGATACCACCACCTGTTCGCCGACGTGCTGCACGCGCACCTGCTCGACGAGCGACCCGAGCAGGTGGCCGAGTTGCACCGGCGAGCGAGCGAATGGTTCCAGGCCTACGGCGACACGTCGCAGGCGATCAGCCACGCGCAAGCCGGCGGCGACACCGGCCGGGCCGCGGACCTCATGGAGATCGCCATGCCGGTGATGCGCCGGGAACGACGCGAGGCCGAGCTCGCCCGCTGGATGGGCGCCCTGCCCGACGAAGAGCTCCGGACCCGGCCCGTCCTCGGCGTCGCGTTCGTCGGAGCGCTGGCCCAGGCCTCGGACTTCGACACCGTCGGCGAACGGCTCGACCAGATCGAAGCCTCACTGCGCTCGGCGGACGGCACCTGGCCGGAGCAGCCACCGCCCCACGTGATCGTCGTCGACCAGGACAACTACCGGGCGCTTCCAGCCCACATCGAGATGTACCGAGCCGCATTGGCGCTCGCGACCGCGGATCTCGCAGGCACCATCACGCACGCGCGAGAAGCGCTATCGCTGGCACCGCAAGACGAACCCCTCGCCCGAGCCGCGGCGGGCGCGCTCGCCGGGCTCGCCTCGTGGACCACCGGTGACCTTCCCGGTGCCCACGCCGCCTACACCGAATCGATCGCGGGACTGACCAGCGCCGGGTTCTTCGCCGACGTCCTCGGCTGCACCATCACCCTGGGCGACATCCGACGCACCCAAGGCCAGCTCACTACCGCCCTGCGCACCTACCAGCAAGCCCTCGACCCGACAGGACCGGCGCCCGGCATCGAGCCGCTTCGGGGTATGGCCGACATGCACGTCGGAATGGCAGGGGTGTTGCTCGAGCGCAACGACCTCAGCGCCGCGCGCGAGCACCTGGCCACCAACCAGCGTCTCGGTGAGCACAACGGCCTGCCGCAGAACCCGTACCGCTCGCGGGTCGTCAAGGCCCGGCTGCGCGAAGCCGAGGGTGACCTCGACGACGCGCTCGCGCTGCTCAACGAGGCCGAACGCGTCTACGCGGGTGACTACGCCCCGAACGTGCAGCCAGTCCCGGCGATGCGCGCACGGTTACGGCTACGGCGCGGCGAGGTCGCTCACGCGGAAGAGTGGGCCCGGGAACGCCAGCTGTCTGCCGGAGACGAGCCGACCTACCTGCGCGAGTACGAGCACCTCACCCTCGCGCGGCTGCTGCTCGCCCGGCACCGTTTGGAGCGGGCCCCCAGCGCACTCGAGGAGGCACTGAGACTGCTTGAGGCGCTACTCACGGCGGCCGAGCGCGGCGGCCGAGGCGCGAGCGTCATCGAGGTCCTGGTCCTGCAGGCCCTCGCACACGAGGCCGGCAGGAACGCGCCGGCCGCGCTCGCCGCGCTGCACCGCGCCGTGACCCTGGCCCAGCCGGAAGGATACGTGCGCCTGTTCGCCGACGAGGGGACGCCGATGGCAGCTCTGCTCAAGGCTCTGAGCAAGCAGCCGGCTGCGTCCACCCATGTACGCCGGCTGCTCGCCGCGACCACAACTGCCGGAACGCACGCGTCGATCCTGTCGGAGCTGATCGATCCGTTAAGCGAGCGCGAACTCGACGTGCTCCGGCTGCTCGGCGGCGATCTCGACGGGCCGGACATCGCCCGCGAGTTGTCCGTCTCGCTCAACACCCTGCGCACGCACACCAAGAGCATCTACGCAAAGCTCGGCGTGAGCAGTCGTCGAGCGGCCGTCCGTCAGGCCCGCGACCTTAACCTGATCCCGGGCCAACGACACAGCTGACCGCCGGATTGCCCCGCTTAGCCCCGGTTCGGGCGGCCTGCGTCGAGCGGCGGCCCGGATATCACGACCCCGCTCACCACATGTGGTGATGACCGCTCACCACATCTGCGGCCACCTTGCTCCTAGCCCGACCGACTACCGCCACCGCGGACTGCAGGACCGGGCACGGCGAAGGAGGCGACCAGCATGACCGACGTCCCGACCGGCCGAACCCCGAACGTCCCCGCTCCCGAGCGGTACGAGATCCGCATCACCGGCCACCTCGCTCCCCGCTGGGCCAACTGGTTCGACGGCATGACCCTCACCCAGAAGGACGACGGCACCACCGTCATCCACGGCCCGGTCGCCGACCAGTCCGCACTCCACGGGCTGTTCCGCAAGCTCAGCGACCTCGGGCTGCCGCTCGTCTCCGTCACCCCGACCCCAGGCGAAGCCGCGGCCGACCACACCGCCGATCCCAGCTGACCGACCGATCCGCCAGACCCACACCCGAGAAGGAGCACGACATGACCACCATCAGCAACCCCGCACCCACGACGACCGCCACCGGGCAAGCCACCTCAAGGCGCAGGATGGACCCGATGCGGAAGATCGCGCTCGCCGGCGGCGTGCTGTACCTCATCACCTTCGCCGCATCCATCCCACAGCTGAAGCTGTTCGCGAAGATCGTCGACGACCCCGAGGGCTACGTCATGGGCCGCGGCAGCAACACCGCCGTGCTCTGGGGCAGCTGGCTCGAGGTCATCACCGCCTTCACCTGCATCGGTACCGCCGTCGCCCTTTACCCCGTCACCCGGCGAGTCAGCAAGACCGCCGCGATCGGCTTCGTCACCTCCCGCGTCGTCGAGGCCGCCCTCATCCTCGTCGGCGTCGTCAGCCTGCTGACCGTCGTGGCGCTGCGCGGAGATCTCGCCGGCGCCACCGGCGCCCGGGCGGAAGCGCTCCGCGTCACCGGTCACGCGCTGGTCGAGATGCGCCAGTGGACGTTCCTGGTCGGCCCCGGCCTCATCGCCGGCATCAACGCGCTCTTCCTCGGCTACGCGATGTACCGGTCCCGGCTGGTCCCGCGCATCATTCCGATTGTCGGCTTGATCGGCGCGCCTCTGATCCTCGCCTCGGCCACCGGCACGATGTTCGGCCTCTGGGATCAGGTCTCCGCGACCGGATCCGCATTGGCCCTGCCGATCGCCGCGTGGGAGTTCTCCCTCGGCGTGTGGCTGACCGCCAAGGGCTTCAAACCAGCGGGGCTGACTTCCCTGAACGCAGCATCCGCCCCCACCCACCGCACTGTCCCGGTCGCCTAAGCAGCCGAGGCATAGCGCAGTAAATCGAGGGCGGCTCACCCCTCGAAGGGTGGGCCGCCCTCCTACTAGGCGGCGTTGTGGCACTCGGCAAGCTGATGATTCTCGCTCAGTCGATTGTCGCTCAGTCGAACCTTCCAAGCACGCCGACGGTGATGTTGTTCCTGCACCCCCGCAGCGCCGAAAGCACCATCTGAAATCGGGCGACTTCGCAGCGCTCTCATACGGGCACCTTCAGCGACCCGGAGCAAGCACGACAGAGCACTCTGCGAGTCCGGATTGATGTGCCGATGACCGAGATTGTCCCGCAAAACACGGCCATCGTGCTCAACTGAGGTCGATAAACAGCCGCGCGTATTCGTCAGAGCAGTGACTAAGCCGCGGCTATCAGCCTCCGCTGTGCGGTGGTCGTCCTGGGTCCACCAGGCATGCGCCGCCGAGGCGGGAGCCCGCGCCCCGAAATCCCAACACGAGAGTCGTGAGGCGATGGACCGTTTACGGCTGCAGGCCACTCCCAGCGTCAGCCGTTCGGAGTGCTGTTAAGCAGCGCCGCTCGATTCGTCGCCGTCTCCAGCAGGTCGAGGAGCTTTCGTTCGTAGTCGGGATCAGCGTTCGCGACGCCGCCGATCTCGCGCCTCTCGGCGATCTCGCTGCGCGAACGGTCGCGGT
>JAVEET010000256.1 GCA_030840295.1 Pseudonocardiales bacterium
TGTGCGACACTTGACCCATGTTCTCCGTCCCGCTCGTCGCTCGCCTGCATGTCGACCTGCAGCGCGTCGTCAGCGCGGCGTGTCGAATGTCCTGACCGCGACCCCGGCCTGTGTTGCCCGCGTCGCACCGTAGAAGGTCCCAGCCACGTAACCGCTGCTTGCAGTAAGCGAGCAGATGCGGGTGGCTTTCCGCCGACGATCTGGACATCTCGCCCCGATGACTGCACAGCTCGAGACCCGCACGACCGGTGCCACCCTGTGGTTCACCGGTCTGCCCAGCGCGGGCAAGACGACCCTGGCCACTGCGCTCGCCGACCGGCTGCGCGAGACGGGTCGGGCCGTGGAGATCCTCGACGGAGATGCGGTCCGCCCGGTGCTGTCTCCGGAACTGGGCTACTCCCGCGCTGATCGGGATGCCAACGTGGCCAGGATCGGGTGGGTCGCCGCCCTGTTGGCCCGCAACGGCGTGCTGAGTCTGGCCTCGGTCGTCTCGCCGTTCGCCGCAGCGCGTGACGGTGTCCGGTCCCAGCACGCCGCATCGGACACCGCCTTTTTAGAGATCCACGTCGCCACCTCCGTGGAGATCTGCGCCGAACGCGATGTCAAGGGTCTGTATGCGCGCCAACGCTCCGGGAAGCTGGACGGTCTTACCGGCATTGATGGGGAATACGAGGCGCCCCGCAGTCCCGATCTTGTTCTCGACACCGCCGATCGAACTGTGGACGAGGCGGTAGACGAATTGATTGCTCTGCTCGATAAGGAGAATCTGCTATGACCGCAGTTCTGCCCACCCAATCGGACTCGCTTGAGCGGGGCTGGCTGACCGACCTCGAGGACGAGGCCATCCACATCATTCGTGAGGTGTTCGGCCAGTTCGAGCGTCCGGTATTGCTGTTTTCGGGCGGCAAGGACTCGATCGTGATGGCTCACCTGGCCATGAAGGCGTTCTGGCCGTGCAGGCTGCCGTTCGCCCTGATGCATGTCGACACCGGACACAATTTCGCCGAGGTCATCGAGTACCGCGACCGCAAGGTCGCCGAGTGGGGCGTCAAGCTCATCGTCGCCAGCGTGCAGGATGCGATCGACGCCGGGCGGATCACCGAAACGCCCGGCCAGACCCGTAACCCGCTGCAAACCATCCCGTTGCTCGACGCCATCACCTCGAACAAGTTCGACGCCGTAATGGGCGGCGCGCGCCGCGACGAGGAGAAGGCTCGGGCCAAAGAGCGGGTGTTCTCGGTTCGCGACGACTTCGGCCAGTGGGACCCGCGTAACCAGCGTCCGGAACTGTGGGACCTGTACAACGGCCGGCATCGCACCGGCGAGCATGTGCGAGTTTTCCCTTTGTCCAACTGGACTGAACTCGACATCTGGGCTTACATCGAGCGCGAGGGCATCGAGGTTCCCAGTATCTACTACGCGCACCAGCGCGAGGTGGTCGACCGAGACGGTATGTTGCTCGCGATCACGGAGTTCACGCCGCCGCGCGAAGGCGAAACCGTACGTATGGAGACTGTCCGGTACCGGACAGTCGGCGATGCCACCTGCACCGGCGCGGTCGCTTCGATCGCCGGCTCCGTCGCCGACATCATCACCGAGACCGCCGCCAGCACGATCTCCGAGCGCGGTGCCACCCGGGCCGACGACCGGGCCAGCGAGGCTGCAATGGAAGACCGGAAACGGCAGGGTTATTTCTGATGCCAGCTGGCTTGCTGCGGGTCGTCACCGCCGGTTCTGTAGACGACGGGAAGTCGACTCTCGTGGGCCGTCTGCTCCACGATGCAAAGGCAGTTCTCGCTGATCAGATGACCGCCGTCGAGGCCGCGTCCGAACGCCGGGGTTACGAGGGTGCCGACTTGGCGCTGCTGGTCGACGGCCTGCGGGCCGAGCGTGAGCAGGGCATCACCATCGATGTCGCGTACCGGTACTTCGCGACGCCGCGGCGCACCTTCATCCTCGCCGACACCCCTGGCCACGTGCAGTACACCCGCAACACCGTGACCGGAGCATCGACCGCCGACGTCGCGGTCATCCTCGTCGATGCCAGGTCCGGCGTGGTCGAACAGACCAAACGGCATCTCGCGGTCGCCTCGCTGTTGCGGGTCTCCGAGATCGTGCTCGCGGTGAACAAGATGGATCTGGTGGAGTTTTCCGAGGCAGTTTTCGATGCGATTGTCACCGACTTCGCCGCCGCGGCCGCCAGCCTCGGGGTCGCTCACTTCACGCCGATACCGGTGGCGGCTCTGAGCGGTGCGAACATCGTCACCAAGTCACAGCAGCTGGACTGGTACGGCGGCCAGGCGCTCCTCGAGTTCCTGGAGACGGTGGAGCCGGCGGTCCGCGCCGACCTGCCGGCCCGATTCCCCGTCCAGGTGGTCTTGCGGCCCCGGACGGCCGAACATCCCGACTACCGGGGCTATGCCGGACGGGTGGAAGCAGGCGTGCTGCATCGCGGTGACAAGGTCCAGGTGCTGCCGTCCGGTCGGGTTTCGGTGGTGGCCGGCATCGACACACCCACCGGTGAGCTGTCCGAGGCGCCTGCCGGTCGGTCGGTGACCGTGCGACTCGAGGACGATGTCGATATCGCTCGCGGCGACCTGATCGTCGTCGACGGAGTCCCGGCGCCGGTGGTGACCCGGGAGCTGCAGGCCACCGTCTGCTGGCTGACCGACCGTCCGTTGCGGGCCGCCGATCGTTACCAGTTGCGGCACACCACGCGGGACGTGCGGGCCATCGTCGATCTGGTGGAGTCCAAGCTCGATATCGCGACGGTCACACCGGTCCCGGCCAGCGAGCTGAACCTCAACGACATCGGCACCGTCCGGATCAGGCTCGCCGAGCCGATCATCGTCGATCCGTATGCGTTGAACCGGTCGACCGGCGCATTCCTGCTGGTGGACGAGAACACCGGCGCCACGGTCGCAGCCGGTCTGGTCCGCTGAGGTTGACCGGGTCGGGCCGGGTAACCAGCGCAGCGCACGAGTAAGAGACACTGCTGTCGTGACCGGACTCCCGCTATTGCTCGACCTGGCGGGGCGACGGGTCGTCATCGTCGGCGGCGGCTCGGTTGCCGCCCGGCGGGGCCGTACCTTCAGCGATGCGGGCGCCCTGGTTGAGGTCATAGCGCCGGCGGTCAACCCCGAACTGAGGTCGACAGCTGCACGGGTCGACGAGCGCGCCTACCGCTCCGGTGACCTGGCCGGCGCCTGGCTGGTCGTGGCCGCCACGGACGTGGCCGCGGTGAACGAGGCCGTCGCCGCCGAGGCCGAGCAGCAGCGGATCTTCTGTGTCCGCGCCGATGCTGCCGCCGGCGGTAGCGCCCGGGTACCGGCGGTCTACGCCACGGGGGACCTGACCGTCGCGGTAAACGCGGGCGACGACCCACGGCGCGCAGTCGAGTTACGTAACCTGATCGCCGCCGCCGTTGATGCCGGCGAGTTGCAGGCGCGGCCCAACCGTCCGGCCGGGATCGGCAGCGTCAGTTTGATCGGGGGCGGCCCCGGAGACCCCGAGTTGATCACGGTGCGCGGTCGCCGGCTGTTGTTCGAGGCGGACGTGGTGGTCACCGACCGATTGGCGCCGCGGTCGCTGCTCGATCGCCTTGATGGCCGGGTAGAGATCATCGACTGCGGCAAGTCCGCCCATCGGCACAACCTCACGCAGGACGAGATCAATGCCGTCATCGTGCAGCGCGCCCTGGACGGTAAGCGGGTGGCCAGACTCAAGGGCGGCGATCCCTTCGTGTTCGGACGCGGCGGCGAGGAAGTCGCGGCCTGTATCGCCGGCGGAGTACCGGTCCAGGTGGTCCCGGGGATCACCTCCGCCATCGCCGCACCGGCCGCCGTGGGGATTCCGGTGACGCATCGCGGGTTAGCCGCCGACTTCGCCGTTGTGTCCGGGCACCGCGACCCGGGACGCGCCGAAGCCGGCTGGAACTGGCCCGAGCTCGCGGTCGGACCCGCCACGTTGGTGTTGTTGATGGGGGTTGACACCATCGACGGCATCGTAAGCGAGCTCATCACCCATGGCCGCCCCGCCGACACGCCGGCCGCGGCGATCCATCGGGCCACCCTGCCCCAGCAACGCGTCGTGCGCGCCCCGCTGGTCGACTTGCCGTCGCGGATGCGCGACGCTGGTCTCGGCGCGCCGGCCGTGGTCGTGATCGGCGCCGTCGCGGCCCTCGGCTGGTAAGGCGGCCGGCTGAAGTGCTGGCAGGTCGCACCGGGCAATCGCGCGCCCGTTGTTGTCGTACCGGTTGTTGTCGTACCGGTTGTTGTCGTCCCGGTTGTTGTCGTACCGGTTGTTGTCGTCCCGCGTGTCTATGGTCGAGCCCGCAGACTGCTTGACGTTCGACTCGCAGCTGCTAGACTTCGAACACACGTTCGATTTGATGCAGAACGAGAGGGGCGTCATGTACAGCCCGATCCCTGCCGGCGTAACGGCACTGTTGTCGCAGGCCAAGACGACCTGGGCCGAGGCCGTCATCGAACCCCGAGTTGCCGAGAAGTACCGATCCGCGCACGTAGCCGCCCTCCGGGCTGCTGCCGCCGTCCTCGCGCTGCGGGCGCGACCGGCGTCCGCTGTCCGGCGCCGGCCGACCAGTGCATGGGTGCTGCTCGACGGACTCGCACCGGAACTTGCGGAGTGGTCTGCCTATTTCGCTGACAGCGCCAGGCGCCGGGCGGCTATCGAGACCGGCTCCGAGAGCCTGGTGAGTGAACGGGACGCGGACGATCTGCTGCGGGCGGCCGGTGAGTTCATCGCCATCGTGGAACGGATGGTCGGCGCGCTGCCGCTCGGCGTTGCGAGTTGAGTTCCGCGGCGCGGCTAGTGTCTGTCGATGTGGGAACTTCTTCTGCCGTGTCCGACATCCCGCGCGGCCAGTCGCCCCAACTGTGGTCGACATTGCGAGGACTGCTCGAGTCCTGTGCGGGCGCCGGTGCTGCGCAGGTGCTCGACTGCGGTGGCGGTTCGGGCAGCCTGGCCGTGCCGTTGGCAAGCCGAGGCGCCGAAGTGACCGTCGTCGACGTCAGCATCGACGCGCTGGGTACGTTGGTGCGGCGCGCATCCGAGGCCGGAGTCTCCGATCGGGTGACCGCGCTTCAGGGTGAGGTCGAATCGCTGACCGAGCTCCTCGCCGACCGCACCTTCGATCTGGTGCTCGCACACGAGGTCTTGGAGAACGTGCTCAGTCTCCCGGCGGCTTTTGCTGAGATCACGGCCGCCACTCGTCCTGGTGGCGCCATCAGCGTCGTGGTGGCGAACCCGGTCGCCGTGGTTCTCGGTCGAGCTCTGGCCGGCGACGTGACAGGTGCCCTGAATGCCCTGACCAGATCCGCCGCTGAGACTTTGTCATTGCCATCGCTCGAGGAGCTCTGCCGATCCGCCGGGCTGGCCGTCGAGCGCATCGACGGCATCGGGGTGTTCTCCGAGATCGTCCCCGGCATCGAACTGGAGCGACCGGGCGCCATGACCGCGCTGGCCGAACTAGAGGCCGCCACGTCCTCCCGGGCGCCCTACCGCGACATCGCGGCCCGGCTGCACGTAATTGCCCGACGCCCCGAGATTCCAGGACGCCCCGATCGCACCGACTCGTAGGAGCACCAGATGGGGCGTAGCGCGGACCTCCCCCGTTCGGCCGGCGAACGGGACGGGGACGACACCGGCTGCAATGTGCTGCACGCCGACATGGACGCCTTCTTCGCCAGCGTTGAAATCCGCGCCCGACCCGAATTGCGGGGGCTCCCAGTTCTCGTCGGGGGTGCCGAAGGCCGTGGCGTGGTAGCGGCGGCGTCGTATGAGGCCCGGCGGTATGGGGTACGCAGCGCGATGTCGATGGGCCAGGCGCTGCGGATGTGTCCCAAGGCTGTCGTGATCTCACCGAGCCGTGGCGCCTACACGGAGGCTTCTGCCGCCATCATGAAGATCTTCGCCGACTTCACCCCGGTCGTGGAACCCCTCTCACTCGACGAGGCATTCCTTGATGTGTCGGGCGCGCTCGGCTTGTTCGGTCGTCCGGCGGACATCGCGCGGCAGATCCGGCGCCGTATTTTCGACGAGCAGCAACTCACCTGCTCGGTGGGAATCGCGCCGATCAAATCCGTGGCCAAGCTCGCGTCGGGCAGTTGCAAGCCCAACGGCCTGCGGGTAGTCAGCAGGGACGGCCTCTTCGACTTCCTGCACCCGCTGCCGGTGACGGCGTTGTGGGGCGTGGGCCGCGCCACGGCAGAACCGTTGCGGCGATTGGGCATCCGCACGGTTGCCGAGTTGGCCCAGACTCCCTTGGATACGCTGCGCCGGGCGGTCGGGTCGGCGACGGCCAGCCACCTGCACAATCTGGCAAACGGGCGCGACGACCGGGTGGTGAGCCCACGGAATCCGGAGAAGTCCATTTCCACCGACCGCACCCTGCTCCACGATTTGCTGACTGAGGCGGACGTGGCTCGTGAATTGCTGCGCGGGGCGGGGGAGGTCAGCGAGCGACTCCGGCACCTTGGGCGAACGGCCCGAACCGTGGGTATCAAGATCCGATTCGCCGATTTCACCACCCTGACCCGGGTCCGGACCCTTGCCGAGCCCACCGATTCAAGTTCGGTCGTCTACGCCGCAAGCCTCGAGTTGTACCGCGCCCTCGACCTCGATCGGCCCCGCGTGCGCCTCGTCGGAGTCAAAGTGGAGAACCTCCGCCCGGCGGGTGCGGCGACTCAGCTCGCGCTGGATTGGGGCAGCGGCCAGGACGATAACCGAAACACTGCGGCCGATCGGGTCGTCGATGCCCTGGCAGCCCGATTCCCGGACGCCGCGGTAGGGCCGGCGACTCTGCTCCGGACGACGTCACATGTCGATCACGCTGTCCGAAATATGCCTGCGGAGAGCGCCCGAAGTCAGGTGGGAGATAACAAATCACCCCGGACGACCCGCAATCGCCGGTCATAACTTTCGCACTTACAATTCGGCTCGTATGCTCGACGTAGGAGTCGCGACGCGGGATGCACCACCGCGCCGGAGTCCGCCGACATGGCACGCCGACACTGAGGTGCGACAGGGATAGGAGGGCATCGTGCCGCTCTCCGAGCATGAGCAACGCCTGCTCGAGCAGATCGAGCAAGCGCTGTATGCCGAGGATCCGAAATTCGCTTCGGCCGTGCGCTCAGCGCGCCCGCGAAGTCGCGCCCGATCGATGTTGGCACTCGCTGTGGTAGGCGTCGTCCTCGGATTGGCCCTGGTCCTGGTCGGGCTGGTCAAGATCTTCATTCCGTTGGCCGTCGTCGGTTTCGTACTCATCGTCGGTTCGTGTCTCGTCGCCGTCGGAGCGTTACGGGGTCCTAAGCAATCCGGTCCGATGATGATGACCGGACGGCCGAACGACTCACGGCCGGGCTCGAAGCCCGGAGGCCTGCGCAACAAGATGGAAGACCGGATGCGGCGACGCTTCGACGACAACTGACCTGACAGCTTCCAGCACCGCAACTGAGCCCTCACCTCCCGCGAGGTGAGGGCTCAGCTCGTGCCGGCCGTGCCGGTCCGCGGCGGGTTCACCGTCGGGAGGCGTCGCCCCGCGAGAACAGGGATCGCGGCAGCCACCAGCGAAGGATGCGCTGTCGACGTTCGGCCCGGCGCGCCCACCGCCGCATTGCCTGGTCGAGGCCCGCGATCGCATCCGGGGACATCTCGGCCTGGCCGTGCGCGCTGAATCGTTCACGTTCGACCGCGGACGCGATCGTCGACAGCACGGCCGTCCCGCGTTCGTCCACACCATGGCCGGCCAGCCAGCTCGGCACCTGGCCGACGGTGATCGTTTGCGGCCACAGGGCCTCTCGGTCGGTCGCCGACGCTGCGAGTTCCTGCCACAGCGGCTCGGTGCTGCCGGTGGATCTGGCGCGGTGCAAGCGCCGGCGGCGCAAGCGGACCCGCAGGAGTTGCGGACCGGCGATCAGCAAGGCGATCAGCAGCAGCACCGCCAGCAAAGCCGCCACCACCCTCCAGTGCATGACACCGGTGGACGGCGAGACGCCGGCCTGCGGGCCCGCTGCGCGGCCGGTCGGCTGAAGTGCGTCGTTCGGCCTGCTGGCACCCACGGACGGCCCAGCGGATCCGGCGCCGGCCGGTGCTGTGCTGTGCGGGGCCCACGGCAGGGTCACGGCGCGCCCTGCGTCCGCACCGCCCAGTGGAGTGGGGTCGAAAGCCACCCAACCGATCCCGCTGAAGTACACCTCAACCCAGGCGTGGGCGTCCGCAGTTGTGACGACGAAGTTTCCGCTGTTGTCCGGTGCCCGGTGGGTGTAGCCCAGCACTACCCGGGACGGCAGACCGGCTTCCCTCATCAAGACGGCAGCGGCCGCCGCATACTGCTGGCAGAATCCCTGCTTTTTGTCCAGGAAGGTTTCCAGGGCCGATCTGCCGTCCGATGGAGCGGTATCCAGCGAATAGACGAAGCCGTTCTTCCGGTTGATGAAGTAGTCCGATATCGCCCGAGCCCGGTCATAGGCGTTCGTCTTGCCCAAGGTGATCGTCTTGGCGAGGTCGGAGATCGTGGTCGGTAGCGCCGGCAGGCTGAGGTAGCGACCGTCCAGGCTCGGGTCCGTGCTGGTCGTGAATGCCGGGGCGCTGCGAAGTTCATCCTCGGTCGGGGCCGGCTGGTCCGCTGTCTCGATGTAGGTCATGCCGGACTGCAACGGCCCTGAGCTGATCGTGGCGGTACTGCTGTCCCAGGTCCCCCCGACACTTGCCTGGATGTCAGCGGGATTGGCCAGGATCGGGAGCGTGTCACCACCGAGCCGCAGGATGGTGAAGTTCGCCTTGATCACCGAGGATTGCCCGTTGCCCGTCTCACCGAGGGTGCTGGCCGGTTCGAGTGGGAACGAACCGTCGGACATCGGGCTCTGCCGGTTGTTCTGCGAGGGCGACTGCAACCAACCGGACTGCCGGAACTGATCCAGCACCACCTGCCGGATGTAGAACGGCTTGTCGGTCGGCGCGACCTGAACGCGGACCAGGTCGACCGGCGATCCTCGCCGCAATGACCCGCTCAGATCAGCCGAGGTGTTGAGCACCACGCGTTGGCTGTTGCTTGAGCCGGAGCCCGTTCCGTTGTGGTGCGTTGCCCGAGCCAGCAGGTTGGTCGACACCGACGGCAGGATGACGGGCACGACCAGGGCCGCGACGATTCCCGTGGCAGCCATCCGCCTTGCCCCGCCGAGCCGGCCGGCTGAGCCGTCTACCGAGGGTCCCCAGCGCCGATCCTGCAGCCGGGTTCCGGCCAGCAGTATCAGCAGGAATCCGATGGCCGCCGAGGCAAAGAGGATCGGGCTGGCCGCTTTGGAAGAGGTCGCCGAGGCAACGGCCAAAACCTCGAGGAGCGGTGCCGCTGCCAACAGCGGTCGGCGGAGCAGGATGGCCAGGACATCGGTGAGCGCCACCAGCAGGACCGTGGCACCCGCGGTCAACAACCGCAGCGCTGGTGTGGATCTGACCGGTGCGTGTTCGGCCTGCATGGTTTCGTGTGCGCTGTGCAGCAGCTGGCGAACGTCGTCCAGGGAACCCGTGGTGGGCAAGATCCCGAGGAACAGGTGCTCGGGAATGAAGACCCAGGCCAGCGCGAGGCCGGACGCCAGCAGGCCCAGCAGCACCTGCCACCATCTGGGTGTCCGCTGCAGCCGGAATGCCACCTGGATGGCGAGGTAGGGCAGCACGCAACCGACACTGGCCACCAGCCAGCCCCAGTCGGTGAACACCGAGCGCATCGGGAGCATGGTCAGCAGAACGCCGCCGGTCACCGTCGCTGTGGCAATGGCGGTGAGCTGACCGTCCCCTACGGCAAGGCCTGAGCCCCTTGCCTGCGACCCGCCCTTCGCTGTGCTGGTCGTCGCAGCGCTCATCGGCGAATCCCGGTTGTCGTGGCGAGCAGATCCGGCCAGAGGCTGGGTAGCTCGTCCCCGCCCTCGACGGCGACGACGCGCCAACCGCTGACCCGCAGAGCCTCGGCGCCGGCCAGCCATTGAGCGTCCCAGGCAGTCGACGGGACCGCTGGCACCGCATGCGAGGCAAAGGTCCAGGGCCGCAACAGCAATGCGACCGCCGAACCGGGCAGCCTCGGCCGAAGTGCGAGTTCGCCGATCGAACCCTGATCCGCGGTGGACAGCACGGCGAACACCGAGGCGTCGCGTCCAAGATGGTTCAGCGCATCGGCCAGCGGGCCGGTGTCGGCGCGCATCGCGGGCTTGGTGACGGCCAGCAGATCGAGCATCGACTGGTTGTCGTCGTGAGCCGCTCGACCCGAGCCCGTGACCAGCACAACCCGCCGCCCACGCTCGGCCAGATGGCTGCTGATACTCGCGGCTGCGCTCACGGCCCACTCGAACGCGGCGGATTCCTCCTCATCCGAGGTCATCGGATAGGACCTCACCCGGGTGTCGAGCAGCACCATGGTTTGGCCGTGCCAGGGCCGCTCCTCCTGCCGGACCATCATCGCGCCGGAGCGGGCAGTACTCCGCCAGTGGATCTTGCGAAGGTCGTCGCCGTAGCGGTACTCCCGAACCGAGGCATCATCTGAGCCACCCGACCCGACCGAGTGGCTCGAACTCGAACCGCCATCCCGCCAGGCCAGCGGCAACGCCAACGTCGCCAGCGGCTCGCGGCGCGGTTGCACGATCAACTGCGCAGTGTCGACCGAACGGCTGTCGGCGACAGACAGGCCGAAGGGATCTGAGGCTGTGACCGCCGTCGGCCCGATCGTGTACCGACCACGTTTCAAGGCGGATAACGGGTAGGCGACTGTGCGGCGTTGCCGGCCGCGGATGCCCGAAACGCTGAACCGCAATGGACGGCCACCGGGGACGGTTTCGGTGATGCGCAGTGGGCCGGTCCCGAACGTATTGGGATTGCCGAGTATCAGCCGCACCTCGGCTCGGCCACCGGCTTCGGCCCGGGCTGGGCGCACCGAGTGCCCGATGCGTAAGCCGGATCTGGCCTGTCGCACGGCCAGGAGCGCCGGGATCGGCAGCACGAGCAGTAGAACGCCGACGCGCTGGAGATCCGTCACACCCAGAATCAACCCCGCTACCGTCGAGATGGCCCCCACCGCGACGAAGGTGCGACCGCGTCCGGACAGGGTGACCCGCGGTGCGCCGTTCGTCGACGTCGCGACCGCTCGGCTCGTGGCTGCTGTCGGGTCCGGTGTGGGCATCTCGACCACCTAGCTCAGGTGCGCTGCGGTGGGGATCGCGGTCTTGGCGACGATCTCGGCGACCAGGTCTTCGGGCGAGCGCCCCGCCACGGTCGCAGTCGGGGTCGGGATGAGTCGGTGGGCGAGTACGGGCAGTGCTAGTCGCTGGACGTCATCCGGTAGCACGAAATCCCGACCGGCCATGGCCGCAGCGGCCTTGGCGGTGCGTAACAGGTGCAGCGACGCGCGCGGCGATGCTCCGAGCCGTACCTCGGGATGCTTGCGGGTCGCTTCGGCCAGTGACACCACGTAGTCCTTCACCGCCTCGGCCACATGTACCGATCGGACTCCCTCGATCAGGCCGCGCACCGTCGCAGCGTCGGACACCGCTTTGAGTTCCTCGATCGGATCGGAGGTCGTCTGATCACTGAGCATGGCGATTTCCGCGGCGCGGTCTGGATAGCCCAGTGAGATCTTGGCAGTGAACCGGTCCCGCTGAGCCTCGGGAAGCGCGTAGGTGCCCTCCATCTCGATCGGGTTCTGAGTGGCCAGCACCAGAAAGGGCGCCTGGAGCTCGTACCGAACGCCGTCGACGGTGACTTGCCGCTCGGCCATGCACTCCAGGAGCGCGGCCTGCGTTTTGGGGGAGGCGCGGTTGATCTCGTCGCCGAGCAGGATGTTGGCGAACACCGGCCCCGGTTTGAACTCGAACTCGGTCGAATCGGAGTTGAAGATGCTCACGCCGGTCACATCTGAGGGCAACAGATCCGGGGTGAACTGGATCCGGCGCACCGTGCAGTCGATGGATTTGGCCAGGGCCTTGGCGAAGGTGGTCTTTCCGACCCCTGGGACGTCCTCGATCAGCAGGTGCCCCTCCGCCAGCAGGACGGTCACGCCCAGCCGGATCACGTCGGGCTTGCCGGCAATTGCTCTTTCGATGTTGGTGACGATGCGGCTGGCGGCAGGACCGATGTCGGCGATGGGGACGCGGGGCAGGGATCCGCTGGAGAACGCGTCCGGAGAGCTGGCCGCGGAGGCAGACTCCGCTCCGGCGGTGCTCTCGGCCGGCTTGAACGACGATGCATGTGTCACTGCGGGTAGTCCGTCCTGTCGTGGTGTTCTCAGAAGCGGCGCCCTGCCCGTTCCCGGGTTCAGCGTTGTCGAGAAATCGCGATAAGTCGAGTTCTCGTCATATCTGGCCGGCCGAGGGCCGCCGGTGCAGCCGATCCGGGCGTCGCCACGGTCCCTGTGGGAATACGGAGCCGCGGCGGGATCGGTTCCCGTTCTCGTGGGATGGGGGTGGCGCGCTCGACTTGGAGCAACGAACCCAGACTTTTCCCCACCAACGGGAGGCCGGAATTTACAGGGCCTCAGCAGATTCTGAGCCGTTTTTGCGACAATTGGTGGCGAGTCGTGGGGTATGGTGGGCCGAAGTGGGGAAGCTGTGAGTTAATGGACGAGCCGGTCGATGAATGGGGTGCGCATGTTCCTCGGAACACACACGCCGCGGCTGGACGACAAGGGCCGGCTCGCGCTACCAGCGCGGTTCCGTTCGGAGATGGAGGGAGGA
Organism: Pseudonocardiales bacterium; assembly: GCA_030840295.1. GTDB lineage: Bacteria > Actinomycetota > Actinomycetes > Mycobacteriales > Jatrophihabitantaceae > Jatrophihabitans_A. The sequence goes on from JAVEET010000256.1 coordinate 12,735, forward strand.
CTCGTGATCACCAAAGGTCAGGAGCGCTGTCTCTTCGTGTTTCCGATGACCGAGTTCACCCGTATCACCACCCTGCTCCGCGAGGCCCCGGTGACCCAACGAAGCGTGCGGGACTACAGCCGGGTGTTTTTCGCCAGCGCCTCGCACGAGGTGCCGGACTCCCAGGGCCGGATCACCGTGCCGGCTCCGCTGCGGGAGTACGCCGGACTGGCCAAGGACTGTGTCGTCATCGGTGCCAACAGCCGGGTCGAGGTGTGGGATGCCGCCGCGTGGCAGAGCTACCTGGATTCAACCGAGCAGTCCTTCGCCGACGCAGAGGAGGTGCTCCCCGGTCTGTTGTGACCAGAGCTCGGTGACCGATCGTCCCGATCGGCCTCCTCCCGCCGCCTCGGCGCTTCCTGACGCACTTCCCCGGCGCCAGGCAGCTACCCAGGTCCGGCGGGCGGGGACCAGTCAGGACGAGACCAGCGGCCGATCTCGCCGAAAGCGATCCCGCGTCCCTACCATGCCCCACTACCCACCACCGATACCGGCGGAGCACCTCTCCGCAGGCCACAGTTCGAGACCACGAGGATCAGGAGTTCTCAGGATGGGCGCATCGGAGCCACCGGACCGGCACGCCGCCGATCCCGCTGCCGGCTCCGATGCCGAAGGTGTCCGGCACGTTCCGGTGCTGCTCGACCGGGTCATGGAGCTCATGACGCCGGCGCTGGCCCGGCCGGGAGCGGTGGTCGTGGATGCCACGCTCGGTCTGGGCGGGCACAGTGAGGCCTTGCTCTCGGCCAATTCCGAGTTGCAGTTGGTCGGGCTGGATCGTGACGGGGACGCGCTGCGCCGCAGCAGCGAGCGGCTGGCCAGATTCGCCGACCGAACCCACCTGGTGCACGCCGTCTATGACCAGCTGGCCGAGGTTCTGGACCGGCTGGGGATCGAATCGATCCGTGCCGCGCTCTTCGACCTCGGTGTGTCGTCCATGCAGCTGGACTTGGCCGAGCGAGGTTTTTCCTACGCCCAGGACGCACCACTGGACATGCGGATGGATGCCTCCCAACCCCTGACTGCCCGTGAAGTCGTGAACACCTACCCGGTGCCCCAGCTGGCCCGGGTGCTCCGGGAGTACGGCGAGGAGCGGTTCGCCCTGCGGATCGCTCAGTCGATAGCCCGGCGCCGGGCCACCAGCCCGCTCGACTCGACGGCTGAACTCGCCGAGCTGGTACGGGAGGCGATACCGGCGGCCACCCGGCGGACCGGCGGCCATCCCGCAAAGCGCACCTTCCAAGCCCTGCGGATCGAGGTCAACGCCGAGCTCGATGCGGTCCGCGCTGCTATCCCGGCAGCACTCGCCGCGCTCGAGGTAGGCGGCCGGATCGTGGTCCTGTCCTATCACTCGCTGGAGGACCGCATTGTCAAGCGGGCCTTCGCCGAACTCGCTTCCGACCGGACACCGGCCGGGTTGCCGGTCCAGCTGGCCGAGGCCGGCCCTGAGATCCGACTGCTGAGCCGGGGATCCGAGCCCGCATCCGAACAAGAGATCAGGAGAAACCCGCGGGCTGCCTCGGTGCGACTGCGAGCCGCGGAACGGGTCAGGGAGGCCGCATGAAGCCCAACACCGCCGAAGCCCGGACGGCCAAGCGCCGCTTACCGTTGGCCGTGCTGCTGGGGTTGATGTTTCTGGGCGGCCTCTGCGCGCTGCTTGCTCTGAACACGGCCTCGGCGGCCCTCGAAGTGCAGCAGCGTGGACTGACCGCTGCCAACGCCAGCACCTCTGACAACGAACAACAGCTGTTGCGAGACCTGGCAGCTAAACAGGCACCGTCGGCTCTCGCCGCCGCGGCGAGCGCCCTCGGCCTGGTCCCGAACCAGAATCCGGCCTTCTTGAGGGTGAACCAAAACGGTTCGGTGACGGTGTTGGGTTCACCGGTCCCGGCGAGCGCGCCGCCCAAGCCCGCCGTGACACCCAAGCCCACTGCGACGCCCAAGCCGACCGCGACACCCAAGCCGACCGCGACACCCGGAGCCAGAGCGACGGGGAGGCCTTCGGTGGCTGCGCCGGTGGTGACAGTCACGGTCACGAAGTCGGTCACGGCGAGCACCACCAAGTCCGCACCGCCGGCATCCGCGCCGGCCGGACCGAACAGTCATCCAACCTCGACCCCGCCCGGAGGGCACTGATGAAGGGTCCTCCCACCGATCCGCCGCGTCGCGGGCAGCAGCCACGGCCCCCGGCACCACCGCGCTCCGAGCAGCCGCGACCCCCGGCGCCCCGAGTTCCACATCCCCGTCCGCCCCTACGCGCGGCCCAGCAACGTCCTACTCAGCAACGTCCTACTCAGCAACGCGCGGCCCAGCAACGTCCTACTCAGCAACGCGCGGCCCAGCAACGTCCTACTCAGCAACGCCGGGCCCAGCAACGTCCGACTCAGCAACGCCAGGCCCAGCAACCCCCGACCCAGCAACGGCGATCACGTAAGCGCGCGATGCGGCTCGGGAAATCGTTTCGGCGGCTACGTACCACCATCGCAATTGTCGCGGTACTGCTCACCGTCGTCTTCGGGCGGTTGGTCTGGCTGCAGGCGGTAGGGGGCGCCGGATACTCACTGTCGGCCAGCCAGCACAGTCTCAGTGACGTCACCCTGCATGCTGCGCGGGGCAGCATCGTCGACCGCAACGGCGTGCCACTGGCTTACACCGCCGACGCGAAGGACATCGTGGCGGATCCCACGATGATCGATCCGGCTGCTCGCCAGGATTACGCCACCATGATCGCCCCGCTGGTGAAACGGCCGGTCGGCACCATTCTGAACTTGCTCTCGACCACGTCGAGATACGCATTGCTCGGCACTGCCTTGTCACCGGCCACGGCCAGCCAGGTGGAGAAGCTGACCTTGAACGGAAAGGCGCTGCCCGGCATCTTCAGCCAGGCCACCTCGCAGCGGCTCTATCCCGGCGGGACCACCGGCGGAAACGTCGTGGGACTGGTGCAGTCCAACGGTGTCGGTGCGGCCGGTATCGAGCAGAGCTTCGACTCGGTGCTCAAAGGCACCGACGGCTCCCTCAGCTACGCCCTGGACGGCAACGGCAATATCAACCCCGCCGGCTTGATCAAACGCAAGAACGCCGTCGACGGCGGAACCGTGCAGCTGACGATCGACCAGGACCTTCAGTACACCGTGCAGAAACTCCTCGACGACGCGGTGAAGCAGTCCGGTGCCAAGGACGGCCAGGTGGCGATCCTGGATGTCAAGACGGGACAAGTGCGCGCGTTGGCGTCGACCGGAACATTCGATCCCCAGAACCCCGCGAGCATCTCCTCCGGAACATCGCTCGATCCGAACGTCCAGCAGGTATTCGAACCCGGATCGGCAAACAAGATCGTCACCATGTCGGCCGCAACTCAGGCGGGCCTGATCAACCCGAGCACCGTGCTCACCGTGCCGGACAGCATCAATGCCGGCGGCGTGACCGTGCATGACGCGTGGTGGCATCCGGTTCAGAAGTTCACCGCGACCGGTGTGCTTGCTGAGTCCTCCAATGTAGGCACCCTGCTGATCGCCCAGCGGGTCGGAGAGCACAATTTCAACGACTACCTCAAGAAGTTCGGCCTCGGTCAACAAACCGGGATTGAACTCCCCGGCGAGAGCGGCGGAATCCTCCCCGACATCAGCACCTGGTCGCCCTCGACGTTCAGCAACCTGCCGATCGGGCAGGGCGTGGCGATGACGTCGCTGCAGTTGGCCTCGATGTATCAGACGATCGCCAACGACGGCCAGCGCATCCCGCCGCGCATCGTGGCATCGGTCACCAAGGCCGACGGCACCGTGACGACGACTCCGCAGCCGGCCGCCGTCGAGGTGGTCTCGGCCAAGACCGCGCAGACGGTTCGCACCATGCTCGAGTCGGTGACGCTGCCGGGCGGTACCGGAAAAAAGGCAGCGATCGACGGTTATCGCATCGCGGGTAAGACCGGCACCGCTCAGCAGCCCGACCCGAAGACCGGCGGGTACTCCAATTCGGTCTATTGGGACACCTTTGCCGGCATGGCGCCCGCCGACCACCCGCAGTTCGTAGTGTCCATCATGATCGACAACCCGGCCCACGGTTTGGAGGGCGGCGATGTGGCGGCCCCGTTGTTCCACCACATCGCGTCCTACGAACTCGCCGCCGCCAAGATCCCACCGTCGGGCTCGCAATCCAAGCTCGTTCCGCTCACCGTTCCGTAGGTTCGCCGGATGTCGACTCACCGTCTGGACGGTGCTCGGTAACGTGAACAGACGTGGCTGAGCAGCAGAGTTCTCCGACCGACGTCGCCGCGGCCTCGCGTCCGTCGTCGGTTGCGCCGCGCTCGCCCGCGGATCTCGCCCGACTGATCGGGGCTCGGCTCATCGGCGACGCGGTACCGGTTACCGGAATCAGTGCCAGTTCGACCTTGATCCAGCGCGGTGATCTCTTCGCCGCCCTGCCGGGCTCATCCGGGCACGGGGCCCGATACGCGCGGTCGGCGCTGGCCGCCGGCGCGGTGGCGGTGCTGACCGACTCGGCCGGTCTGGCGTTGCTGGCCGACCAAGGGCCGGGTATGCCGCCGTCCTTGCTATGTCAGGATGCCCGGGCGGTCCTGGGCCAGATTTCGGCCGAGATCTACGGGCATCCGTCCCGTCACATGGCTACGTTCGGTGTCACGGGTACCGCCGGCAAGACCACTACGACCTTCCTGGTCCGGGCCGGCCTCACCGCGGCTGGGAAAGCCTCCGGCCTGATCGGGACCGTCGGGGTGTTCAGCGGCGATCAGGTACTCAAGACTCCGTTCACGACCCCGGAGGCACCACAGTTGCAGGCGCTGCTGGCCCTCATGCTGGAACGGGGCACGGACGTGGCCGGTATGGAGGTTTCCTCGCACGCACTGAGGATGGGGCGCGTGGACGGAGTGGAGTTCGAGGTAGGTGCGTTCACCAACCTTTCGCAGGATCACTTGGACTTCCACTCGGACATGGAGGATTACTTCGCGGCCAAGGCACTGCTGTTCGACGGACGTGCCCGCCGCGAGATCGTCGTCGTCGACGACGGCTGGGGAGATCGGCTGGTACGGCCGGGTACGGTCACCGTCGCCACCGGCGGTCTGTCGGCCACTTGGACGGCGGAGGCGATCGAGGTGCTCGCCGATGGGGCGACCCGATTCGTGGTAAGTGGACCGTCCGGACGGTTTACGGCCGGATGCCGGATTCCCGGCAAATACAACGTGGCGAACACCCTGCTGGCATTTGCCATCCTTGCCGAGCTGGGTGTCGACGCCGCGCGGTCGGCGCCCGCCCTTGCCCAAGCTCAGGTTCGTGGCCGGATGGAACGGGTGGACGGTGATCAGCCCTTTCTGGCGGTCGTGGACTACAGCCACAAGCCCGCCGGCGTGCGTGGTGCGCTCCAGGCTCTGCGGCCGTTGACCAGCGGCAAATTGATCATCGTGCTCGGTTGTGGCGGTGACCGGGACCGGGGCAAGCGAGCGGTGATGGGTGACGTCGCGGCCCGCGAGGCCGACGTGTTGATCGTCACCGACGACAATCCACGCTCGGAGGATCCCGCCGCGATTCGCGCGGCGATGCTGGCCGGCGCGCGGTCGGTGCCGGGCGGCCAGGCCGCCGATATCTTCGAGCAGGGCGACCGCCGGGCTGCGATCGAGGAGGCCATTCGGCGTGCGGGTCCTGGCGACACCGTCCTCGTCGCGGGTAAGGGCCACGAGACCGGCCAGCAGGTCGGCAAGGATATGCTGCCCTTCGATGATGTCACGGTGGTTTGCCAGGCTCTGGAAGCTCAGGGGTTCTCCGTCGGCGCGACCGGACATTACGTGAGCGGCTCGTGATACCGATGACCATTGGTGCCATCGCGGCCGTCGTCTCCGGCGAGGTCGTCGGTCTGGCCGAAACCGTTGTCGTGACCGGCAAGGTGGAGTTCGACAGCCGTCGGGTGCTGCCCGGGGACCTGTTCCTCGCCTTCGTCGGCGATCGCGTCGACGGCCACGACTTCGCCCGGCAGGCCCTTGACGCGGGTGCGGTCGCAATGATCTCGACCCGGCCGCTGCCGACGGGTTCGGTGGTGGTGACCGATCCGATCGAGGCCATTACGGCTCTGGCCGACCACGTCGGCCACCGGCTCTCGGCGACGATCATCGGTGTCACCGGATCGTCCGGCAAGACCTCGACGAAGGATCTGCTAGCCCACCTGCTGCAGCCCTTGGGCCGGACGGTCGCCACGCCGGAGTCGTTCAACAACGAGTTGGGCCATCCGTACACAGTGCTGCTGGCCGACGCCGATACGGAGTTCCTGGTGCTCGAGACCTCGGCGCGAGGTGTCGGCCATATCGCGCACCTGACCGAAATCGCCCCGCCCAGAATCGGCGTCGTGCTCAACGTCGGCTCGGCGCATCTGGGCGAGTTCGGTTCGGTGGCCGCGATCGCCAGCGCCAAGGGCGAACTGATCGAGGCGTTGCCGCCCGCCACCGCCGGTGGGGTCGCGGTCCTCAACGCCGATGATCCGCTGGTCCTGGCGATGGCCGGCCGCACCCAGGCCAAGGTGGTCACTTTCGGCGAGCATCTCAACGCAGACGTCCGAGCCGAGCGTGTCCGGATCGACGATTTCGGCCGCCCGGCCTTCGAACTCGTGGCCGGTGGCCAGGCGATACCGGTCCAGCTTGCGCTGTACGGCGAACACCATGTCGCCAACTCGCTGGCTGCCGCCGCGGTCGCCCTGGAATGCGGGATGCCGCTGTCCGACGTTGCCGCGGCGTTGTCCAACGCGAAGCAGCGATCGAAATGGCGGATGGAGGTGTCCGACACCGCGGACGGGGTGACCGTGATCAACGACGCCTACAACGCAAACCCCGAATCCATGCGGGCCGCGCTCAAGACGCTTGCGATCATGTCGCGCGGCCGCCGTTCGGTCGCGGTGCTGGGACATATGGGCGAACTGGGCTCGGAATCCACGGCCGAGCACGATGCGCTGGGCCGGTTGGTGGTCCGCTATGACATCGGCAAAGTCATCGCGGTCGGTGACGAGGCTCGTCCGATCGCGCACGGCGCCGCCCTGGAGGGTTCGTGGAACGGCGAGTCGGAGTGGGTGAGCGACACCGACGCGGCGACGGCCAGGCTGGCCGGGATCCTCGAGCCGGGCGACGTGGTGTTGGTCAAGGGTTCGCGATCGGCTGGAATGGAACGAGTGGCAGCAGGAATCATGGCGGCGCGAGGAACTGGCGAGGGGCGGGAACGAGTCGGATGAAGTCCATACTCGTCGCCGCCCTGTTCGGCCTGATCTTCTCGATCCTGTGCACCCCGTTGGTGGTGAGGTACTTCCGCCGGCAGGGTTTCGGTCAGGAGATCCGCGAGGACGGCCCGCAATCGCACCTGATCAAGCGCGGCACGCCGACCATGGGCGGTGTAGCAATCATCGGCTCCACCATTGTCGGTTACGTCGCGGCGCACATCGCCGGGGCCTTCCGGCACGACCACGCGGGTCCGACGGCGTCCGGGCTGCTGCTGCTGTTCCTGATGCTGGGTTCCGGGGGCGTCGGTTTCGTCGACGACCTGATCAAATTGCGGCGCCGGCGCAGTCTCGGCTTACGGGCGCGGGCGAAATTCCTCGGGCAGCTGGCAGTGGCGTTGATCTTCGGGGCCGGCGCGATGATGTTCAAGGACTCGCGTGGTCTCACGCCGGCCTCCAGGCACCTGTCCTACGTCCGTGACATCGCGCCGATCTCGATCGGTGTGGTCGGCTTTCTGGTGCTGGCCTATCTCATTGTCACAGCGACAACGAACGCGGTGAACCTGACTGACGGCATGGACGGCCTGGTCGCGGGTAGCGCGGCCATGGTGATGGGCGCGTACACCCTGATCACCTTCATCCAGTTCAAGAACATCTGCGGGGTCCGCAGCCCGGCCGGTTGTTACGTGGTGCGCGATCCGCAGGACCTGGCGCTGATCGCTGCCGCGGCGATGGGTGCTTGTTTCGGGTTCCTGTGGTGGAACGCGTCCCCGGCGCAGATCTTCATGGGTGATACCGGATCGATGGCGCTCGGCGGATTGATGGCAGGTCTGGCCATCTTGTCCCGAAGCGAGCTGCTCCTGGTCGTCCTCGGCGGTCTGTTCGCCGTGGTCACGATGTCCAGCGTGATCCAGACTGGCTGGTTCAAGTACACCCGGATCAGGACGGGTACTGGCAGGCGAGTCTTCCGAATGGCCCCGTTCCACCACCACTTCGAGCTGGGTGGTTGGGAGGAGGTCACCACTATCGTCCGGTTTTGGATCGTGTGCGGGCTGGCGGTGGCCTTTGGGATGGGTTTGTTCTACGCCGAATTCATCTCCTACGGTTGACGGGATGGTCGATCAGCAGTCGGATTTCGCCGCTCCCGAAGACTTCGCCGGTCAGACGGTGCTGGTGTGCGGCGCGCGCCTGGCCGGGACTTCTGCCGCGCGGGCCCTATTGGCTCTGGGCGCACAGGTGTTGGTGACCGACAGCGGGCCGGCGCGGGTCGCCGATGGGCTGCCGGCCGGTGCCCGCTTTCTCGGCGCCATCACCGATGTTCCGCCCGGGGTGCAAGCCCTGGTCACCTCGCCCGGACTGCGTCCGGACCACCCGCTGTTCAGCGCGGCGCGGACCAGGGGACTCCCGGTTTTCGGCGAACTCGAGTTCGCCTGGCGGATCCGGGGAGAGCGCGCGGCGCGCTGGCTGATGGTGACCGGCACGAACGGTAAGACGACCACAGTACGGATGCTGGAATCGATCTTGATCTCCGCCGGTATCCGTACATTGGCGGTTGGCAATGTTGGCGTGCCGATCATTGATGCGGTACTCGCCGAGGAGCCCTATCAGGTCCTCGCGGTCGAGGCGTCCAGTTTCCAGCTTCACCACTCGGCAACGATCGCGCCGTGGGCCGGCGCTCTGTTGAACATCGCCCCCGATCACCTGGACTGGCACGATTCCATGCAGCAGTACGCGATGGAAAAGACCAAGGTCTGGGCCGGGACGTACGCGGTGGCCAATGCCGATGATCCGGCCGTTGCCGGTCCGTTCGCCGCGATCCGCGCAGAGCACAAGCGCAGCTTCGTAGTGGGTGAACCGTCCGCGGGGCAGTACGGGGTGCACGACGGGATGCTGGTCGATGACCGGCAACGGCCGCTGCTGCCGGTCGATGACGTGCGGCCACCCGGTGCTCACAACACGGCAAACGCCCTGGCCGCAGCGGTGTTGGCCGAGACCGTCGGCGTGACACCGCAGCAGATCGCCGCCGGGCTGAGGGCCTTCGTTCCGGATCCGCACCGCAACGAGTTCCTGGTCGAGCTGAACGGCGTCAGGTACGTCGACGATTCCAAGGCCACGAACCCCCACGCGGCTGCGGCGTCTCTGGCCGCGTTCGGCAGGGTGATCTGGATTGCCGGGGGACAGCTCAAGGGAGCGCCGGTGGACGGATTGGTGGCCGAGTTCGCGCCGCGGATGCGTGCCGCGGTACTCCTCGGTCAGGACCGTGATGTGATCGCTGCCGCGTTGGCGCGACACGCACCGGACCTCCCGGTGATCATCGTGTCGAGGACGGACGATGATGCCATGCGTGACGTGGTGGCTGCCGCCACGTCGCTGGCGGCTGCCGGCGACGTGGTCCTGCTCGCGCCCGCTGCGGCATCTCTGGACATGTATCCCGATTACGCGACGCGCGGTCGCGCCTTCGCCACTGCCGTTGCGGAGCAGGCGGCGCACCGGGCAGACGCGGGGCAGGCCGACGCGGGGCAGGCAGACGCAGGGCAGACGCTGTGATCACCGAGCTCAGATCGCGGGTGACAGGCACCCGGGTCATGCGAGCGTCCGGGCGCTATCTCGGAAATCCCTATGCCTCGCTGCAATTGACGCTCGGCGCCGGTGGCGGCTTGCTGTTCCTCGGCCTACTGATGTCGGCGTCCACCACGATCTCGGCCTCGCTGCATACCACCGGCGACAACATCTGGTCCCAGCTGATCCGCGAGATCGTCTTTCTGGGGCTCAGTATTCCGGTCTTCTGGCTCGCGGTCCGGCTTCCGCCTGCGGCCTATCGGCGGCTGGCCTATCCAGCGCTCGGCCTTTCGGTGATCCTGCTCATCGGTGTGCTCGTCCCCGGCGTGGGAGCTACCATCAACAGCGCGCACCGATGGATTCAGTTGGGGCCGCTCACCTTGCAACCCTCGGAGTTCGCCAAACTGGCCATGCTGCTGTGGGGCGCGGATTTGCTGGCGCGCAAGGAATCGCTGAAGACCTTGAATTCGGCTAAACACGTCATGGTGCCGATCGTTCCCGGCTTCATCGCCATGATCGCGTTGATCATGCTCGAACCGGACCTCGGAACCAGCCTGTGTTTCATTCTGATCCTGGTCGGCCTGCTGTGGATGGTGGGGCTGCCCTATCGCTATTTCGCGTTGATCCTGGCCCTGGTGGCGGCAGGCGTAACCGCAATGGCGGTCACCGAACCGTATCGGCTGCAGCGCCTGACCAGCTTCCTGCATCCCGAGTTGGATCCGCAGAGCCACGGGTTTCAGGCTCTGGGCGGCCTGTGGGCGCTGTCGTCGGGCGGGGTCTTCGGGGTGGGCCTCGGTCGCGGAACCCTCAAGTACGGCTGGGTTCCCAACGCCAACACCGATTACGTGTTCGCAGTCGTCGGTGAGGAACTCGGGTTGCTCGGCACCACGGTGGTGCTGCTGTTGTTCGGACTGTTCACCTACTCCGGGATGCGAATCGCGTTCCGCAGCAACGACCCGTTCACTCGCCTGGTGGCTTCGGGTGCCGCCATCTGGATCGCCGGCCAGGCCTTGATCAACATGGGTTACGTCACGGCCCTGTTGCCGGTCACCGGCATCCCGCTGCCCTTCATCTCCAACGGCGGCACCTCCCTGATCCTCACCTGCGGTGTGCTCGGCATGATCGTCTCCTTCGCCCGCCACGAGCCCGCCGCGGTCCAGGCCGCCCAACGTGCGGCCAAGCTGGGCACCACGGCGCGCTGGGTGCGCTGGTTGCGACTGGGCACCCCCAAGACAGCGGTGTGCGCGAAGCGCGCAGCCAAACCGGTCGCCTCGCCGGCTGCTGCCGGTCGTGCCACGAGTGGGCCTGTCCGTCCGCCGGCAGCCGCTCGCCAGCCACGAACGCACCTGGCCGGAGCCGGTACTAGCGCCACGAACGATCAGCGGACCGTGGCTCGTGCCGCGGCCCCGCAACGGCTCAGACCCACCGGCACTGAGACCACTGGACGGCGGGCGCGGTGAGTCAGGCACCCGACACGGCTGCGGTCCGGCCGGTCTCGGTCGTGGTCACGGGCGGGCATTCAGCCGGACATATCGAGCCGGCGATGAACGTGGCCGACGCGATCCGGCGCATCGCCGCCGACACCGTGATCACCGCACTGGGCACTGAGCGCGGACTCGATACCACCTTGATCCCGGCCCGCGGTTATCCACTTGAACTCATTCCGCCGGTTCCGTTGCCACGCAAGCTGAATCTCGCGCTGCTCAAGACGCCGGGTCGAGTGCTGGGGTCTGTCCGGGCAGCCGGCGCTGTCCTCGATCGGGTCGGGGCCGACGTGGTGATCGGTTTCGGCGGCTACGTGGCGGTCCCGGCATATCTGGCCGCCCGTAAGCGCAAGATCCCCATCGTCGTCCACGAAGCCAACGCCCGTCCGGGCCTGGCCAACCGGCTGGCGGCCCGACTTACCAGCCATGTGTTCAGCGCCTCCGCGGCGGTGAAGATCCGGCACGGCAAGGCCATCGGCATTCCGCTGCGGCCTGCCATCGCCGAACTCGACCGCACGGCTGCGAGGCCGGCGGCTCGCGCGAAACTCGGGCTGGCGCCGCAGCTACCCGCGTTGCTGGTCACGGGTGGCTCCCAAGGTGCCCAACGACTCAACGAGGCCGTCCTGGGCGCTGCAGCCGAGCTCGCGGCGGCCGGAATCCAGGTGTTGCACATCGCCGGCGGGAAGAACCTCGTTACCGCTCCGCAGCGCGCTGCAGGCGAGCCTCCGTATGTCGTCCTGCCGTACCTGGAAACGATGGCAGATGCCTACGCGGCGGCGGATTTCGTGCTGTGCCGATCCGGAGCCATGACGGTGGCCGAACTGACAGCGGTCGGGCTGGCCGCGGCTTATGTCCCGCTGCCGTTGCGGGGCGGCGAACAGCGGCTGAACGCCGAGCCCATCGTTGCTGCCGGTGGTGGCCTGATCGTGGCCGATGGTGACTGCACCTCGGCCTGGGTGGCGCAGAATGTGATCGGCGTCCTCAAGGATCCGCCCCGGCTAGCCGCTATGACTGAGGCGGCGCGGAGATCGGGGGCGCGCGACGCGGGAAAGGTTCTCGCCCGAGAGGTTCTGGAGGTTGCTCGTGAGCGGCACGCCTGAGGAAGTACCGCGGGCTTGGCTGCCGGACGCCGCC
>JAVEET010000270.1 GCA_030840295.1 Pseudonocardiales bacterium
CCTCGTACGGCACCCGGGTCCAGTCGGCCGTCATGGCGTCCTCGCTCGACACGGGGCGGAGCACGATGGGGTGCCCGTAGGTTCGCCCGTCACCCTGCACGCCGACCGAACGGACATCGGCCAGCAGAACCACCGGGCACTGCCAGATCTCGCGATCCAGACCGGCCGCGCTCAGCTCCGTCCGCGCGATCGAGTCGGCCCGGCGCAGGATGTCCAGCCGCTGTGCGTCGACGGCGCCGATGATCCGGATACCCAGCCCGGGACCGGGAAACGGCTGCCGCCAGACGATCTCCTCGGGCAGACCCAGTTCGAGTCCGACCCGGCGCACCTCGTCCTTGAACAGCGCGCGCAGTGGTTCCACCAACGAGAACTGCAGATCGTCGGGCAGGCCACCGACGTTGTGGTGACTCTTGATGTTCGCGGTCCCGGTTCCGCCGCCGGACTCGACCACATCCGGATACAGCGTGCCCTGCACGAGAAACTCGAACGCCGGACCATCCTCGGTGGCCGCGATCAGTTCCCGCTCAGCTTGCTCGAAGGACCGGATGAACTCCCGTCCGATGATCTTGCGCTTCTCCTCGGGATCGGTGACATCGACCAGCGCATCCAAGAACTGCTGCCGAGCGTCGACGATCTTCAGCGAAACCCCAGTCGCCGCAACGAAATCTTGCTCGACCTGCTCCGCCTCACCGGCCCGCAGCAAGCCATGGTCGACGAAGACGCAGGTCAGCTGGTCGCCGACCGCCTTCTGCACCAGCGCGGCAGCAACGGCGGAATCAACACCGCCGGACAGGCCGCAGATCACCCGCTTGTCGCCGACTTGCCGCCGGATAAGGGCTATCTGGTCGTCGATGATGTTGGCATCGGTCCATTCCGGCTTGAGGCCGGCGATGCCGTACAGGAAGTTCTTCAGGATCTGCTGGCCCTGCAGGGTGTGCAACACCTCGGGGTGGAACTGCACGCCGGCCAACCTGCGTCCGGTGTGTTCGAACGCCGCGACCAGGGCGCCGGCGGTGGATGCCGTGACGGCGAAGCCCTCGGGGGCCACGGTGACGGCATCGCCGTGCGACATCCACACTTGCTGCTCGACCGGCTGCCCGGCGAACAGCACCCCGGGCTCGGTCACTTTCAGCAGCGTCCGGCCGAACTCCGAGCCTCCGGTGTGCGCCACCTCGCCGCCGAGGCCCTGCACCATGGCCTGGAAGCCATAGCAGATACCGAACACCGGGATCTCGGCCTCGAACAGCGTCGGATCGGTCGACGGCGCGCCTGCGGCGTACACCGAGGCCGGTCCCCCAGACAGGATGATCGCCTTCGGGTTCTTGGCCAGCATTTCCGAAACCGGCATGCTGCTGGGCACGATCTCGGAGTACACATTGGCTTCCCGCACCCGCCGGGCGATCAATTGGGCGTACTGCGCCCCATAGTCAACAACAAGTACGGTGTCCGTCTGCACCTGCCCATTCTCGCAGATCCACCGCGCGACCCCCGTCCGCTGACCGGCACAACCGGCTTGCAGTACCGCTGGAACTCCTACTGCAGCCCGAACTCGTACTCGACTTCGGTCAGTTCAGCGCTGAGATCCCACAGTTGAGCGGCCAGCCCGGCATCCAGCCCGGTCGGGCTGATGGCAGCGGGCCCAACCGAACCCCGGATTTCACCGGGCCACTGGGGACCGCTGTAGGAGCCGGGCGCCGCCTCGGTTGCGGCATACAGCGTTGGAAGCGCTCCGGCCCGGGCGGACTGGAAGAGCACTCGTCCGAACACCGTGCCCAACCCACGGATGACCGGGTTGGCTCCCAACCCGTCCTTGCTCAGAAACAGGTTGGTCGCCGCGACCCCCGGATGCGCCAGCGTGGAGGTCAACGCCGAGGGGGCTGCCTCCGCCCGCCGCTGCAGCTCCAGGCCGAACAGCAGATTGGCCAACTTCGAATTCGAATACGCCTTCCTTGGGCGGTACCCCTGGGCCGGGTTGCCGAACAGCACACTCGCATCGCCGCCGCCATGGGCCAGGGATGACACGGTGACCACCCGTGCGGACCCAGCGGTCAGCAGGTGCGGCAGGAGCAGCCCGGTCAGCGCATAGTGGCCGAGGTGATTCGTTGCGAACTGCAGTTCGAAACCGTCTTCGGTGGCCCGCCAGGAGGGCGGTGCCATCACGCCCGCGTTGTTGATCAGCACGTCCAGCGAGCCGGTCCAGCCGTCGGCGAACTTGCGAACCGAGCTCAACGCGGCCAGGTTCAACTCCCCTACCCTGACGTCCGAGCCGGGTATCAGCGCCCGAATCCGATCCGCAGCCCGGTCGGCCTTCTCCAGATTGCGGCAGCCCAGCGTGACCGTGGCACCGTGTCGAGCGAATTCGGCCGCGGTCTGCCAGCCGATACCTGCGTTCGCACCGGTCACCAGCACCGCTTTTCCTGCGAACGAACCAAGCGACTCGGGTCGGAATGCCATGACCTCGACCCTACGGGCACACTGGACAGTAGGAAGGCAGCATCCAGCCGGCGCCGGTGACCAGGGCGCGGAGCGATTGGCAGAAATGGGCGAATCATACGTACGGACCCGGCTCTGGCGTAACGGCGTGCTGGACAAGGAAGACTTTCCGTTCGACGACATCTCCGACTACATCGGCCAGGACGACTGCCTGGTCTGGGTCGGGTTGTGCGCGCCGGATACGCACCGGCTGAACCTGCTCGCCGGCGAACTGTCCCTCGCTCCGCAGGCCATCGAGGACGCGATTGGCCACCACGAGCGACCCAAGGCCTCCAAGTACGAGACGCATACCTACCTCAGTGCCTACGCTCTCGACCTGCTTCACGACTCCGGTGAACTGCGCGCCGAGCAGGTCTCGGCCTTCGTGCTGCCGCACGCCCTGGTCACGGTGCACAACGACGACTGGTTCGATATCGAGGCCATCCTGCGCCGCTGGGACGAGAACGCGGACCTGACCAAGCTGGGCGCCAAGGCCCTGGCCTACGGCCTGCTCGACGTCCTGGTCGACGGTCATTTCGACGTAATCCAGGCCCTGGACGACGAGATCGAGGCACTCGAGGACGATCTCTTCGACGTCAACCCCTCCATGGCCGGCAAACGGCAACTGCAGCGGCGGACGTTCGCGCTGCGCAAGTCCTTGGTCCAGGCCCGTCGGGTCATCCTGCCGATGCGGGAGGTGCTCAACACCATCACCCGTCGCGACACGGTGCTGCCCGAAGCCCTGCGTCCGTACTTCGAGGATCTGTACGACCATGTCCTGCGGGCCGCAGAGTGGACCGAATCGCTGCGGGACATGATCTCGTCGGTCTTCGAGACCAATCTGTCGCTGCAGGATGCGCGGCTCAACACGATCATGAAGCAGCTGACGTCCTGGGC
>JAVEET010000166.1 GCA_030840295.1 Pseudonocardiales bacterium
TCGCCACGCGGTCCAGACGGTGCGCGGTGCGGGCTACCGACTGGCCGTCGATGGCGGCTGAACGAACCAGCCCGGCGAGCTGGTGGCGCCGCCGCTCATTGCGGGCTCGGATCACCGTGGTGGCCACTTCGATCTTCACCATTATGCTGACCCTGGCCGGCCTGGCCCTGCTGATCACGGTCGGCCGGTCCCTGCTCAGCACGCTGGACAGTTCGGCTGAGCGCACCGGCAACCAGATCGCCGCGTTGGTCCAGCAGGGCCGCCTCCCGAACCAGCTGCTGGCCAGCAGCGGCGGGGTCGACCTCATCCAGGTCGTGGATGGCGACAACCGGGTGGTAGCCGCGTCCCCCGGCGCCGACACGGCAGTATCGATCCTGCGTGCCGATGAGCTTTCGCGCGCCCGGGTCGGCAAACCGCTGAACGTCAACGGGGCCAGGGCCTCCTCCGACCGGCCGCTGCGGGTGATCGCAGTGCGGGCGGACATCCCGTCCGGGCAGCGAACCGTGCTGGTTGCGACCGACTACAGCCGGGTGCTCGACTCGTCCCGGCTGCTCGAACGGTCCCTGTTGTTCGGTGCGCCCCTGGCCGTACTGCTGATGGCCGCGTTGACCTCCTGGATCGTCGGCCGCGCGCTGCGTCCGGTGGACGCGCTGCAACGAGGTGCGGCCGCATTGAGCGCTGCGGGCCTGTCACGGTCCCGGCTGCCGGTCCCCACTGCTGAGGACGAGATCCATTCGCTGGCGACCACGCTCAACGACATGCTCGACCGGCTGGACACGGCCACCACGAAGCAGCGGCGCTTCGTCGGAGACGCGGCACACGAACTGCGCTCGCCGATCGCGTCCCTGCGCCTGCAGCTCGAGGTGGCCGGCCGGTTCGCGGAGTCCGACGAGCTGAGGGAGCTGACCAGCGGTGCCCTGATCGACGTCGACCGGCTGGCCAACCTGATCGACGACCTGCTGGCACTAGCGAGATCGGACGAACGGGGAGCCGTTACACCCCGGGCGCCGATCCGACCCGCGGAACTCGCCGAGACCATCGTCGCCGGCTACCGGGACGCGCGCGTCGCGGTGGTCATGGCGGACCCTGACGCGGCCGCGGCCGGTGCCGCCGTCATCGGCGAACGGGACGGCCTGCATCGAGTGCTGGTGAATCTGATCGACAACGCGGTCCGGTACGCCCACTCGAAGGTGACCGTCTCCATCACGGCGCGGGAGCTGCCGATGGGGCTGGACAGCGACCCGCTCGCGCGCCAATCGGTGGTGGTGTCCGTTGCCGACGACGGACCAGGTGTCCCTGCGAACAAACGCGAACGGGTTTTCGACCGTTTCTATCGGCTCGACACCGCTCGGTCCCGTGCCGAGGGCGGCACCGGCCTCGGCCTGGCCATCGTCCGGGAGATCGTCACCGCCCATGGTGGAACGGCAATCCTGTACGACAACGAGCCGGGCCTGCGAGTCGAGGTGACCCTCCCGTTGGGCTGAGTTACGTAAACCCCCTTGGTTGAGTTACGCAAACCCCTTGGCTGAGTTACGCAAACCCCCTTGGCTGAGTTACGCAAACCCCTTGGTTGAGTTGCGTAAACCCCTTTGGCTGAGTTAGGCAAAACAGCACCGAGTCACGGCATTCCTGACGTAACTCAGCACCGTTGGCGTAACTCAGCACCGTTGGCGTAACTCAGCACCGTTGGCGGGACCCGCCCGCGGTCAGGGAGTGCAGGTGGGTGACGCCGACGGTGAAGGCGGTTGGCTGAGTTACGCAAAACAGCACCGAGTCACGGCATTCCTGGCGTAACTCAGCACCGTTGACGTAACTCAGCACCGTTGACGTAACTCAGCACCGTTGACGTAACTCAGCACCGTTGACGTAACTCAGCACCGTTGACGTAACTCAGCACCGTTGGCGTAACTCAGCACCGTTGGCGTAACTCAGCGCTGCCGGGACCCGCCCGCGGTCAGGGAGTGCAGGTGGGTGACGCCGACGGTGAAGGCGGCGACGTACTCGAGGACGGCACGGAGCTGGTCGGTGTGCTCGAACCGGACGCCGACCCAGACGGGCTGGTCGGCGTGGCCGACGGACACTTGGGCAGCGGCGCCGCGACCGCCACCGTGAGCGTGATCTTCGTCTTGGGATCGATGGAGGACCCTTCCGCCGGATCCATCGACATCACCTGACCGACCTTGTACGGCGCCTGGACGGTGGCCGTCACCGGCGGGGCGACATTGAACCAGTTGGCGTTGTTCAGCAATGTCTTGGCGTCCTGGTACGTCTTTCCGCGTACATCGGGCAGCTTGGCTTTGCCGTTCGACACGGTCAGTGTCACGACCGCGCCCGGCTTGGCGTTACCGAGCGGCGGCGGATCCTGGCTCAACACGGTGCCGGCCGGCTGAGTGGAGTTGATTTCGGTGCACTTGGCCTGGAGCTTGGCCGCGTTGAGCGTCTTCTGGGCATCCGCGCAGGACATGTTGGTGACCTGTGGCACCTGAACGTCCGCCGGACCGGCGTAGATCGTGAAGGACACGGCAGTGTTCTCGGCCACCTGGCTGATGGCCGACGGCGTCTGGGTGCACACCTGGCCCACGGTCGGCGTCACCGACGGCGCCCCTGGGGCACCGGAACTGCACGGGCCGTTGCTCTTCTCATGCGTCGGGTTGATCGTCATGTGCGCATTGCGGATATTGCTCTCCGCGGCGGCTGGGCTCAGACCGACCAGCGTCGGAACGGCGTACAGCGTAGGCCCCTTGTTCTTGTTGTTGCCTCGCAACAGCGCGAACGCGGCCACCCCGATGACCAGTAGGAGCGCGAGCACTACGGCGGTCCAGATGACCGCACCACGGTGACCGCTCTGGTCGTCGTCCTCGTCGTAGACCGGCGTGAGGACCCCTGCTTTGGCTACCGGCACAGCGGGCCGCGAGATGAACTGGGTCCGCTCCTCGTCCGTCATGATCGATTCGGCTTCGACGGGCTGCCCGGCGATGGCGCGTTGCAGGTCCGCCCGCATCTCGCCGGCGGTCTGATACCGGTTGAGTGGGTTCTTGGCCAGGGCCTTCATGACGATGGAATCCAACGCACGCGGGATGGCCGCATTCGCCGAGGACGGCACTCGCGGGTTCTCCCGAACGTGCTGGTAGGCCACCGCCACCGGAGAATCACCCGTGAACGGCGGGTGTCCGGTGAGCAGCTCATACAACAGGCAACCGGTGGAGTACACGTCCGAACGCGCGTCCACCGACTCGCCGCGGGCCTGTTCCGGCGACAGATACTGGGCGGTGCCGATCACCGCCGAGGTTGCGGTCACCGTCGCCGCATTGTCGGCCATCGCCCGCGCGATGCCGAAATCCATCACCTTCACCGCGCCGGCATTGGTGATCATCACGTTGCCGGGCTTGACATCGCGATGGACGATGCCCGAACGGTGCGAGAAGTCCAGGGCATTGCAGATCTCTGCGGTGATCTCCATAGCTCGTCGAACCGGCAAGGTGCCCTCGGACTTCAGCACCTCACGAAGGGTCCGGCCCTCGACATATTCCATCACGATGTAGGGCGAGACGGTGTCGTCGAGCCCGCTCGGGTCGCCGTCCTCGCCAGTGTCGTACACGGCCACGATGGACGGGTGGTTCAAGCCCGCCGCAGCCTGGGCCTCGCGCCGGAACCGATTCTGAAAGGACGGGTCACGGGCGAGATCCGAGCGCAGGACCTTCACAGCGACGTCCCGTCCTAGCCGGATGTCGCGGCCTCGATGGACCTCGGCCATCCCGCCGTAGCCCAGGACCTCCCCGAGCTCGTATCGCCCGCCCACCAGCCGTGGCTGTGTCATGAACCGCCCTCACTGCTTGTCATCCCGTGGAAAGTCATGGTTTCTTCACTCCGATAGACGTGAGATAAGCCTGCATTACGGCTTTCGCCACGGGTGCCGCCGCCAGCCCGCCTGTTGTCTCGTTGCCAGCCACGCCACCGTTCTCGATGATCACCGCGACCGCGATCTTGGGGTTGTCCGCGGGTGCGAATCCGGAGAACCAGGCGTGCGGTGGGTTCACGTAGGTTCCATCAGCCTTTTGCGGCCCGTTGTCCG
>JAVEET010000316.1 GCA_030840295.1 Pseudonocardiales bacterium
AGGAGAACCGGATGGACTGATCAGCGAGGGAACCGCTGAACGCAAGGTCGAGGGGAATTCCCCAGGATTGCGTGGGCAAGGGGGGAGTTGAACCCCCACGTCCTTACGGACACACGGACCTGAACCGTGCGCGTCTGCCATTCCGCCACTTGCCCGAGGCGTCCTCGAAAAGACGCCATAGATTAGCACGACACCTCCGCCCTACTTGCCGGGCTACTCAGCCCGCGCAGATACCATCGACCTCACGTCCCGCCTGAGTTCTGAGGACCGGGACGCGTGACGGCTGCCATCAGCCGGGCACTGGAGTGACCGCGAACAGCCGGGAAACCGGCGGCTGACCGGCCACAGGGGCAGCAGAGGAGGGACGACAGCATGAGCCTGGCGCAGCGCTTCGAACGGCGCCTGGAAGGCATGGTCGGCTCAGCCTTCGCTCGGGTCTTCAAGGGCCAGGTCGAGCCCGTGGAGATCGGCACGGCGCTTCAACGTGAGGCATCCGACAAGAAGGCGGTGATGGGCTCGGGGCAGGTCCTCGTGCCCAACCGGTACCGGGTGACGCTCGGAGACTCCGACTACCAGCGGCTGGCCCCCTGGGAGGCGCAGCTCACGACCTCGCTGGCCGAACTGGTGCAGGAGCACCTGGACGCCAACAGCCTGCAGACGATCGGTGATATCGAGGTATACCTGGCCCACGACGCGGCCCTGCATACCGGCGTCTTCGGTGTCGCCTCCCGGATGGAACCCAAGGCGCCACCCAGACGCCGTCCGTACGACTCGATGTCGATGCCGGCGGTAGCTGGCCATCTGGATGAGTACGTCGAGCCCTACGGCTCCGCCGCCGGTTCTCCCCCGGCCGCTGGCCCCGCTCCCCAGTCCACGTATCAGCCACCCGAGCCGATGTATCGGCCACCAACACCCATGTATCAGCCGCCCGCGCCAGAGCAACCGCCTTACGTGGAGGCGCCCCGCCGGCCGGCTTTCCGAGCCCAGCTCGTGGTCGACGGCACCGAGCAGGTGCACCAACTGAACTCCGGCAGCAACATCGTCGGACGCGGGCAGGATACCGATCTTCAACTTCTGGACCAGGGCGTATCCCGTAGGCACATCGATGTGCACGTGGCCGACGGCCGCGCGGTGATCTATGACCTCGGCTCTACCAACGGCACGTCGGTGAACGGGCACAGCGTCCAGAGCCAGCAACTCCAGCACGGTGACGTGATCCGGGTCGGCCACTCCCGGCTGGTATTTCAGCAGGACGGCTCATGACCTCACCGCTGGCGATTCAGCTGATGCGGTTTGCCTTTCTTGCTCTGCTGTGGTTCTTCGTCTATGGCCTGGTGCGGGTGATCCGAGCCGAGCTGCGCACGTCGAGTGCGCCGCGGGTGCCGGCGGTCGGCAAGCCCCGCCGCTCGAAGCGATCCGGGCCCGGTGACGCGCGGCCGGCTCGCGGTGCACTGTCCCAACTCGTCGTCGTCGAGGGCAGCCTCGCAGGTACCCGAGTGGCCCTGACCGGTAAGCCCATCTTCATCGGGCGCGCCAACGACTCGACGTTGGTCCTCACCGACGACTATTCCTCGACCCGGCACGCTCGGATCAGTGAGACGAACGGGGTCTGGTATTTGGAGGATCTCGGCTCCACCAACGGCACCTACGTCGGGCAGTCAAAGGTGGACGGACCGGTTCCTCTCGAGGCCGGCGTGGCCATCCGGATCGGCAAGACCGTCATGGAACTCCGATGACGCTGACGCTGAAATACGCGGTCCGCTCCGATCGGGGATTGGTCCGCAACAACAACGAGGATTCGGTGTACGCCGGGCCACGCCTATTGGCCATCGCCGACGGGATGGGCGGGCATGCCGCCGGTGAGGTGGCCTCCAAGATCGTCATCGGAACCTTGGAGCCACTCGACGAGGACCGTCCGATCGGCGACCTCATCGGTGCGATGCGCGACGCGGTTGCCGATGCCAACGGAGCTCTGGCCGATTCCGTCGAGAACGACTCCGAACTTGAGGGCATGGGTACCACGCTCACCGCAATCCGGTTCGCCGGAACCAGGATTGCCCTGGTACATGTGGGGGATTCGCGGGCCTACCTGGTCCGTGGCGGGCAGCTCAGCCAGATCACGCACGACGACACCTACGTTCAATCACTGGTCGATTCGGGAAAGTTGACCCTCGAGGAGGCCTCGCATCACCCGCGCAAATCGGTCATCCTGCGCGCTCTGACCGGGACCGAGGTCGAGCCCGACATCTCGATTCGGGAGGCGCGCAAGGGCGACCGGTACCTGCTGTGCAGCGACGGCCTCAGCGATGTGGTGACCTCGTCCACCCTGCTCGAGACCTTGCTCGAAGGGACGCCGCAAGGCTGCGCGGACCGGCTGATCGAGCTCGCGCTCAGGGGCGGCGGCCCGGACAACGTCACCTGCATCGTCGCCGACGTGGTGGATGAGGCTGGCGTCGACGACGTCCCGGTGGTGGGTGGTGCTGTCGTCGATCCCGCACTCGCCCTTGATTCCCAAGAGGATTCGCCAGCCTCCCGAGCCGCCAAGATCGGTCGGGAGAACAAGCCGGTCATCGCCGTCGCCGAGGTCAACCATCGACGTCGACGGATCCTGTTCACCGTGATCGCGGTCATCGCGGTCATCGCCGCGGCCACCGGCGGCTGGAAATGGACTCAGTCCCAGTACTTCGTAGGTAAGGACGGCAAAGAGGTCGCCCTGTTCCGTGGCGTCAACGCCGAGTTCGGCCCGATAAGCCTTTACTCCGTGGTGGAAAACAGCAATTTGCGACTCGAGGACCTTACGCCGGCTGCACGCGGACAGGTCAGCAACGGAATCACCGCGCGCAGCCGCCAGGACGGCGAGCAGATCCTGGTCCGGCTCGGCGCTGACTTGTTGCCGCCCTGCCCGACCACCCCGGCCACGCCTAGCCCTAGTCCCTCGGCCAGCCGTCGGGTCACGCCGACGCCCAAAGCTACTGCAAGCGGCAAGCGGACGACCACCGCGGCCAAGTCGACGGCGGCCAGAACATCGGCGGCCAAGCCCACGGCGAGCACCCCCAGCCAAGTTCCGACAGATGCCGCTGCGCCGCCGACCCCACCGGACACGTGCCGCTGATGACCGTCTCGCACCGCTTGCCGACCAGGCGGAACACCGAATTGCTCTACGTCGTCGTCGCGGCGTTCATCGTGGCGTGTGCTGAGGCCGTCGTGGAGATCACCCGGGACAACCGGATGTCGTCCCACGTGGCGACCTATGCCGTGGTTTCGCTGGCTATCGGGATCGCGGCGCACCTGGCCATCCGGAAACTTGCCAGGTACGCCGACCCTGTGATGTTGCCCTGCGCGGTCTTCCTGATCGGCATGGGGATGGTCATGATCCATCGCCTCGACCTCGGTCTGGCCCAGCAGGCCACCGAGAGCGGCGACACGTATACCGGGGTGGCAGCGGCCAGTCAGGTCGTCTGGGCCTTCCTGGGCCTCGGCGTCTTCCTGGTGGTGCTCTTCGTGGTGCGTGATCATCGCGCGCTGGCCCGTTATGCCTACACCCTTGCCCTCATAGGGCTGTTCCTGCTCCTGTTGCCAGCGGTATTGCCGGCCCGGTTCAGCGAGGTCAACGGCGCCCGCATCTGGATTCGCGTTGCCGGTTTCTCCATACAACCAGGCGAGGTCTCCAAGCTCTGCCTTACGGTGTTCGCGGCCGCGTACCTGGTCGCCAAGCGGGACGTGCTGTCGCTGGCCGGACGGCGGATACTCGGCATCGACCTGCCCCGCGGCCGGGACTTCGGCCCGCTGCTGGTGGCCTGGCTGGTGAGCATCGGAGTCCTGGTTCGCAACCACGACCTGGGCACCTCGCTGATGTTCTTCGGCCTGTTCGTCGTACTGCTGTACGTGGCCACCGAGCGGGTCAGTTGGGTGATCATCGGCGTCCTGCTCTTCGCGGGCGGCTGCTTTGTCTCCTATCACCTGTTCGCCAATGTCAAGCAGCGTGTCGACGTCTGGTTGCACGTGTTCGACTACATGCAGAATCAGGGCTATCAGATGAGCCAGTCGCTCTTCGGACTCGGCACCGGTGGGCTGTTCGGTGCGGGCCTGGGTGGCGGCCGACCGGAATTGGTGCCGGTCGCGAAATCCGATTTCATCCTGTCTTCCTTCGGTGAGGAACTCGGCTTGTTCGGATTGGTGGCGATCCTCGCCGTGTACCTGGTTTTCATCTCGCGGGGTTTCTCCGCGGCCCTGCTGGTGCGGGATTCGTTCGGCAAGCTGCTCGTCACCGGCATCGCCTTCTCCTTCGGCCTGCAGCTGTTCGTGGTCGCGGGTGGCATCTCACGCCTCCTTCCGGAGACCGGCCTGACCACACCCTTCCTCTCCTACGGTGGCTCCTCGTTGATCGCGAACTTCGCCTTACTTGCTTTGCTCATCAGGGTCTCCGACGCCGGCCGCCGGCCGCCGACCACTCCGCCGTCCGCCGTGACCACCGAGAGCGGCCCCGTTCCCATCGCCCGGGTGGCCAGTTCGACGGCAACGTCGGACGCGACCCCTGCCGGCTCCGATGACGACGCGACCGAGGCCCGTAACAGCGTGGCCGGCGACAACACCGACCACCGGACGTCGGGAGGCGGCCGATGAACCGGCAGATCCGCCGAGTGACCCTGTTCATCGGCGTCCTGCTGCTGGCCGTGATCGTGAACCTGAACTGGGTCCAGGTCATTCACGGTCCGCAGTACCGCGACAACGCCGCCAATCAACGCGTGCTGCTGGACGAGTACAAGCGCCAGCGCGGATTGATCGAGCTCCAGGGTGGAACGCCGATCGCCGAGTCGGTGGTCACCAAGGACGCTTTGGTCTACCTGCGCAAGTACGCCAACGGGCCGCTTTACGCACCGGTCACCGGTTACAACTCGCTGTACTACGGCCAGAGCCAGATCGAGAGCGTCGAGGACTCGGTGCTGTCCGGCAACGACGACCGGCTGTTCGTCCAGCGGCTGACCAACCTGCTCACCGGTCGTGACCCGCGCGGCGGCAACGTCGTGCTGACCATCAACAGGCAGGCCCAGGCGGCGGCCTACCAAGCCATGGGGAACCGGCGCGGAGCGGTGGTCGCGCTGGACCCGACGACCGGGGCGATCCTGGCCGCGGTGAGCACGCCGTCCTATGACCCGAACAAGCTGAGCTCACACTCGGCGGACAGCATCAAGAAGGCCTACGACAGCTACATAAACGACAAGGCCAATCCGATGGCGAACCGGGCCTTCACCGAAACGTACCCGCCCGGTTCGGTCTTCAAAGTCGTCGTGTCCGCGGCTGCCCTCAAGGCCGGCAAGACGCCGACCAGCCGGATCCCCGCGGTCAACGCGCTGACCCTTCCGGGCACGACGACCCAGCTGCGCAACTTCGGCGGCGAGCAATGTGCGGACGGCAAAACCGACACCCTGAGCCACGCCCTGCAGATCTCGTGCAACACCGCCTTTGCCCAGCTGGGCATGGACCTCGGTACCACTGCGATCCGGAATGAGGCGGCCCTCTTCGGGATCAACGACAACGACTTCACGATGCCGGTCCCGGTGGCAGGCTCCACCATCGGTCCGGTGGTCGATCAGGCTTCCCTTGCGCAGACGAGCATCGGCCAGCGCGATGTCCGGATCACGCCGTTGCAGGGTGCCATGATCGCGGCGGCGGTGGCCAACAAGGGTGATCTCAAGACGCCGTATCTGGTGGCCGAAGAGCAGGGACCGAATCTCGCCACGTTGAGCCACACCGACCCGAGCACGCTCCACCAGGTAATGGGCGCCAGCCAGGCCGACCAGCTCAACCAGATGATGCAGAACGTGGTCAACAACGGAACCGGCACCGCGGCGCAGATCCCGGGAATCAAGGTTGCCGGTAAGACCGGCACCGCGGACAACGGGCCGCAAAAGGCTGATGGAACCTACGTGAACCCACCGCACGCCTGGTTCTCCGGATTCGCACCCGCGGACAACCCCAAGATCGCGGTCGCGGTGATCATCGAGAACGGTGGCGTGGC
>JAVEET010000324.1 GCA_030840295.1 Pseudonocardiales bacterium
CGACTACGAGCTGCATCTCGGGCAAGACACCTCGATCGGCTACCTCTCCCACGACACCGACACGATCGAGCTCTACCTCGAAGAATCACTGACCTTCCGCGTCAACACTCCCGAGGCAGCCGTCAATCTAGTCTGACCCAAGGCCGCAGAAAGGCTGCGCACCTTGTCGGTGGCCAACGGCCAAGCGTGCTCGGGGCGATCCTTCTCCG
The DNA here is from genome assembly GCA_030840295.1 of Pseudonocardiales bacterium. GTDB lineage: Bacteria > Actinomycetota > Actinomycetes > Mycobacteriales > Jatrophihabitantaceae > Jatrophihabitans_A. The sequence goes on from JAVEET010000324.1 coordinate 210, forward strand.
GCTCGTGGTGGTCGACCCAGTAGCCGAACGCGACGTGCTTCCGTGATCGCAAGCGGCGTGCCTGCCGCTGCTCGATTGCGGAGGGCCGCCGGCCAAACCGTGACGTGCAATCGGCGTGGAACAGCTGGTGGTCCGATCGCACGCCGGCCGGAATGCACTGAGCCGGCGCTGCGCGGCAGCGGAGCAGTTGCCGGTATTACGCTCAGGCGACCATGCCCGGGCCGGTGACCAGCTACCGGCGCCATGCCGACCGTCCCGGGATCGGCAACGATCTCAGAGCGCGATCACGGACGCCTGGACAGCAGCTTACCGGCCACCACCCTCGCTCCTACGTGAACAGTCCCGTCAACATGCCTCAAACCAAGCGGAAGTGGCCGGACACGTCCATCCGCCGCGGCGACATGTCCGCCGCAGAAACGGCTACCCGCAAAGGAAATTCTCGATAGCGCTTGAGATGACCGTCTGTATGGCTCGGCTCGCGTCGGCAGAATGCGCTACCGGGCGCAGACGAAGAAATCTGTCGTCTGGCTTGTTACGGTCCCGATCAAATCCAAGCAATCCGGTTGCATTGACAGCCGACCTCGATCCGCGATGCTCTAGCGGCGCTTGGGCTGCTTGATCAACCGTCCACGGTGGTCGCGTGGACGGGGTACAGGTGGCGTAGAAGGACCGTACGGGCCCGTGGTGGCGGGGCCATACAGGGCAATTCCGATCTTGCGCATGCGCTCGCGGAGTGTGACGCGCGGGATGGCGGTGGTGGTGGTCATTTCCTCCTCTCGAGGTCTGTCGGTGGCATGAACCTGGCGCTGTGTGCGTCCAGTCCCGTTGCGGTGTGCCTAGAACGGTATTGACGGATCGGCCCGAAGACATGGGTCCGCCGGGCCAAAGTTCGTCCGATTCTTTGTTGTCCCTGCGTATAGCTGGTCATTCAGCTTTGCCCGACAGGCATGGCACCCGACGCATTGACGGCACGCGTCGTCGCCGCGCAGAACGAGCGAGGGATGGAGCCGGCTGTGCACCTGGATCGTCGTGTTCGACGATCTCGGTGCGCTCTGCCGGACGGGCAATGCGTTGAACCCAGGTGCGCCCGGAACGGGTATTGCACGCGCTTGCGTCGTGAGCCTTAGACGAAGGCGCTGAGGCCGGTGATCGCCTTGCCGACGATGAGCGTGTTCATCTCGCGAGTGCCCTCGTAGGAGTAGATGGCTTCGGCGTCGGCGACGAACCGCCCGACGTTGTGTTCGAGCAGGATGCCGTTGCCGCCGAGCAGTTCGCGGGCCCAGCCGACAGACTCACGCATCCGAGTCGTGCAGAACGCCTTTGCCAGTGCGGAGTGTTCGTCGCTTGCGGTTCCGGCCTCCTGCAATCGCGCGAGCTGCACGCACAGCGTCGCCGAGGCGGTGGTGTTGCCGAGCATCCGGACGAGCAGGTCCTGAACGAGTTGGAAGCCACCGATCGGGCGGCCGACTGCTCACGTTTTGTGGTGCAGTCGAGTGCGTGGTCATAGGCGCCGAACGCGCAACCTACGGCCATCCACGCGACGCCGGCGCGGGACGCGCGGAGCACCTTCGCGGTGTCGCGGAACGAGTTCGCGTTTTGCAGGCGATTCGCCTCCGGGACCCGGACGCCGGTAAGGCCGATGTGGGCGTTCTGCACGACCCGAAGGGCGATCTTGTCCTTCATTGCTTCGGTGGAGAAGGACGGAGACGGCCTGGATCATCTGCTGCTGAAACCCGGACTGGCCGAGCCGGTAGGCCCGCAGCAGCGCGCTGATCGCGACGCCGCGTTGGGCGAGGCGTCGGGCGTATTCGACGGCCGCTGCCGGCGCCTCAACCTGCGCATCGACCATGCCGGTCGCCAACACGTCGAGAGCCGTCGACACGTTTGCCAGAACACTCGAGTCGAGCAGTTCTTCGATTGGCTTGTCCGCAGCAAGTTCGGGCACCTCACGTGTCATCTGCGCGACCAACGCGGCGCATAACTCCGGCACCTGCGCCCGCAGTGACGCGGCAGACGCGGCGAGAAGGTCGCCGACGCTTGCTTCCACAGCCCGGAGCGTACAAGCGATTCGCCTCATCTGGGCAGGTCGACGTTGTGTCGAGAGCCCGATAGATGGTGCCGGATTCGGGTTCGCAGCCAGATGTTCGGAACCCCAGATGTTCCTAACGTTCCTGGCACCGCCCACGCGAGGAGCAATGAAATGGGACCCACAACGGGCAATCTGCCCCCGATCGATCCGGGCACCCTCTTCGATCCTCCGTACCTCGAACGCGTCAAGCAGCTGTCTCGCCACTGGGTCGAGTACGGCTTCGGCGCCCCGAAGATCACCCACATCATCTACATCGCGAAGTTGCTCGTTCTCTACATCGGCGGCGGCTACCTGGTCTCCTCGATGACGTCCGGCTTCAGCCCGCTGCACCCAACCGGGTGGTGGACCGAACCCATCTTCTACCAGAAGCTCGTCCTCTGGACGGTGCTGCTCGAGTGCCTCGGACTCGCCGGATCCTGGGGTCCGATGGCCGGTCACTTCAAGCCATTCACGGCCGGCTGGCGCACCTACCTGCGGGTGGACACGATCCGCCAACCTCCGTGGCCAGGCAAGGTCCCGTTCACCAGCGGCGACCGCCGCACACCATTGGACATCGCACTTTACGCCGCGCTGCTCGTCAGTCTCGTCACCTCCCTCGCACTGCGCGGTGAACACGACGCCGCATTCACGAAACTCGGGTTCGACGGTGGCCGCGTGTCCCCCGCGCTGATGGTGCTCGTGGAGCGTGGGCATTTGCCCACCGGCAGGCGCTCAAAATTGCCGACCGTCGGGTCGCCAGCCTGGTCGCGGTCGGCGACTCGGGCGTCACCGCCCTCGCTCAGCCCTGGTCGCCGCCCTCGGCCTCGATCGCCGCGGCGTCGACGGCGTCGCGGTGGTGGTTGTGCTCACAGCGCCTCCCGCTTCTGGGGACGCGACACCGTGGACTGCGTCTGCGGCGCGGCGGCGACCGCCGCGGGCGCACCGGCGGACAACCGCTGACGAGCAGCCGCCACTGGGCCGCGCCGTCGGCCCGGGTCAGGTCGAAACGCCAGCTCCCGGCCGACCTCGGCGCGGTGAAACGCCGCCGGGAGCGCGGCCAGCTGCTGCCGGGCGCGTGGCGGGCAGCGACGGTGCGCAATGAGCGCATCGTCTTCACGCCGCGCATCGGCCGCAGCCGAGCCTTGAGTCGGCCGTTATCAGCTTCCACCCTGTTGTTCGGGCACTGCTTCAGGACGTGCCGCGCGGCCGGGACGAGCTCGTCGATCACCCGCGGGTAGACCGGCGCCCGGTCGGTAGTGACCTCAACCGGCGACGGACCGCGTCTCAGCGCGCGGGTGAAGAATGCCCGTGCAGCCGCGCCATTGCGGCGTTCGGAGACCAGGACGTCGATCACTTGACCGTGCTGATCCACCGCGCGGTACAGATAGGTTTAACGGCCGGCGACCCTGACGTAGGTCTCATCCGGGATCCAGCGATCGCCCGTCGCGTGTCGCGCCGGGCGCGCGGAGTCGATGAACTCGGCGGTGAAGGTCTGCACCCAGCGATAGACCGTGACGTGGTCGACCTCGATCCGTGCTCGGCCAGCAGCTCCTCGACATCGCGGTAGGACAGCCCGTAGCGCAGATACCAGCGCACCGCGACCGCGATCACCTCCCGCGGGAAGCGGTAGCCGGCCGGTGCAGACGAGGCAGACCTCGAATTGATCACCCGACCAGCCTCCTCACCCGAGGGGCAGCCCAGCCAACGCAACAGACCCAGCTGGACCATCTCGCAAGACATGAATGACGCGATCCGAGTTTGGTCCGTGAGCCCGGATGGAAGTGTCGCGGTGTTGGCCCCGCGCAACGCGGTGAAGGCCCGGTCGATGTCCGACTGCTCACCCGACGGGCCACAGCAACGCTGCCGGCCGGCTCGGTGCCGAGTCCCCGGCCGATGCCTGTGTTCGGATTGGTCTGCTCGGCTCGGGCCGGCCCTGGTGGCGCTCAACCCGCCAGGCTGCGTGCACGAGGACCGGCACGACTGCCACCGCGCGCTACAACCCTGCTCGGTGCCACGTCGGCAGCTGATGGCTACCCGTCAAGCAATGGCAGCCGGAATCGCGATTGCGCATAGCGCTCCGAGGGATGTCACCGCCAGCAGCCACCGCATTGGTGTCAGTCGGCCCTTCACCTCCGTCGCTGCGCCCTGCGCATTGCCTTCGTGGCCTAGGCATTCGTGTCAACCGGGAAGGCGGGAAGCGCTGGGCCACAGCTGGGGCGCCATTCTTTCCTACGCGACGTCCAATCGAGGTTCTACGCCGCCGAGGCCGCGAAGGTGCTGCCGGCGTTCTTCCACACCGCCGCGCTCACCGGACGGACGCTGAATCCCGTGCTGGAGTGGGTGGCTGACCCGAAACATGCCAGCGAGCTACCGGCTGATGGCCGACTGCGACGCGGCGCTGGTTTCGGCGGGCCCTGCGAGCGCCGCCAGCAGAGACAGCGGACCCGGGCAAGGCACCCGGCCACGCGACCTCACGCCACCGTCCGCGGCTGCCGGCCACCAAGGTCATGGAGCCGCGGCACGAGTCGAGCTGTGTCCGACGCTGAGTCGCGTGGACAGGATGACCGTTGACGGTGATCGCGACGGCTGCGCGATCCGCTGCATCAACAGATGTCCGGCTGTCTGGCCGACGTCATAGGTCGGCTGGGTGACCACCGACAGGGTCGGGCGGATCAGCTGCGCCCAGGGAATGTCGTCGAAGCCGACGATGCCAATGACTTCCGGGATGGCGATTCCGTGGTCCGTCAGACAGGCCAGGGCGCCGACGGTCATGAGGTTATTCGCCACGAAGACAGCGTCCGGTGGCTCCGGCAAGGCAAGCAGCGAGGCCATCGCTTCGTAACCGCCTTTCTGCCGGAAGTCAGCATGGCGGACGAGCTCAGGGTCCACGCTTAGCCCGGCTGCGCGATGCGCCCGCTCATAGCCCCTGAGCCGCTGGCCGGCCGTGGTGGCTCGCTGTGGACCGGTGATGCAGGCAACCCGCTGGTATCCGACCTCTATGAGATGTTTCGTTGCTTCTGCTGCACCTTGCGCATTGTCTACGCGCACGCTGTCCACCTGGGCACCGCGAATGGCGCGGTCGATTGCGACCACCGGCATCTTCGCCGCGAGCAGTGCGCTCACGTCGCTCGAGCGCTCCGATGCCGGGGAGATGATGACGCCGGCCATCCGTTCGGCCATCGCGGCTGAGGCGTAATCGGCTTCCTTTTTCAGATTCTCGTCGCTGTTGCACAACACGACGGAGTAGCCGGCGGCCTGCGCAACGTCTTCAACACCCCGGACCAGTGAGGTGAAGAACGGGTTCTCGATGTCGGAAATAATGACCGCCCACAACGACGTGCGGCTTCGCCTGAGGTTGCGGGCCACCGCGTTGCGTTGGAATCCCAGTTCCGCGGTCGCCCGGTTGACGCGGCCCGCGAGCGTCGGGTTCACCCGAGCGTGACCATTGAGCACGCGTGACACCGTGGCCGGGGATACCCCGGCTTGTTTAGCCACATCATAGATCGTCGTCATGCGTACTCTCCCACCAGCAAACGTCGGCGCCGCCCCGCGCCAGCGGTCCCCGCGCCCGTCACTGATTCGCCCCGGTCGCTGCCTTTGTCGCGCGTTGCGAAATATACCGCCTTGGAATCGATTTATCGGCGAAACCGCGAAGCTGGCCCGACTAGCTGAACTGCGGTGCGACTTCAGCCGCGACAAGGTCAAGTTGGTCCAGGTCGGAGAGGTCCAGCAGCTGCAGGTACATCCGCTGTACCCCCGCTTCGGCATAACGGCCGAGGGTCTGGACAACCTGGGCAGGCGTGCCAGCTACAGCGGTTGCCAGGAGCTCATTGACGTCGTGCCCGATCGCGGCGGCCCGCCTGGCGACCTCTGCGTCGTTTCGTCCACAGCACAGGATGAGTGCGACTGAATAGGTAAGTTCGTCGGGGTCCCTGCCGATTGCACGGCAAGCCTCGCGCACGCGGCTGAACTGCTCATAAACGCGTTCGACCGGCGCGAACGCCATGTTGTATTCGCTTCCGAACCGAGCAGCCAGCGCAGGAGTGCGACGAGCGCCGCCGCCTCCGATCAGGATCGGCATGGACGGCTGATTCGGCTTGGGCAGCGCCGGGGAATCGACCACCGTGTAGTACTTGCCTGCGAAGTCGTACCGGGCATCATCTGGCGTCGACCACATCCCGGTGAGGATGGAAAGCTGTTCCTCAAGACGATCGAAGCGCTCACCGAGCGCCGGAAATGGAATACCGTACGCGGCGTGCTCCTCCTCGAACCAGCCAGCGCCAAGGCCGAATTCGACTCGGCCGCCACTCATCTGGTCTACCTGGGCAACCTGAATAGCCAGCGCTCCCGGGTAGCGAAAGGTGGCCGAGCAAACGAGAGTACCCAGCCGGATGGTTGAGGTTTCGCGCGCCAGACCGGCAAGCGTGGTCCAGGCGTCGGTCGGTCCAGGGCGGCCGTCGCCGCCACCGATCCGGAGATAGTGGTCCGAACGGAAGAATGCCGAGTATCCACATTCCTGGGTACGGAGTGCGGCGGCGAGCACCGTGTCGTAGGTGGCGCCCTGCTGGGGTTCGGTGAAGATGCGAAGATCCATTGCATCAACTTAGTGACTGTACGAGTTGCAGGCAACGCCGGGTTCGTTTGGATCAATGCGGTTAGGGCTGTGAATCAGCATATCTGCGACGGTAATTGCTCATCGCGCTTTGCGGCGCGCCTAGTCCCGAGGTGACCGTGCTCCCCACTCTGTTAGGACCGGCAACCTGCCGGCGTACATCTCGGCCTCGCGCGCGACATCGAGCCGGATGAGCTGTCCCGTTGGGTCCGCGAACAGGATGTAGGCGCTTTGCTCCGTGCGACCAACCGAGTTCCGGTCGCTACCGGCGATGCGATTCTTACCCGGCCGGCATGCCACATGCGGTCGACAAGGACGTCCAGCTCATTGAACTGCAAGAACCGACAGACTTCTCAGTATTGCTTGAGTGGAAAAGCCTTCCGCTCACACTCGATGATGCGATGTTGGGGCTGCCTTTTCGATGAGGCGCCCCGCCGCATGCACCGGCGCGCCGGCACGCCTGAGCGAATTGCATCGCTGCGAACCGTCGCGGCCGGCTCGCTGCTTCGGGCCGAAGCTGCGGAGTTCTTTCGAGCGCAGACATTGCCGCCAGCCCGCTCCCTGCAGGATTCTCTGTTCTGGT
>JAVEET010000360.1 GCA_030840295.1 Pseudonocardiales bacterium
ACTGTCACCGCGGCTTGGCAAGATGGTCGGAGTGAGCACCCCCGATACGGCCAGAGTCACGGCGAGCCGATCCGCCGACGAGGTGCTGGCCGGGCTGGACCCCGAGCAGCGGGCCGCAGCCGAGGCGGTGCATGGCCCGGTTTGCATCCTTGCCGGTGCTGGCACCGGAAAGACCCGCGCGATCACCCATCGGGTCGCCTATGCCGTCCACAGCGGCGCCGTACCGGCCGATGCGGTGCTTGCGGTCACCTTCACCGCCCGGGCCGCGGGCGAGCTGCGCACCAGGCTGCGAGCGCTCGGCGCCACCGGAGTTCAGGCTCGGACGTTCCATGCGGCGGCGTTACGCCAGCTGAATTACTTCGCGCCGCAGATCCTCGGCGGCCCGATGCCCGATGTGGCCGACAACCCGATCCGCTGGATCGTGCATGCCGCCAACCGGTTGCGCCTACGGACCGACCGCGCCGAGCTGCGGGATCTGGCCAGCGAGATCGACTGGGCCAAATCGTCGCTGGTGTCACCGAGTGACTACGTCTCGGCCGCCGCCAGGGCCAATCGGGGCATCTCGCTGACTCCGGCCAAAGTGGCTGAGGTCTATGAAGGCTATGAGGAGGCCAAACGCCGCAACAACGAGATCGACTTCTCCGACCTGTTGCTGATCATGGCCGGCGCGCTCGAAGAGAACGACCAGGTCGCCCGTCAGGTCCGGGCCCAGTACCGCTATTTCGTGATCGACGAGTACCAGGATGTGTCACCGGTTCAGCAGCGGCTGCTGACGGCCTGGCTCGGTGGCCGGGAAGACATCTGCGTGGTGGGAGACGCCAACCAGACCATCTACTCCTTCGCCGGCGCCCGGCCGTCCTACCTGCTGGACTTTGCCGACCGTTACCCTACGGCGACCGTGGTGCGATTGGAGCGCGACTACCGCTCGACTCCTCAGATCGTCGAGCTGGCGAACCGCCTGATCAGCGCAGCTCCCCGCGATGCCGTCTCCAAACTCACCCTGATCGGGCAGCGGCCGGACGGCCCCAAGCCCACTTTCGCCGAGCATGACGACGAGGTGGCCGAGGCCACGGCGGTCGCGAGCGGCGTGAAGCGACTGCTGAGCGCCGGCCTGCCAGCCGCCGAGATCGCGATCCTGTTCCGGATCAACGCCCAGTCCGAGGTTTACGAGAAGGCTTTATCCGACCTCGGCATCCCGTACGTGCTCCGCGGCGGCGCGAAGTTCTTCGAACGGGCCGAGGTCCGCCAGGCTGTTGTTTTGCTGCGAGGGGCCGCGCGGGCCGATGACGGCGAGGTCCCATTGCCCGAGGCAGTCACCGAGGTCCTCAGCTCGGTCGGCTGGGGCGCCGGCCACCCGCCCCCGGGCGGCGCCGCCCGGGAACGGTGGGAGTCCCTGGCCGCGCTGGTGAGTCTGGCCGAGCAGTTCGCGGCCGAGCAGCCCGAGGCTCGATTGGACGATTTCAACGGCGACCTCGAACAGCGCGTAGCGGCCCAGCACGCACCAACGGTGCAGGGGGTGACGTTGGCGTCGCTACATTCGGCCAAGGGGCTCGAGTGGGATGCGGTGTTCCTGGTCGGCCTGGCCGATCAGACCATTCCGATCCAGCACGCCACCACACCCGACCAGCTGGCCGAGGAGCGCCGCCTGCTCTACGTCGGCATCACGCGAGCCCGGGAAACCCTCGCCCTGTCGTGGGCGTTGGCCCGCAATCCGGGGCAGGCCAGGCGTCGCCGTCCCAGCCGATTCCTGGACGGCATCAGACCCGGTGCGGCGACCCGCTCGCCCTCGGAGCCGGCCTCCTCGAAGAAGCGGACCAAGGTGGTCCCGCAGTCTGAAGACGCGGCCACCTTCGGTCGGCTGCGCGCGTGGCGCAAGAAGCAGGCGGACGCCCAGGGCGTGCCAGCCTTCGTGGTGTTCTCGGACGCGACCTTGGTTGCGATCGCGGACGGCGGCCCCGCCGACCGGGTCGCGCTGGCCAAGGTGCCCGGCGTCGGCCCCACGAAGCTCGAGCGGTACGCCGAACCGGTTCTGGCCGTCCTGTCCGGACAGGATCCGGAGCCGGTGGCCATTGACTGAGCAATCAATATCGCAAGTCCGCGCTTGTATTACCGAAGGCCCTTATGCCGTAAGGGCTTTGTGCTCGCCGCAGTCTTCGGCGGCTAGGTCATCGGGCGGCTGGCGGAGACAAAGAATCTGACATCCGTCAGCAATTTTCGGCCAATGTCGGAAAATCAATTGTGCACCCGGAACTACTTCCGATAGCCTCGCGTGCACACAAACAATTCCACTGCGCCTGAGCAGACTGTTCAGCTGAACTTGCGCCGAGACCTTCAGAAGGAGGTGCCGAATGTCCACGAACACGAACATCATCGCACTCCCGGAGATCCCGGCTGCCTTCGCTGCTGTCTCGACCCTGGTCGCTTGGGCGTACGAGGCTACGCAGCTCAAGCCAGGAACTCTCCGCCACAGCGCCGCCGCAATGACGGCTGTCGATTTCGGCCGGGTCCGCCACCCTCGAGGGATACCACTCTGACGAGCGCAGAGCGAAACCTTCGAGGCCGCGGATTCCCTGACCGGGAACCGCGGCCTTTGTCATTCCCGAAACCGAATATCTCGTTGAAAGAAGAAGAAACCGATCGCTATCCGCCCACCGACACCGACACCGACACCGAATTCACGAACACCGACACGAACACCGACACGAACACCGAACGAAGGAGGTGACCCGACGTGTATGCCACTCCGTTGCTGACCGAGCAGGAGGAACAACCGCGGGTTGCGGCCACACCCCAGGCCGCGATTTCGATCTGCGAACCGCTCATCCCTACCGTCGACCCCGCATTCGGAGCCGATAGCGACGATCTCCCTTGCCGGGTGCTCGACGCTGACCTGTGGTTTGCCGAGACGCCCGCCGACCTTGAACTGGCCAAAGCGCATTGCGGCGGGTGCCCCGTTCGGAGCGGTTGTCTGGCAGGCGCCACGGACCGGCGAGAGCCTTGGGGCGTCTGGGGCGGCGAGATCTTCAACCAGGGAACGGTGATCGCACGCAAGCGGCCTCGCGGTCGTCCGCGCAAGAACGAAGTCGCCGCATGATCAGAGTGTGGATCCTGACTCCGGAGTTCCGCTCACGTGGACTGACCGCCCGGTCAGCCGCCGCGACATCGATCAAAGCAGCTCGGTCCTACCAACTTTCCGTCTCATCAAGGAGCATCACCATGTATCAACAGTACGAAGCACTGGCGCGTGAGCGAATGCGCGAGCAGCGTGAATACGCTGCGCATCGAAGGCTGCTGAGTGAGCTGGCCGCTGTCCGGATGTGGCAGCGGGTTGCCGACTACTCGGCCCGGCGGGCCGTAAGGGCGCAACGTCGCCTGGACGAGCACTCGACAGCTGACTACCAGCTCGTGGCCTGATCAGGCTGATCATCGTGATCGGGCTTGATCGGGGCGAGTGACTGCCGCCGGAGGTCCCGGGACACAGGGTCCCGGGATCTCCGCGTTGTCGTCGGACGGAGCAGTTCGCGGTTAGCCGCCGCCGAGCCGGCGGCCGGCCTCAGCCGCGCGCTCATGGGCCAAGGCCAGTTCGGCCCGGCTGCGGGGGATGTCGCCGGCCATGGCCGGTAGGTCCTCAGCCAGGGTGAGGCTGGTGGTGATGACCGACATCGACATGCCGAGGGCTGTCGAGAGGATGAGGTTCAAGACGGGCACGGCATGGTCCCACCCTGCTGTCGGCGTTCCGTCGTCGTAGGAGCCGCCTCGACTGGAGACGATGACGGCGGGCCGTCCGGCCAACGGCCTGACGTCATCATCGAACGGCGCGGTCGTGCCGGGGACGTGGATGTGGTCGATCCATGCTTTGAGACTCGACGGAAGCGAATAGTTGTAGAGCGGCGCTCCGATCAGTAGCACGTCGGCCGAGATCAATTCGGCGAGCAACACCTCCTGTAGAGCTTCGGCCTGGGCTGGTGGTGGTGCGCCGGCCGGTCGCAACCTCGGCGGCCAGTGCAGTGCCGCGTCAGGCAGATGTGGAAGCGGATCACGATGCAGGTCCCGGTAGGTCACGGTGTGGTCGGGACCGCATTCCCGCCAGGCATCGGCGAACGTGCGGGTGACCGCACGTGACCGGGATCGGTGGGCGTCGGCCGAGGAGTCCAGGTGCAGCAAATGAGGCATGGAACTGATCCTGCCCGGCCGGCTGGCGGCCCATCAACCCACCCACCCGGCCTCGGCTTCGGGGGTGCTCCAATAGCGGCATGAGCTGCTCCGATAGTGGCATGAGCACGGTGCGGTGTCAGCGTTGCGGGCTGGTCGGCAACGCATCCTCCGACAGCTCCATCCGGCTGACCTGGGTCATGGATCGTGACGCCGATCAGGTGCGTTGGACCTGCCCTCGGTGTGCGGGCGAGAACGTGCGTGCCATGGAGGCCAAGCTGGACCCGGAGTGGTGGTAGGGCCAGGCTGCTCGACTATTCGAGATCACGCTTTGAAGCCGGGCTGCCATTCCTCGGCGATCTGCCGGTACGGCGCCGTTGCCCCGAGCTGGCAAAGCACGCCGATCGAACCGAGCGTGACCCGATGCAGCAGCAAATACTCCGGTGGCAGGTTCAGCATTCGGCCCACCCGGGCGGCTTCGCTGCGGGGGTCACCGATTCGCTGCGCCTGCTGCTGCATCCAGCTCCTGGTGAAACTGAATTCCGGTTTTGCCAATGGATCGAGGATGGGCCGCAGATAATCCAACACCTTGGCGGCATCGATCTGGACACCGGTCCGGATGAAATTCTCAGCGTGCAGGGCCTTCATGACCTCGGCGACGTTGCCCTCGAGGACCAGCCGGGTGATCCGGCCGAGCGGTTCAGGAGTGCCGTTGGGCAGCCGGGCCACAGCGCCGAAGTCCAGCACGCCGAGCCGCCCGTCCGGCAGCAGTCGGAAGTTGCCCGGGTGCGGGTCGGCGTGGAGCAGGCCGCAGCGCTGAGGGGCCGAGAAATGCAGCAGAGCCAGCCGTAGTCCCACTGCATCACGTTCGGCCTGGGTTCCCGAAGCAATGATCGTCGACAGGGGAGTGCCGTCCATCCATTCGCTGACGACGACGCGCGGGGCGCTCGCGACCACCTGCGGCACTCCGATGTCCGGATCGCCGTCGTAGGCCTCTGCGAACCTCCGTTGGGAGTCGGCCTCCAGTGTGTAGTCCAGTTCCTCACTGACCCGGGCCTTGAGCTCGGCCAGCAGCGGCTTGACGTCGAGGCCGGGGGAGATCCGCCCGAACAATCTCGCGAACCGGGACAGCTGGTTGAAGTCGGCCATCAGCGCCGGACCGGCTCCGGGGTACTGGATCTTCACCGCAACCTCGCGGCCGTCGGCCCACACCGCGCGATGCACCTGGCCGATGGACGCTGCCGCCGCCGGCCTGTCATCGAATGAGGTGAACCGTGAGCGCCAGGACCGGCCGAACTGTTCGTCCAGAACCCGGTGCATGACAGCCGCGGCCATCGGGGGAGCAGCTTCCTGCAGTTTGGTCAGGGCCGCGCGATAGGGCGCAGCCGACTCCTCCGGCAGGGCCGCCTCGAACACCGACAGCGCCTGACCGAACTTCATTGCGCCGCCCTTGAGCTGTCCGAGCACAGCGAACAACTGTTCGGCGGTTCGCTGGGCCAGTTCCGCCTGCACATCCTCGGCCGATCGACCTGCCAGTCGCTTACCCAGCCCCATCGTCGCTCGCCCGGCCACTCCGAGGGGAAGTCGGGCCAGCTGAGCCGATCTCGCGACGCCGCGCTGCGGAATGTCACTCATCGAAAGATCACGTTCCTATTCTGCCGTGCCCGGACCGATTCCGCCGAAGCGCCACAGTCACAACCGTGATGCGCGGGCCAGGTTCTGCGCCGAAGGCGCCAGTCCGGTAACTGCCACTCCAGCGTGCCGTCGATGGTCGCCGGCCATTGCCGGTCGAGGTAGGCCAGGGCCTGGGTGGCGGCCAGGCCGGCCGCCGCCACGCAGAGCCCGACGTTGGACGCCGACCGTCGCCTGCCTGAGCCGCTGAGTTGGACGGCCAGGGCCGGCCAGACCGGATCGCGGTCGCTTCGGTGCAGGTCGGCGCACCGCAGACAGCTCGAGACACCGGGACGCACCAGCGGCCCGACGACGGCGCGCAGGCCGATTACGGAGACCGCCAAGTGGACCAGTCCGTCCAGATGCAGACTGGACCGGACCGCCGAGTCCGCCGGGCCGGGGTCGGTCAGGATCACCAGATCGGCGCTTCGGTCGTGCGGAATCGGCGTGGTGTCCACATCCGGTGCGGCACGCCGCACCGCATCCGCCGCCGCGACGCCGAACCGGCGGCCCTCGTCGGCCGGGGTAAGGCCGCCGGGGCAGGCATCGGCCGCGCTGACATCGCCGCCGTTGACCAGTTGTACCCAGCCCACGCCCGATGCCGCCAGCGTTGCCGCCACCGAAACCGCCAACCGGGTAGTGCCGTGCACCGCGACTGCGGTCTCCCGGCGGGCGCGGAGTATCTGCGAGGACTCGCTGCCGAATTCGCCGGCCAGAGCAGCCAGATCGGGCATCAGGTACGCCGATAGCGGTTGCGCCCGGTCTGTCGATCGATCGCGGGCGCGTTCGCTCGACAGGAACCCGGACCGGTCCAGCACCTCACGCAATTGGTGCAGGTCGTCCTCATTGGCGTTCGGTGTCTCGGGGTCGAGTTCGGCTCCAGATCCGAGGCCCTTGGCTCGACGGGGCAACAGGCTCACGAGCTGCTCCGATCCGACGTTCTCGACGATGATGCGGCGCGTTCCGAGCTCGAATTGCACTGTGTCGACCGAGCGCCACAGCACCGTGGCGGCCTCGTTCAGCCGCCGCTGTGGCGGGTCGGGATCATCGTTGGCTGGGCCGCGGCGGGCGGCAGTGGCTGCGCCGGTGCGCTGCTCGGTCATGGATTCAGGCGGGCGCCGGGCCGGGAGTGGCGAGTTCATGACTGCACACGCTGGCACAACCGCAGTGGTCGGCGGTGAGCTTTTCCACAGGACCCGGGTAACCCTCAAGCCCACGTCCACACTTGTGGAACCTCCTGTGGATAACCTGCGGATGAAGGGCGCTCTGGGCCCGAGATAGGGTGGAAAACCTGTGGACAACGCTGTGGGTTACCAACTGGCGGTTTGCGCCAATCGTGCTGAGCGACCCTCGCACCGGGTGCTCGATTGGTGGGTTGTGCGCGAGTGTCGGTGGATCGCCTTAGGCTGCTTGCATGTCCGACGTGGCCCCGCTGTCCGATGCCGGTTCGGTGGAGATCCGTCGAAGCGCGCGGCGGCGTCGCACTGTATCGGCCTACCGGGACGGCGACCGCATCGTCGTGTTGGTACCGGCGCGTCTCAGCAAGGCTGAAGAGCGGCGTCTGGTGACAGAGATGGTGGAGCGGGTAACCAGTCGCGAGGCCGTCCTGGCCCGCCGGGGTCCACGCGCCAGCGACGGTGCCCTCGCCGAGCGCAGTGAGCGGCTGTCTCGAGAGCACCTCGGCAGCCTCGCGCAGCCGACCAGCGTCCGGTGGGTGGCCAACATGGAGCACCGTTGGGGATCCTGCACTCCGGCGGACGGCACGATCCGCCTGTCACATCGGCTGCAGTCAATGCCGGCCTGGGTGATCGACTACGTGCTCGTCCACGAGCTGAGCCACTTGCTCGAACCGGGGCACGGCCCGGAATTCTGGGATCTCGTTGCGCGGTATCCGAGAACCGAACGGGCCCGCGGGTTCCTGGAAGGCGTGGCGGTGGCGGCTCAGCTGCCAGGCTTGTCCGACTGCGTCCCGTCCCCGGCTGAGTCGTCTCCCGGGAGCTCGTCGCCGGAGGGCCCGTCGCCCGACGGTGATTCACCGGGCGGATTGCTTTTCTGAGCTGGGCTACCCGGTGCGGGATCGACGGTATCGGCCTCGGTGGCCAGGCGAGCCAGCTCGTCGAAGGTCGAGCGGTCCGCATCGGACAGCGTCGCGTAGCGAGCGGCGAAGGAGTTGGGATCGTCAAGATCGTCGGCCGTCGGGAGCAGGTCAGGGTGGTTCCACAGGCCGTCCCGGATACTCGCGCCGTGACGATCGGTCATAGCCAGCCAGAGGGCGGCTGCTTCGCGCAGCCGGCGCGGACGTAATTCCAGTCCGACCAGCGTGGCGAACGTCTGCTCGGCCGGACCGCCCGAGGCGCGTCGGCGCCGAACCGCCTCCGCCAGTGCCTCGGCACCTTGCATGCGATCCCCGGCGGCCTGCATCACGATGTTGTCCACCCAGCCTTCGATCAACGCGAGCAGGGTTTCCAGGCGCCGCAGGGCCATGTTCTGGGCCTCGGTGTTCTGCGGCTCGAACAGGCCACCGGAGAGGGCGTTCTGCAACGACTCGGGGTTGCTGGGGTCGATCTCGTTGATCGCCGAGGATATTGCCTCGGGATCGATGGTGATTCCGCGTCCGTAGGCATCAACAGCTTCGATGAGTTGCTGACGCAGCCACGGGACGTGGCCGAACAACCGATGATGGGCGGCCTCACGTAGCGCCATGAACAGCCGGACCTCGTCCTGCGGGCGGTTCAAACCGGCGGTCAGCGACTCGAGGTTGGCTACCACGAGCGCGCCAGCGCCGGCCGGGCCGAGCGGCAGTCCGACGTCGGTTGCGGACACGACCTCACCGGCAAGTGCGGCCAGACCCTGCCCGAGCTGCGCGCCGAACATGAGGCCACCGAGCTGGGACATCATCGGAGCCATCGGGCCGGCCTGTGCGGCGACCTCTGGTGGCAGTGCTTCCGACATCGCCGCCACGACCCGGCTGGCAATCGGATCACAGACCGCGGCCCAGGTGTCGATGGTCTTTTCGACCCAGTCGACCTGACTCCAGGCCTGCGCGTTGGTGATGCCCGACGGCAGGTCGGTGACGTCGTCCAGCCAGAGGTCGGCCAGGCGCAAAGCGTCAGCCACGGCCGTGGTTTCGGCCCCCGTCACGCTGCGGTGTCCAGCGGCCAGGTTGGAGATCGCCAGTTGCCGAGCCAGGTCCCAGTTGACCGGACCGCCAGTGCCCGACAACAGCCGCTGGAGCTCGGCGAAGAGGGGGATTTTCCCGGCGATATCGTCCGGGTCACCGCCCGAACCAGATCCGAATCCGAAGCCGAAGTTGCTCATTCCAGTCACGCTAGTGCTAACGACTCCGCCGTGCTTGTCGTGCCCGGGATCGAATCTGCCCTCAGCGAAATCTTGGGCGCCGGCTGCGCCGAGAGCGGGAACTGCGGCGCGCGTCCACGGCGAGTCCGGTACGGAGATCTACGGTGTTGGCCATGGCATGGATGTGGTGGCTGCTGGCGCCGCTGCTGTCGACCGCGGCGGGGGCAGCGCTGTTGTCGTGGCGCGGCCGGGCCGAGTCGAGGTCGGGCACCCTGCGCCCGGGAAATGCCATCGTCGAACATCGGGCGATGCTCCGCGCGCTGTCCCGGGTGGGCAGCAACGAACCGCTGCCAGTGAATCTGGTCCTTATTTCGGCTCCGGTCGAGGCAGTCGAGGTAGCCGGCAGTTAGGGTGACGGCAATGTCTCGACAGTTGCGAACCCTCCTGCTCGGCGCGGTGCTGGTCCTCGTCCTCGGACTGTCCGGCGCCGTCTTTCGGGTGCCCTATGTCGTGCTGAGTCCCGGACCGACGGTCAACACGCTGGGCCGGGATGGTGGCACCGACATCATCGCCATCAAGGGCCATCCGATCTCGAAGACGACCGGGAACCTCAATCTCACGACGGTGTCGGTGGAAACCCAGGACACCACGGTCTACGGAGCTATTACGGGTTGGCTGGCGGGTGACGAGGCGGTCGTCCCGCATGACAGCGTGTACCCGCCCGGTCAGAGCGAGCAGCAGACCAACGCCCGGGACAAGCAGGACTTCATCCAGTCACAGAATTCGGCCATCGTGGCGGCGTCGTGCGAATTGGGGTACCCGACGGGTATCGGCGTGCTTGCGGTCAATCCCGACTCGCCCAACGTGTCGGTGCTCAAGGAGGGGGACAAGTTCGTTTCCTTCAACGGCGTCCCGGTGTCCGACGACGCGGCCCTGCGCAAGGTTCTGTCGTCCCTGTCCGTCGGCGCGAAAGTGCCGGTCGTCGTGAGTCGCGCCGGCGTCGATACCAAGGTCAGGGTGACCCTTTCGGCGCCTCCGTCCGGCAGCAAAATACCGCTCCTCGGAATCACCCTGCAACAGGGGTGCCTGCCCCCCTTTCAGATCAGCCTGGCCCTGGCCGGGATCGGCGGCCCGTCGGCCGGATTGATGTTTGCCTTGGGAATCGTGGACAAGATCAGTACGGACGACCTGACTCATGGTCGCTTCATCGCCGGAACCGGGATGATCAACGCCGACGGCAGCGTCGCACCGATCGGTGGCATCCAGCTGAAGATGCTGGCCGCGCGGAGGGCCGGCGCAACGGTGTTCCTCGCGCCGGCCGGTAACTGCAACGATGTTCGCGGCAGTACGCCGTCCGGACTGAACGTCATCAAGGTCTCGAGCCTGCACGATGCGATCACCAGCCTGAACGCAGTCAATGCAGCCAACGCCGCCAACGCGCAGGTCCCGCACTGCTGAGCCGCTGAACGGTCGCGCGGGAGGGGCCCGCCCTGTACTAGCGGTCGAACCGCTAGTCGGTAAGCGTCGCGGCCAGCGCGGATACCAGGTTCGGAGCCAGGTCGGGTCCGGTGAGCAGATCGTCGCCGGCTCCGTCCGCGGCCCGCAACCGCAGGATGCTGGCCGACCTGCCGCCGCGCAGGACTGCGACCACCAGCCGGGCCTCGCGTCGGTCAGGGTGATCGGTCGCGACGCTCACCGCCGCATCCACCGCCAAGTTGTTCAGTTCGGCTTCTGCCGAGGGCGGCAACATCACGATCTCCTGGCTGACGGCACAGCCGATGACCTCGTCCGGCCACCCGATCTGGGCCAGGAGCTCGTCGAGCGAACCCTCCGGCAGCTCGTCCTGCGCGACCGGGGTTATGGCCGAGTCGGCAATCTCGTCCGGATCCAGTGGGCTGCCGTCGCCGGAAAGCAGGGCTGCTGCCGATGGATCGGCAGCCAAGGCTTTGGTGGGCACCAGCGCGAACAGCGACGGTGCGGCGTCCCAACCGGCCAGTCCGGTGAAGGCCTCGATCTCGGCCGCGACCGCTTCGAGCATGATGGAGTCCGCGGCGTTGCGATCCGGATCAGAAGTCATGACTAGATGGTGCCATCCGGCGGAACCGCCGTAGGGCTCGGTACGTTGCTGGTTCTAGGAGCGGTCTGCGCAAGTTTGCGCAGGCCGGGAGTGGTTTAGCTGAAGTAGGCGGTACGCACCGCTTCCGACGGCGAGCCAGATGAGGAGAGCACTGTGGCCATGCGGCCTGAAATGCCCAGCATCCGGGTGTCGCGGCGCGGCAAGATCGTCATCGGGGTGTTGATCTCCCTCTTCATCCTGATATCCCTGCTGGGCTCGGTCGCACGGGTCTACACGGACTGGTTGTGGTTCGGCGAGGTGCACTACCGGGGGGTGTACACGTCCATCTTCTGGACCCGAATTGTGTTGTTCCTGATCTTCGGCTTAGTTCTTGCTGTGCTCGTCGGAGCAAATGTGTTCCTCGCCTACCGGATGCGGCCGCCCTTCCGTCCCATCTCGCAGGAGCAGGAGAACCTCGAGCGCTACCGGGTCGCCCTGGAGCCCCGCAAACGGCCGATCTTCATCGGGCTGCTGCTGGTGCTCTTCGTGGGCGCCGGAGCAGCGGCCCAGTCGAACTGGAAGACCTGGCAGCTCTGGCGGTTCGGTCAGTCCTTCAACGTCGATGACCCCCAATTCCACCGCGACATCTCATTCTTTGCGTGGGACTACCCGGCCTACCGGGTGTTGCTGGGTTTCGGGTTCAACGTCGTCATCTTCTCGCTGATCCTGAGCCTGGCCGTCCATTACGTCTTCGGAGCCTTCCGGATTGCCACACCGGGACCGAAGCTGACCCTCTCCGCCCGACGCCACATCACCCTCCTGGTGTTCTTCTTTATTGTGCTGAAGGCCTGCGCGTACTGGCTGGATCGTTACGGCCTGGTGTTCTCCGACCGCGGCAAGACGACCGGTGCCTCATACACCGACGTGCACGCGACCCTGCCGGCCAAGACGATCCTGTTCTGGGTGGCGGTGCTCATCGCGCTCGCCGTGCTGGCCAGCCTCTGGCTCAAGAGCGCGATGATCGCCACGGTCTCCTTCGCGGTATTGCTGGTGCTCTCGATCGGGATCAACGGCATCTATCCCGCGCTGGTGCAGCAGATCAGCGTCAAGCCGAACGCGAGTGACAAGGAACAGCCATACATTTCACGCAACATCGCGGCCACTCGAGCCGCCTACGACATCCAGACCAGCACGGACGGAGGTCAGGTCAGCTACGCCGACTACGGCAGCGGAACCCAGTCCGCGCCCTCGATCCTCAACACCGACAAGGCAACGGTTCCGAACATCCGGATCACCGACCCGAACGTGGTCAG
>JAVEET010000369.1 GCA_030840295.1 Pseudonocardiales bacterium
TGACGGTGTCCACCGAGAGCACCAATTCCTGCGCGATGAGCCTGTTGGTCGCCCCCGATGCGAGCAGGTTCACCACCTGGCGTTCACGGTCGGTCAGCGCGTGGCCGAGAACACCGAGGGCGGTGCCGACGTGTACGGGGCGCAGGGATTCATCTGGGACAGCGATGGGCAAGCTTGGTGGTCGAAGGGGGACCGTCTGGGCATCCAATCCTTCGACGGCTGCCCGCAGTGTGGCCGTCCACTTCGCACGCTGCTGACGCAACCGGTCGCCGAGCGCAGCCTTCTCGAACAGCACGCCGAACTCGGCGGCGAACAGCGCGATGCTGTCCAGGTCGCTCTGGGTGACGTCGTTGCTCTGCCCGAACCGGTCGGCGTGGAGGAAGCCGATCACTCGCCGTGTCGTCACAATCGGTGCGGCGACGTACGACGTCGACTTGGTCACGGCCATCAACGGCGGATAGGCGTTTGAGCCGATCTCCGGCACGATGACAGGCACCCGGTGTCGCACCATCTCCGTCTCAGGCATCAGACGGGCCAGCGGAATCTCGTTTCCATCCTGGGCAAACCGGGCGAACTCGGTCGAATCCGCGTCGGCATGATCGCTGCGGCGCAACGTGTCCGGCATCCATCGTGAGCCCCGCGCGGACGAGATCATCACTCTGGTGAAGCCACACGCCTCGCGTAGCTCGCCGGGCGCGCGGCGCGACATTTCGGCACTGGAATCGAGTTCGCGAAGCCGCCCCAGTGCGCTCAGGGTCGCAGTGTCGGCGCGTTGCCGCTGCGCCGCATCGTGTTCGTCCTGCTCGCGGCACTCGTCCTCAATGCTGATCAGCGACCCCAGCAGATCGCGACCAGCAGCGAACTCGGCGAAGGCATCGACGCTGATGTCGTGCAGTCGCACCCGGGCCGCGTCGCCCGTGAAGGCATGCTCCGCAACCGCCCGGCGCCGCGCATCGCGCAGCTCCGTCAACTCCTCGTCGACACCTGTGAACGCCGTTCGCACCGTCTGCACCCGTTACCTCCGCTAAGCCGAGGATTCCCGGCTGCGGGTGTTTTTCCGGACATGCGGGGACACACTTCCTCCTTTTGGGCCACGAACATCACCCGTTAGACGGGGGCCCCACCGGTGGCACCCTTTCAGACTGTTGTCTGCCCCACATCGCATCAGGTGTTCGGGCCGGCAGCGAGGGAGAGCCATGACGGGGCCGTTGAGCTTCGCGATCACCGCAGAGCAGGAGGCGCTGGTCGATGTCGCCCGTCGCTTCGGCGAGCGACAGCTGGCTCCGTATTACAAACAACGCGAGCAGGAAGGCGCGTTCGATCGCGCGACGCTGCGTGCGATGGGCGAACTCGGGTTGTTCGGCGTGGAGCTGGCCGAGCAGTACGGCGGGCTCGGACTGGACTGCACGACAGCGGGTCTGGTGCTCGAGGCCCTGTGCCGGGCGGACTACAACATCGGTCAGCTGATGGTGACGATGTCGCTGAGCGGCGTGATCCTGGCCGGGCATGGAGCCGCCGATGTCGTCGAGCCGTGGCTGCGTGGCGTGGCTGAAGGCAGGACGATCCCCGCCATCGCCCTGACCGAACCCGGCGGTGGATCCGACGCCGCGAACCTGACCCTTCGGGCAACCAGGGAAGGCGACACGTACGTCCTCGACGGCGAGAAGGCATCGACCAGCTTTGCCACCCAAGCCGAGTTCGCGATCGTGTGGGCTCGCACCGGGACGCAAGCCAGTGGCGCCCGCGGGATCAGCGCCTTTCTCGTCCCGCTCGACCTGCCGGGCATCAAGACCAGTGAGTTCGACGATCTCGGCGGTCGGTGTGCCGGCCGGGGATCGGTCTACTTCGACCGGGTCGTGATACCGGCAAATCACCTCATCGGCGCGGAGAACGAAGGCTTCATCCAGGTGATGCAGGGTTTCGATTACAGCCGCGCTCTCATCGGTCTGCAGTGTCTGGCGGTCGCCCGCCAGTCGCTGGACGAGACCTGGCTGTCCACGACCGAGCGGACGAGTTTTGGCAAACCGCTCATCGCCAACCAGGGTGTGTCGTTTCCCCTGGCCGAGGCCGAGACCCAGCTCGAAGCCTGTCGGCTGCTGTGTCTGAAGACGTTGTGGCTCAAGGACCAGGGTCTGCCGCATACCGCGGAGGCCGCGATGTGCAAATGGTGGGGACCCAAGCTGGCCTTCGACATCGTCCAGACCTGCCTGCTGCTCAACGGGCACGGCGCCTACACCGAGGAGATGCCCTACGCGCAGCGGCTCCGCGACGTCCTCGGACTGCAGATCGGCGACGGCACCGCCCAGATCATGAAGCTCGTCATCGCCCGTCACAAGGCCGGCCGCAGTGCGGTGTCGGCGTGAACACCCAGGGGGTTCCGATGCCAAAGGTGATCTACGAGAAGCGTGACCAGATCGCGTACATCACTCTGAACCGCCCCGAGGTACACAACGCCATCGACACCGAGACCGACGAGCTGCTGTTCGATGCGTGGACTCAGTTCCGTGACGATCCCGACATTCGGCTGGCGATCCTCACCGGTTCAGGGGACAAGAGCTTCTGCGCGGGTGCCGATCTGAAATCTCATGTCGATCCGTGGCTCAACGCGGGTCCGGAACTCGGACGCAGCCTGTTGGAGAAGGGGTTCGCGGGACGGATCACCCGCGGCCTACATCGGACGCCCAAGCCGATCATTGCGGCGCTCAACGGGTGGGTCATCGGGGGCGGTATCGAACTGGCGCTTGCCTGCGACATTCGAATCGCCTCGGAACGGGCCAATTTCGGGTTCTTCCACATGCGCCGCG
>JAVEET010000194.1 GCA_030840295.1 Pseudonocardiales bacterium
TACTGCCTCCGGCACCGCGCCGACCTCATCGGCGCCTTCGGTTCGTCCCTGATCGGCGCTCTGGTGTCGGTGTCGGTACCGCTCGTCATCAAGCACGTGATCGACCTCGTCAGCCAAGGCAGCGGAAACCGGCCGCCGCTCGGTCCCTGGGTCATCGTGCTGTTGGCGGCCGCCCTGCTGCAATATGGGCTGACCTTCTTCCGGCGCTTCACGGCCGGACGGCTTTCCCTCAACGTTCAATACGACATGCGGGCCGACATCTTCGCATCCCTGCAGAGGCTGGACGGAGCCGCCCAGGATGGCCTTCAGACCGGGCAGGTGGTCAGTCGCTCGATAACGGACGTCGGGCTGGTCCAAGGCCTGCTGGCGTTCACGCCGATGCTCACCGGCAACGTACTGCTCTTCTTCATCTCGCTTATCGCGATGCTGTGGCTGTCGCCGTTGCTCACCCTGGTCGCCTTCGCCATCGCACCGGCACTGTGGTTCGTCGCCATCGCTTCACGACGGGACCTGTTCCCGGCGAACTGGGACGCCCAGCAACAGGCCGGCGACGTGGTCGGTCAGGTCGAGGCCGCGGTCACCGGCGTCCGGGTCGTCAAGGGCTTTGGCCAGGAGCAGCGGGAGGTCGGCGAACTACGCGGTCGGGCCAAGCGACTCTTCGCCTCTCGGATGCGCGTGGTCCGGCTGCAGGCGAAGTACTCCTCGGCGCTGTCGGCCATTCCGGCGCTGGGTCAGGTCGGCGTGCTCCTGCTCGGCGGCTACCTCGCCCTGCACGGCCGGATCACCATCGGCACGTTCCTGGCCTTCTCCACTTACCTCGGGCAACTCGTAGGCCCGGTTCGCCAGGTCACCGCGCTGCTCACCATCGGCCAGCAGGCCCGGGCCGGGGTGGAACGGGTCCTTGAGGTGATCGACTCCTCACCGCAGGTCGTCGACGCACCGGATGCCCGACCG
Source organism: Pseudonocardiales bacterium (assembly GCA_030840295.1). Taxonomy (GTDB): domain Bacteria; phylum Actinomycetota; class Actinomycetes; order Mycobacteriales; family Jatrophihabitantaceae; genus Jatrophihabitans_A. The sequence continues at coordinate 955 of JAVEET010000194.1, forward strand.
CTTCCCATCGGTCCGGTCGGGGTGGACTTCTCCGCCGTCGAGTTCGGTTACACCCGGTCGAATCCGGTGCTCCGCGGTCTCGATCTGTCGATCGGTGCCGGCGAGACGGTCGCCATCGTGGGCGGAGCGGGTTCGGGAAAGTCGACCATCGCGATGCTCATCCCCCGGTTCTACGACGTGCACGCCGGCTCGCTGTCCATCGGCGGCGTGGATATCCGTGACCTGCAGATGGCCGATCTACGGGCCGCGATCGGCATGGTCTTCGAAGACAGCTTCCTGTTCTCCGACACGATTGCGGCCAACATCGCCTACGGCCGGCCCACCGCCGACCAAGATCAGATCGTCGCCGCGGCCCGGGCGGCCGAAGCCGACGCATTCATCGCCGAATTGCCCGACGGCTACCAGACCATGGTCGGCGAGCGTGGCCTCACCCTGTCCGGCGGTCAGCGCCAGCGGATCGCGCTGGCCCGTGCGCTGCTGACCGATCCGCGCATTGTCCTGCTCGACGACGCGACCAGTGCGGTGGATCCGCGGGTAGAGGGCGAGATCCTGGCTACCCTGCGCGGGCTGGTCCGTGGTCGGACCACCTTGCTGATCGCCCATCGACGTTCCACCCTCTCCCTCGCCGACCGGATCGCCGTACTCGACGAGGGACGGGTCGTCGATGTCGGCAGCTATGACGAGCTGCTGGCTCGGTGCCCGCTCTTCGGGCTGCTGCTCGCCGGGCCTGGCGATGACGTCGAAGGAATCGACGCCGGCGAGCTGTTGGCCGACGATGCCGCCGGCTCCGTAAGCACGCCGGCCGAGGACGGAATCACACCCGCCCTGTGGGTCCCGTTACCCCGCGATCCCGAGGAGGCGCCGCTCCAGAGCACGGCCGCATTGTCGGCAGGTGGCGCCGGAGCCGGCGGTCAGGGCGGCGCCGGCGGTCAGGGCGGCGGCATGTTCGGCGCGGCGGTACCTGCAACGCCAGAACTGCTGGCGCAGGTCGCCGCCCTGCCACCGGCAACCGATCAACCCGATGTGCCCGATGATCGGGCCCAGGCGCCTGACCTGCGATTCACCCTGGGGCGTCTGGTACGTCCGTTGCGGGCCGTCTTCCTGCTCGGCATCGCCTTGATCGGCGCCGACGCATTGCTGCAACTTGTCCTGCCGTCGCTGATCCGAACCGGCATCGACCACGGCGTCAGCAAGCACGACGGCAGGGTCCTGATAGTCGTCGCGCTGATCGCCGTCGGGGTTCTCGTCCTCGATTGGGCGGTGAGTCTTGCCGGGCAGCGCCTGACCGGGCGAACCGGGGAGCGATTGCTCTACACCCTGCGGGTCAAGACCTTCGCCCAGCTGCAGCGCCTCGGCCTCGATTACTACGAGCGCGAGCTCGGCGGCCGGATCATGACCAGGATGACGACCGACGTCGATGCCCTGTCGAACTTTCTACAGACCGGCCTGGCCACGGCGGTGATCAGCGCGTTGACCCTGGTCGGCGTGCTCATCGCGCTGATCCTGCTGGACGCCCAGTTGTCACTGGTCCTGGTGGCCATCCTCCCCATCCTGATCGCTGCCACCCTGCTCTTCCGGCGGCTGGCGGTGCCCGCCTACGTGGAGGCCCGCGAGCGAGTCGGTACGGTCAACGCGCAGTTGCAGGAGAACGTGGCCGGGGTCCGCGTCGCCCAGGCATTCAGCCGGGAGCGACACAACACCCGACAGTTTCTCGGCGCGGCGAGTGACTACCGGCAGTCCCGGATGAGGGCGCAGACCTATATCTCGGCTTACTTTCCGTTCGTGCAACTTCTCGCTGATGTCGGTGGCGCGCTGGTCCTCGCGTTCGGTGCTCAGCGGTTGTCCCACGGCACCCTCACCGCGGGTGCCCTGATTGCGTTCTTCCTTTACCTGGATGCCTTCTTCGCTCCCGTCCAGCAGCTCTCCCAGGTGTTCGACGGTTACCAGCAGGCGTCGGTGGGACTGTCCCGGCTGCAGGACCTGCTTCGCACACCTACCAGCACCCCGTCGCCGGAAAATGCTCACCCGGTGCCCGATCTCAAGGGCGAGATCGGGCTCGATCACGTCGGGTTCACCTATGAGGGCGCCGAGCGGCCCGCATTGATCGACGTCGACGTGCATATCCCGGCCGGGCAGTCCGTGGCCCTGGTCGGACAGACCGGTGCTGGGAAGTCCACCGTGGTCAAGCTCATCGCACGCTTCTATGACCCCACCGCGGGATCGGTCCGAGCCGACGGCACCGATCTTCGGGACCTCGATCTCGCGGGTTACCGGCATCGTCTTGGGTTCGTTCCGCAGGAGCCCTACCTGTCGCCCGGCAGTATTCGCGATGCCATCGCCTACGGGCGCCCGTTGGCCTCGAAAGCCGAGGTCGAGCAGGCTGCGCGCCGGGTGGGGGCGCACGACATGATAGCCAGACTGCGCGGCGGTTATCTGCATCAGGTCGGCGAACGGGGACGGAATCTGTCCGCCGGCCAGCGCCAGCTGATCGCGCTTGCTCGAGCCGAACTGGTCGACCCGGACATCCTGCTGCTCGACGAGGCCACTGCGGCTCTGGACCTGGCCAGCGAGGCCGCGGTCACGGACGCCACCGAACGGCTCAGCCGGTATCGCACCACGATCACGGTCGCCCACCGGCTGACCACGGCGGCCCGGGCCGACCGCATTCTGGTGATGTCCGGCGGACGGGTGGTCGAGGACGGCACTCACGACGGCCTGCTCGCCGCGGATTCGCTATATGCAGCCTTGTGGCGGTCCTACCTCCACGGCAGCCCCGATCAGATTGACCCCGGTGCCGTTGGACTCGGACCGGTGAGCCCGGCCGAACCCGAGTCGAGCCGGACGTAGCCGGGTCCGTGTCCGGCGGAGGCACACGGATCCTCGGCCACATCCTGGCCCGAGCGCCGGTGGTCGGCCTGCAAGGTGGCGTGTGAGATGTGGTGGCGTTGCTCCAGCACCGAGCGCACACTCGCGGCCACGTCATGGCAGTCGAATTCCGAGCTGACCACTACGTGAGCGGACAGGGCGGGCTCCGAGCCGCCCAAATCCCAGACATGGAGGTCGTGCACCTCGTTCACCCCCGCCACTGCAGCCATGTCCGCACCGACCGACCTGGGGTCGACACCCACCGGCGCGGCCTCGAGGAACACCCGCCCGGACGCCCGGATCAAGCCGAAGCCCGAGTACACCATGAGAGCAGCAACCACCAGGGAGGCGACGGCGTCCGCCCGTGCCCAGCCCGTAGCCACGATGATCGCACCGGCGATCGCTGTCGCGGCGAAGGCCCAGAGGTCGTTGACCACGTGGGCCAGCGCACCCCGGACGTTGAGGCTGGCTTGGTTGGCTCGTCCCGCCAGGGCCATAGCGACTAGGTTCACGACCACGCCGATCAGCGCCACGACGATGACGGGAACGCCCTCGACGTCCGGCGGCGAGAACAGTCGCTGGACCGCTTGGACACAGAACCAGGCTGCGAGAATCAGCAAAGTTATGCCGTTGGCCTGCGCCGACACGGCGTCGATTCGCGTGAACCCATAGGTGTACGAGCCCTTTGCCGGCCGCTGGGCGATCTTGGAGGCGGCGATGGCCAGCCCCAATGCGGCCGCATCGGTGAGCATGTGCCCGGCGTCCGCTATCAAAGCCAGGGACCCGGACATCAGCCCGACCACCACCTCGCCAGACATGAACGCCACGATGACCGATAGGGACGCGAACAGCCATTTGCGATCCGTCGCGGCCGTCACCGCCACCGGTGTCGCATGCGCGTGGCCATGGGCATGGCCGCGATCCTCAGCCACGGCCACGTTCGGGGTGGATGAGTTCAGTGTGCTCGGCATGGGCGAGCGCGGTGTCCAGGAACTCACTCACATGGAGGTCGGCGAGTCGGTAGATCGCCATCCGTCCCACCCGGCGCACATCGACGACCCGATGGGCCCGCAAAAGCCGCAGGGCGTGCGAGGTCGCGGAGTCACTCAGCCCACTGAGTGCGGCGAGCCGACCGACGTTCTGCTCCCCCGAGCGAAGCGCGATCAGCAATCGGAGCCGCCCCGGATCGGACAGCAACCCGAAGACATCAGCGGTGTCGGCGATGTCTCGGTCGCTGGGATCGACGCCAGGCCGCGGGACCGGTCCGACACTTGAACGATTGTTCATATGTTCAGCATGCGACGTCGTGGGGCCGGCGTCAAGTCGACGGCTCGAGTGGCCGGCTGGCTCCAAGCCGACTACCACCCCAGATGCAGTGGCCGTCCCTCGGCGTAGCCGGCCGCGCTCTGGATGCCGATGAGCGCGCGTTCGGTGAACTCACTGATCGTGCGGGCACCCGCGTAGGTGAAGGAGGACCGGACACCGGCGATGATGGCATCGATCAGGTCCTCCACGCCGGGACGCTGCGGGTCCAGGAACATCCGGCCGCTGGAGATGCCTTCTTCGAACAGGGCCTTGCGGGCCCGATCAAACGGCGTTTCACTGCTGGTGCGATTGGCCACCGCCCGGGCGGACGCCATACCGAAGCTGTCCTTGTAGGAGCGGCCATCCGCCGACAGGTGCAAGTCACCGGGAGATTCATAGGTGCCGGCGAACCAGGACCCGATCATGACCGAGGATGCCCCGGCAGCGAGCGCAAGGGCCACATCACGGGGATGCCGAACGCCCCCGTCCGCCCAGACGTGCTTGCCGCGAGACCGAGCGGTGCTGGCGCACTCCAGCACGGCAGAGAACTGCGGGCGGCCTACGCCGGTCATCATCCTGGTGGTGCACATGGCACCCGGCCCGACACCCACCTTGACGATGTCGGCGCCGGCGTCGAGGAGGTCGACGGTACCGGCTGCGGACACCACGTTGCCGGCGACGATCGGCACCGCCGGGTTGAGCTCGCGGACCGCCTTCAGCGCCTCGATCATGCGCTGTTGCTGTCCATGCGCGGTGTCGATGACCAGGATGTCGATATCCGCGCCCAACAGGCGCTCCGCCTTGCCGCGCACGTCACCGTTGACACCCATGGCGGCGCCGATGCGTAACCGGTTCAGCCCGTCGACCGCAGGTTCGTACAGGGTGGCGCGCAACGCGGCGGTCCGGGTCAGGACGCCGACCAGCAGACCCTCATCGTCGACGACTGGGGCCAGCCGGTGGTGTTCATCAGCGAGCAGATCAAAGGCCTCGCGGGCCCCGAGCCGATCGCTGACGGTGACCAGCCGGCTGGACATCACTTGAGTGAGCTGGGCGAACCGGTCGGCTCCGGCACAGTCGCGTTCGGTGACCACGCCGACCGGGCGGCCGTCCTCGACGACGATGACTGCCCCATGTGCGCGCTTGGGCAGCAACGCGACCGCATCCGACACCGTGTCGGTGGGAACCAGCGTGAGGGCGGTGTCGTGGATGAGGTGGCGCTGCTTGATCCATCCGACCACCTCTGAGACCACGTCGACCGGGATGTCCTGCGGCAGGACGGTGATACCGCCACGGCGCGCCACCGTTTCGGCCATCCGGCGACCAGCCACGGCAGTCATGTTGGCCACGACGAGCGGGATGGTCGCTCCACTGCCGTCGCCGGTGCGCAGATCCACGTCGAATCGGGAGGAGATGTTCGAGTGACGCGGGACCATGAACACGTCGTCGTAGGTCAGGTCATAGGGCGGCACAATGCCGTTGAGGAACTCCACGTCTGCAAGAGTCTACCGTCCCGGAGCCCGGGTACAGCTTGCTCCGATAAGCACCGCATAGGCTCGCAGCCATGACGGTTGCGGTCTTCGACATCGACGGGGTCGTCGCAGACGTTCGCCATCGCCTGCATCATCTCGACGGCTATCCGCAGGACTGGGCGGCATTCTTCCGTGCGGCAGGGCGCGACACCCCGCTGGGAGTAGGGTTGGAACTGGTCGCCGAGCAGCTTGCCGCCGGACACGAGATCGTGTGGCTGACCGGAAGGCCCGACTGGCTGCGGGAAACGACGATCGACTGGTTGGGCGAACATGACCTGCCGACCGCGGAGCTGTTCATGCGCGGCAGGCGGGACTTCCGTCCGGCACGCCAACTCAAGGTCGACGTACTCGGCGAGCTCGCTGAGCGCGACATTGCCCTCTTCGTCGATGACGATCCGGACGTGATACGGACCGCGACCGCGGCCGGCTTCCCGGCGCGGCTGGCAGGGTGGGTCCCGCACACGAAAACCCTCCGCCGAGCGCAGGAACAAGCAGGACGAACCTGACAAGCCACCGAGAGCGGCCGGGCCGTCACGCCACGTAATTGAGCGTGCAACCGATTTGTCCAGGTTTAGTGGGCGTAAAGATTGCGAATCGGTGACGAGAGCAGAAATACCGGCGCGTAGTGCTGAAATCGCTCTCGCGAGGGTCCATGATAAATGTGCAGTACGACACATCAAGCTAACAAGGAAGTGGCATGAGTAATTTTTCCGGTCGCACATCGAACTTCGACAGCGACATCACACCGGCGGATATCGTCTCGGTGCACCCCGTCACCCGGGAGGCGTGCGTCCACCAGCCGCACTGCCCCGACGCAGCCGGTCCCGACCGCGACGCCGCACATGTGATCGCCTGTCACCCGGAGCAGGGCTGGAGCCTGCTGTGCAACGGTGTGGTCCTGTTCGAGGACTCTGGCGAGATACTGCCGGACGGCCACTGCGTGCATGCCCGACGCGCGGACCTCACCGCCGCGGCCCTGCACCGAGTCGCCTGACCACTCTCCCGGCACCGCCGCTCAGCGCGACGGCAGCCGGGAGTCGTTCGTTCTCAGGCGTAATCCTCCACCGGCGGACAGGAACAAACCAGGTTCCGGTCGCCGTAGGCACCGTCGATGCGACGCACCGGCGCCCAGTACTTCGATCTCGGATCCACCCCCGCCGGGTACACGGCGGTCTGGCGGTCGTAGGGATGCTCCCAGTCGCCGACCAAGGTCTGCGCCGTATGAGGCGCATTGCGCAACGGGTTGTCCGTGACCGGCCAGGAACCCCGTGCCACCTCGTCTATCTCGCCCCTTATCGCGATCATCGCATCGATGAAGCGGTCGATCTCGAAGAGGTCCTCGCTCTCGGTGGGCTCCACCATCAAGGTGCCGGCCACCGGGAAGGACATCGTCGGAGCGTGGAAACCGTAGTCGATGAGCCGCTTGGCGACATCGTCCACTGTCACTCCGGTGTCTTTGGTGATCTGACGAAGATCGAGAATGCATTCATGGGCTACCAGGCCACGGACGCCGGTGTAGAGCACCGGGTAATGCTCGTCGAGCCGGGCCGCGATGTAGTTCGCGGACAGGATCGCCGCGGAGGTCGCGGCAACCAGGCCGTCCGGACCCATCAACCGCAGGTAGGCCCAGGTGATCGGCAGAATCGAAGCCGAACCCCAGGGCGCCCCAGAAATCGCGCCAGAACCGGTGCTCGGGCCGGCACTCGCCTGCAGCGGGTGATTGGGCAGGAACGGCGCGAGGTGCGCTCGCACGGCGACTGGACCGACGCCCGGACCACCGCCGCCGTGCGGGATACAGAAGGTCTTGTGCAGGTTCAGGTGCGAAACGTCCGCGCCGAACTTGCCCGGACGGGCGAGCCCGACCATGGCGTTGAGATTCGCACCGTCCACGTACACCTGACCGCCCGCCGCGTGCACCAGCTCGCACACCTCGCCGATGTGATCCTCGAACACGCCGTGAGTCGACGGGTAGGTGACCATGATCGCGGCGAGCCGATCGGCGTGCTGGGCGACCTTGGCCTTGAGGTCCGCGAGGTCCACCTCACCGGCCTCGCCGCTGGTAGCCACCACGACCACCTTCATGCCGGCCAGGACGGCTGAGGCCGCGTTCGTGCCGTGGGCACTTGCCGGAATCAGGCAGATGTCGCGCTGATCATCACCTCGGCTGCGGTGGTAGTTGTGGATGGCCAGCAGTCCAGCGAACTCACCCTGGGCTCCGGCATTGGGCTGCAACGAGATGGAGTCGTAGCCCGTGATTTCGGTGAGCCAGTTGTGCAGATCGGTGATGAGCTGGGCGTAGCCGTCGAACTGACCCTCCGGCGCGAAGGGGTGGATGTTCGCGAAACCGGGGTTGGTGACCGGCTCCATCTCCGTGGTCGCGTTCAACTTCATGGTGCACGAGCCCAGTGGAATCATGCCGCGGTCCAGGGCATAGTCCGAATCCGCCAGTCGGCGAAGGTAGCGCAGCATCGAGGTCTCGGAATGATGCCGGTTGAAGACCGGATGTGTGAGGTAGTCCGAGGTGCGGCCCAAGTCGGGCGGCAGGGCCGATCCGCTCGGCGAGCTGATGTGCCCGTCCTCGGGCACCGGCACGCCGAAAGCCTGCAGAACCGCGGCCAAGTGCGCTTCGGTCGTGGCCTCGTCACAGGAGATCCCGAGGTGGTCGGCGTCGATGAGGCGCACGTTGACGCCACGCTCATCGGCGGCGGCGAGGACCTCGTGGGCCCGGCCGGGCGCCTCGACGGTGATCGTGTCGAAGAACTGCCCGGTGCGGACCTCGAGCCCACCGCTGCGCAAAGCCTGCGCGAGTCCGACGGCCTTGGCATGAACGTGCTGGGCGATGCTCTGCAGGCCGAGCGGGCCGTGATAAACGGAGTACATCGAGGCCATCACGGCCAGCAAGACCTGGGCCGTACAGATATTCGAGGTGGCCTTCTCCCTACGGATGTGCTGCTCCCGCGTTTGCAGCGCCAACCGATAGGCGGGGCGCCCATCGGCATCCACCGACACGCCCACCAAGCGTCCCGGCAACTGCCGCTCCAGGCCGGCACGGATGGACATGTAGCCGGCGTGCGGGCCACCGAATCCCATCGGCACGCCAAATCGCTGGCTGGTCCCCACTGCGACATCGGCTCCGAGTTCACCCGGCGGCGTGAGCAAGGTCAGCGCCAACAAATCTGCGGCAACCGCCACCACCGCGCCCGCGCCGTGAGCCGCGGCAATCACGGGGCGAAGGTCGCGGATCTCGCCTGAGGCACCCGGGTATTGCAGGAGCACGCCGAACACGGCGTTGTCGTCATGCACGTCGGGCAGGCCGTCTGACAGATCCCTGACCGCCACCCTCAGGCCGAGGGCTTCGGCCCGGGTCCGCACCACATCGATCGTCTGCGGGAAACTGTCGGCGTCGATGAGGAAGACCGAAGCTCCCTGCTTCCCCGCCGGCGACGTCCGATGCGCCAACGCCATCGCCTCTGCCGCGGCGGTTGCCTCGTCGAGAAGGGAAGCTCCGGCGGTCGGCAGTCCCGTGAGGTCTTCGACCATGGTCTGGAAGTTAAGCAGCGCCTCCAGGCGGCCCTGGCTGATCTCCGGCTGGTATGGCGTGTAGGCGGTGTACCAGGCCGGACTCTCCAGGACATTCCGCCGGATCACGGCCGGAGTCAGCGTGTCGTAGTAGCCGAGCCCGATCATCGACGCTCGAACACTGTTGCGTGCCGCGAGGGCCCGCAGTTCAGCGGCGACCTCGGCTTCGCTGCTCGCTTGCGGAAGTGCCAGCGCTAGCCGGGTGCGGATCGACTCGGGCACCGCGGCGGACAGCAGGTCTTCGAGGTTGTCGTAGCCGATCGCCTTCAGCATCGAATTCTGATCGGGGCCATCGGTGACACCTATATGGCGGGCCGAAAACGGCTTGAGGGAAGTCAATGCGGAGTGACTCATAAGAAGCTCCTGCGTCTCGCCGGGCGTGAGGGGATTTGAATCCCGACGACCCAGATGGCCGTCAGAATCCCCCTCAGTCGGGCGGCGATGCCCTTCAGAGCTACCTACGCGTATGGTCCTTGAGCCTGAGAGGTTAGCGGGGAAATTGCCCCTTCGGCGTCAACCGGATGGCGTCCGGTGGAACTCTCCCATACACGTGATGCGGTAAGCACAGAATACCAGCCGACCGGAGTCAGGCGGTGGCGGTGCGGCGCTGGCGACGTTGGGACAACTCGTCGGTGGCGGCCGGGTCGCCTGCGCCATCCGTGCGCTCGGACGGCAACGTCGCCAGCGAGCCGGCGAGTTCTCGTAGTGCGCCGCTGACTGCGATGCCGAAGACCCCCTGGCCGCCGCGCAACAGGTCGACGACTTCCTCCGACGACGTGCATTCATAGACGGTGGTGCCGTCTGACAGCAGCGTGATCCGCGCCAGGTCCTCGACGCCCCGCTGGCGCAACGTGTCTACGGCAGCCCGGATGTTCTGCAAGGACACTCCCGTGTCGAGAAGCCGCTTGACCACCTTGAGAACCAGGATGTCCTTGAAGGAGTACAGCCGTTGGCTGCCCGATCCGGCGGCGGAGCGGACCGACGGCACGACTAGCTCCGTTCGGGCCCAGTAGTCGAGTTGACGATAGGTGATACCGGCCGCCGAGCATGCCGTCGGGCCGCGGTAGCCGACCGAGTCGTCGGGGCCGATCGTCGGCTGCGCGAAGAGGGTTCCCTGCTCCGGCGTTTCGTCAACCACGTCGATCTCCTCGAGGTCCGCACCCATCCGACCGCACGCCATTGCGCGCCGTTTGCCCCCCGCAGGATGGGGAGCAGACCCCCAACCAGCCCGCGAATTGCACCGTGGGTATTCGTCGACGGTATGCCGCTGTGCGGCCAACGGTCAACGCGGCTCGCCGTACGTGACCCGAAAGTTAACCCTCAACTGCAGGTCAAGAGTTCCGAGACGAGGGTCAGCCGTTCTCGGGCCGGGGCTCGTCCCCCTCGGAGCCGGCAAAGTCGTCGGCCGAGATCTGATCCAGGAACTCCCGGAATCGCTCCACCTCGTCCTCATCCTCGTCGGGGATCGAGATTCCGACGGCGGCAAGGACGGTCTCGTCCCCGACGATCGGCGTCTCGGTACGCAGCGCGAGCGCGATGGCATCGGAGGGTCGAGCACTCACCGTGGTGCCGTCGCCGAACTCCAGCTCGGCGTAGAAAACGTCGTCACGCAGTTCGGTGATCGAGACCTGCTTGAGTTCACCGCCGAGCGCCTCGATCACGTTCTTGAGCAAATCGTGGGTCATCGGACGCGGGGTCTGAACGCCTTGTTGCTCGAACGCGATGGCCGAGGCTTCCACCGCACCGATCCAGATCGGCAGGTAACGCACGCCGTCGGTTTCCTTGAGCAGCACCACAGGCTGATTGGCCGGCAACTCGACCCGGACGCCGACGACCTGCAACGGATGCAGCGTCATGTTTCCTCCCTCGGAGTCGCCCACCTGGCGCCTACAACTGCGGCAGTTGACCGCTACTTTCGAGACTAGCCTGATCGGCGTCAGCCGACGATGTCGCGCAACCCGATCTGTACGAGTGCCGTGTGCAGTCGCACCGACAACGCGGCCAGTTCCCGTACCGTCTCCTCGGCACGGGCTCGGCCGTCCCCGCTGCGTTGCTTGACCATCGGGCCGGCCACCTGACCGAACAGGCTTACCTCGCGATCAGCCGCACTCTTGAAACTGCGCAGGTGCCGCCCCTCGATGCCGTACCGGGCCAGATCGACCACAACCTGCGCGATCGCGAGTGCGTCGTCGTCGTACCGCCCTCCGGGACGACAGGTGATCAGGCCGAACTGTTCAAGCTCCCGCAGCTGGTCGGACGTGAGACCAACCGTGTTGAGCAGTTCCTCTCGCGTCAGCCTCAGCGCGGCATGCGAGGAGCGGAAGTGCTCAGGCGTCGGGGCATTGTCGGTGATCGCCAGGTGTGCCGGGCGGGGCACGCCGCCGGGTCCGGACGGAGCGTGACCCGAGTCGATCGCTTCCAGCTGATCCTTGATCACCCGCAACGGCAGGTAGTTGTCCCGCTGCTGGCTGAGGACGTAACGGAGCCGCGCCACGTCCGAGGATGAGAACTTGCGATAACCCGACGGTGTTCGATCGGGCTGCACGAGGCCCTGGTCCTCGAGGAACCGGATCTTGGAGATGGTGACGTCGGGAAAGTCCGAACGAAGTTGGGCCAGCACCTCACCGATAGACAGCGTCCCACGGGACGGAAGGCTCGCAGCGCTCATCCAGCTCGCCCCTCGCTCATCCACTCGATGCTGGCCGTCGGCCGCATCGTCGGTCCGGTGTTCAGCCCGGCCGCAGGCCCGACGTTCACGCCCTGGTACCGCCAGCTGTGAGATACACCAACCGGAATTTGCCGATCTGCACTTCGTCGCCACCGGCGAGCGCCGCGGAATCGATCCGCTCGCGGTTGACGTAGGTGCCGTTGAGGCTGCCCACGTCGTACACGGCGAAACCCGCGCTGTCGCGGCGGAACTCGACGTGCCGTCGCGATACCGTCACGTCGTCGAGGAAGATATCGCTGTCCGGGTGCCGGCCGGCGGTTGTCACATCCTGATCGAGCAGGAATCGGCTGCCCGCGTTCGGGCCTCGCTTGACCACCAGCAGGGCGGACCCCGGAGTCAAGGCATCGACCGCCCGCTGATGGGCCTCGGCCGAGAACTCCGAATCGCTGTCGATCGCCGGTGTCGATCCTGTGCTGGGGTGGGCGAAGATCGAGGTCGACTCCGGGCCCTTGGCCGATGCTCCCGGTGCCTGGCCGCCGCCCCCCAGCGGAGCACCACATTGCGCGCAGAATCGGCTGTCAACGGAATTCTCGGTGCCACACACAGTGCAGAACACGCTGGTCAACGCCCTTTCTCTTACATGCACGAGCTTGCCGCCCCGGACGCCCGAGTTGGAACGCACCTGCTCGGTCGTGTCCGGCGAGCCTAGTTCGGTCCCGTAGGAAGGGTCAACGCGAGGTCGAGCTTTAGTCAGCAGTTGCCGTGCGGTATGCCGCGGCATCGAGCAGCGAATCGAGGTCACCGGTGTCCGCGACCTCGATCTCGGCGATCCAGCCGGCGCCGTAGGGGTCGGTGTTGATCAGCTCCGGGTTGGTGTCCAGAGCCTCGTTGCGCGCGCTCACAGTGCCGGTCAGCGGCGAGTACAGATCCGACACGCTCTTCGTGCTCTCTACCTCACCGAAGGTGTCACCGGAGGCGACGCTGCCGCCTACCTCGTGTACCGAAACGAACACGATGTCTCCGAGCGAGGCCTGGGCGTAGTCGGTGACGCCAACGCGGACCGTGGTTGCGTCGATGAGCTTGGCCCATTCATGGTCGGCGGTGTAGCGCAGGTCTTCTGGAATCTCGGACACGGTGTCACCTCATGGTGGTCGTCGGCAGGTTGCGGAAAGCGATTGGCAGGCAGCCGGCTGGTCTGCTCGGACCACACCGGTAGCGCGACCCTATCTGGTCTGGGCTGTCACTTTCCGGTGGGCGTGGCGTACTTCGGTTTCGGGCTGGCGCGAACGGCGGTGATGCTGATGAATTGCTGCTCAACGATGTCGGCTTGTCCGCCGGCGCTGCGCACACTGCTCACCACGCCAGTCGGAATGTTGAGTGCCGTGTCCATCGTTTTCGGGTCGCCGATGGCCAGCACCGTGTAGGGGGCGTCAAGGCTCACCCCGTCCAGCACGACGCCGTTGCCACCATCGGTGAAGGCACTCTCGGTACCGACCCGAACCGTGCCGAACTGGATCACCTCGGCCCCGGCGCCGCGCAGTTCCTCGACCACATCGAGCAGATCCTCCGCCTTGAGGGCGCGGTTGGGATCGGAGATCGTGACCCGGACCCCGGGTCCATGGGCAGCAGCGGTGCCGGCCAGGACCGCCAGCGCGTCGGCTTGCCGCTGCGCCTCCTGACGAGCCGCAGCGTTGTTACTCCCGCTGTCGGACAGGTTGGACTTGGCGGTCTGCAGATCGCTGATCTGCCGCTGCAACCGCTCGATACGGCTGTTCTGATCGTCGAGGATCCTGACCAGATCGTCCTCGCGCGCGGTGGCAAGGGAGTCGGTGCTGGCGTTGGAGCGGAACTGGACCGCCAACGCAAAGCCCAAGATGGCCAGGAGCGCGCCGATCAACAGGGTCGCACCCCGGTTCAACCCCCGCTGCGGTCCGGTGACCGGCGGTTCGGTGGCCGGCGGTTCGGTGGCCGGCGGTTCGTTGACCGGCGGTTCGGTGACCGGCGGTTCGGTGACCGATTGCTTCTTCCTCATATCAAGCCCGGAACAGGTGGCGGCGAATCGCGGCGGCGTTACCGAAGATGCGGATACCCAAGACGACCACCACGGCCGTGGACAGCTGACCACCAACTCCGAGCTTGTCGCCCATGAATACGATGAGAGCCGCGACCAGGACGTTGGAGACGAACGAGACCACAAACACCTTGGCGTTGAAGATGCCGTCGAGCTGCGCCCGCACTCCGCCGAATACCGCGTCCAGAGCGGCTACCACTGCGATGGGCAGATATGGCTCGATCCACAGCGGAACCGTCGGCCGGAAAACCAGCCCTACGACAACCCCGATGACGAGTGCAACCGCCGCGATCATTGATGGCTCTCCGTAATACTCGGTGTTGGACTGGTCGAAGCAGGGGATTTGCCAGCACTCGGGCTCGCACCACCGGACGTTTCATTGCTACCCGATCCGGTACCGGCGGAGCCACGCGCACTCGACTGGCCGCCAGTTGCAGTCGGACTCGGACCAGCCGCGCCGCCCGGCGGGCCGGCCGCCGAGGCACCCGACGAGGCGTAGGACTGCTGGACAACGGTGACCGAGCCTAGCCGCAGGTCCGACCTCCCTGCGAAGTTGAAGGTGATGCCCTGAACCTGTTCCGCGGTTTTCAAGGCGCGGGCGATGGGTGAATCGGCGAAGGCCAGCAGCATCCGGTCGCGGTCGCCGATGGCCTGGATGGTGTACGGCGTGCTGATCGTCTGGAAGTCGACCAGGATGGACTCACCGGCGAACCGGATGGCCGACGTCGCGGTCAGCCTGATCCCGTTGACCGAGATCGCCTCGGCACCGGAACTCCACAGCACGTTCACCACCGATCGGATCTGCCGGTCGTGGATGAGGGAAACCTGTTGCTGACTGCCGGTGCCGTCCCGCCCGGAACTGGCCGACGGCTGCGGTTGGGTGGGCTCGCCCACCTCGATCGATACGCCTGGGCCGCTGACGGCCACAGTGCCGGCAGCGATCTCGAGATTCTTGAGCTCAGTGCTCCCGGCCCCCGACAAGTGGGCATCGCGAAGCGCTGCGACCTGAGCGGCCAACGTTTTGGCCTGCCCGTCCATCCGAGCCCCCGCGGACTGCAGGTTGTGAATTCGAGTGATCAGGTCCTTGTTCGCAGCCTCTCGGGCCGGGGCCGAGCGGTGGTTCTGCTGGTAGGCGGTTACCAGGAGCAGACCGACGGCCAGGCAGCCCAGCCAGACCAACGGCTGGTCCCACGGATGCGAACGCTTCTTGGCATCAGCCGCGGCCCGGTATCCGGGATCGAGGGTGTTGGTGAGCAAGTCGTCCAGCAACGCGGTGGTCCACGTGGACCGGGCGGCATTCGAAGATGCGGCGGGGTCGTCGGCACCCGAACCTGCGGCACTACCGGCGGACTTCGGTTCCTGGATCATCTCATCGGACCCGAACTCGCTGGGTGATCCGCCGCACCTGGAGGAGATACAGCCCACCCGCCCAGAGGTAGAGCCCGGTGCCCCAGATGGTGAACGCCCAGGCGATCGGCTTCGCCACGGCGCTGATGGTCCCGGCATGGGAGCCGATCAGCAGCAACGGAAAGGCGTACAGCAGGTTGAAAGTCGCCGCTTTGCCCAGGTAGTGGACCGGCAGCGCCGTCAGCCCGCGCCGCCTCAGAGCAGGCACGGTGAGCAGCAACACCAGGTCGCGCCCGATGAGAACGGCCGCAAGCCACCATGGGATCACCGAACGCAGCACGAGCCCGAGGAGCGTGGCCAGGATGTAGAGCCGGTCAGCCAACGGATCGAGTAGCGCACCCAGCGGCGACATCTGATTGAGCTTGCGGGCCAGCACTCCATCGGCCCAGTCGCTGAACCCGCTGAGCATCAGCACGGCCAACGCCCAGCCATCCGCGTGCGGGCCGAGCAGCAACCACAGGAATACCGGAACACCCAGCAGACGGGCAAAGCTGAGCAGGTTCGGGATGGTCAGGACACCGGCGGTCGATGCCCCACCCGTAGCTGCCGACGCCGCTGTCACCGGGTCGGAGCCGACGTCTGGAACGCTCACCACTCCATGCTCGCACGAATGGCTTCAGCACATTTCAAGCAACGCTCAACAGCCGACGAAACCCCGAATTCCTTTGGAATCCGGGGCTTTCCGGTCGGGCTGACAGGATTTGAACCTGCGACCCCCTGACCCCCAGTCAGGTGCGCTACCAAGCTGCGCTACAGCCCGTCCCGGCACCGACGAGCGGGCCGCGAACCGGACACGACTCTAGCCTACCGACGATCGCCCACCCGCCAGCGGGCACGAGGCCGGCTGGCGGCCGTGACTGGTAGTCAGCGCTCACCGCGAACACCACGCTCGCGGACCCGAACGGAGATCTCGATCGGTGTGCCTTCGAAGTTGAAGTCCTCGCGGAGCTTGCGCTCGATGAATCGGCGATACCCCGATTCAAGAAATCCGGTGGCGAACAGCACGAACCGAGGCGGCCGCGTGTCAGCTTGGGTGGCGAACAACACCCTGGGGTGCTTGCCGCCACGTCCCGGTGGCGGGGTTGCAGAGACGATCTCGTTGAGCCAGCTGTTCAGGCGGCCGGTAGGGATCCGCCGGTCCCACGAGTTCAGTGACGTACGCAGCGCACCTGCGAGCTTGTCCACCGAGCGACCGGTCTTGGCCGAGACGTTGACGCGAGGCGCCCACTGCACCCGCTGCAGTTCCCAGTTGATCTCACGCTCGAGCATCTCGCGCCGATCCTCGTCGACCAGATCCCACTTGTTGTAGGCGATGACCAGCGCGCGCCCGGACTCGATCACAGTCGAGATGACCCGTTGATCCTGCTCGGAGATAACTTCCGACGCGTCGAGCAGCACCACGGCCACCTCGGCCGCTTCGATGGCACTCGCGGTGCGAAGGCTCGCGTAGTACTCCATGCCGGATGCGTTGTTCACCCGGCGCCGAAGACCGGCGGTATCGACGAACCGCCAGACCTCGTCACCCAACTCGAGCAGGCTGTCCACCGGATCGACCGTGGTTCCGGCGACCGAGTCGACCACCGAGCGTTCCTCGCCGGTCAGGCGGTTGAGCAGGCTGGACTTACCGACGTTGGGCCGACCGACCAGCGCCACCCGTCGCGGTCCGCCCTCGGCCTCGGTCTCCTTGGGAGCATCGGGGAGCTTGGCCAGGATCGCGTCCAGCAGGTCGCCAGAGCCGCGGCCGTGCAGACCACTCACTGGATACGGCTCACCCAGGCCGAGGGACCACAGCTCGGCGGCGTCGGATTCGCCACGCTCGTCATCGATCTTGGTCACGGTCAGCACCACCGGCCGCCCGGCCCGGCGCAGCGTGCGGGCCACAACCAGGTCGGTCTCGGTCGCGCCGGTACGCGAATCGACCACGAACAGCACCAGGTCGGCTGTGACCACCGCCTGTTCGGCCTGCCGGGACACCATGGCCTGCAGGCCGGTGGCGTCCGGCTCCCACCCACCGGTGTCCACCAGCGTGAACTGCCGACCGCCCCAATAGGCGTCATAGGCAACCCGATCGCGGGTCACCCCCGGCACATCCTGCACGACGGCCTCTCGTCGACCGAGGATTCGGTTGACCAGTGTCGACTTGCCGACGTTGGGGCGCCCGACGACAGCTACCACGGGAACTGCGATCGGAGTTTCATCTGACAGCTCGTCGCCAGGCACACCGGCGGACTCGGGGGTTGGTTCCTGCGACAGGTCCGCAGTATGTCGGCCTAAGTGGCCGGTGTTTAGGTCTGGCTCAATCATGACTGCACTTCCGGGTCGGGTGAGCTTGCTCGCGTCGGCATAGCAACCGAGCTTGCGGTGGGTCTGGAGGACCGGGGGGCCGGGCGGCGGACCGGGACGGCTTGATCAACCATTGCTGGCCACGCTGACGGACTGCCGGGCCAGGTTCTCGAGCAGGTCCACCACCTCATCGATGGACAGCGCCGAGGTATCGACCTCAGTCGCCCCGTCCGGACGTCGCAGCGGGCTCACGGCTCGGGACGAGTCGAAGTCGTCCCTGCGCCGGAGTTCCGCGGCGACAGTGTTCAGATCGGTGCCGCCGAGTTCACCGGCCCGGCGGCGAGCCCGGACGGCCTCGCTGGCGGTCAGGTACACCTTGAGTTCGGCGTCCGGCCACACCACGGATCCGATGTCGCGGCCTTCGGCGACGGTCGCACCGCGACCGATGATCGATCGTTGTTGGGCCACCAGGTGCTCGCGG
The DNA here is from genome assembly GCA_030840295.1 of Pseudonocardiales bacterium. Classification (GTDB taxonomy): domain Bacteria; phylum Actinomycetota; class Actinomycetes; order Mycobacteriales; family Jatrophihabitantaceae; genus Jatrophihabitans_A. Next base: position 19,143 of record JAVEET010000194.1, read on the forward strand.
ACCGCCGCCACCGCGGACACGGCGCTGACCGCTCGAGTCGTCTCGGGGCTGCGGATCTCCTCGTCTACCGGGCGACCGTCGAGCCGGGTGCTCGGTCGGGCCGGATCGGTGCTGACGAGCACCTCGATGCCCCCGACAAGGGCCGCTACCGCGGGCGCGTCGTCCGAATCCACACCGGCACGGAGTACCGCCACAGTGACCGCCCGATACATGGCGCCGGTGTCCAGGTACTGGGCGTCCAGCCGCCTGGCCAACTCCCTGGCGACGGTGGATTTGCCGGTTCCGGAGGGTCCGTCCAGTGCAACCACACCGCGGAATACCGAGTTTCGACTCGGCGGCGCGCTCATGTCACACGAGTCCAGTCTGGGGGTCGACGAGGAACACGGCAGGGCCGAGGATTCCTGCTCCGGTGTGCCGGGGCCACCCATCAGGATACCGGCTGGTGTCTGCTGCCCCGGACGAGCCGCGACAAATGCCCACTACTGGGGCAGATCGGTGCGTAACGCCGCTGCGCCGCGCAGGTAAACATGGCGGACGTCCGAACGAGGCCTGGCCGTCTCGACGTGAGCGAGCAGGCGCAGTGTCCGCGGCATCGCTCCAGGAACGGCGATCTCCGATGCGCACATCAGCGGCACGTCGGTCAGTCCGAGTTGGCGGGCGGCGTATGCCGGGAACTCCGCCGTCAGGTCGGGCGTCGCGGTGAACAGAATGGAAATCAGGTCGTCGGCGGAGACGCCGTTGCGCCGCATCACTTCCAGCACGAGTTCGGTGGCGCCGTCGAGCACCTCGTCCCGCGTGTTCTCCCCCACCTGAATGGCCCCCCGGATTGCCCTGACCGCCACTGCTACCTGCCTTCCGTCAAAGGTGACTGCACCGGGCGAGATCAAAGTCCGATCTCCCGGTACAGCTCACTCAATTCCTGGCCCGTCAACTTGCGAAGCGTGCCCGGTCGCTGATCCCCCAGTCGCACCGGCCCCACCGCGACCCGGACCAGGCGATTCACCGGATGCCCGACCACGTCCAACATTCGCCGGACGATGTGCTTGCGCCCTTCGTGCAGGGAGAGCTCCACCAAGGCCCGATCACCAGAGGAATCGATGACCCGGAACCCGTCGACTCGCGCCGGCCCATCGTCGAGATCGATGCCGTCGGACAGCCGCCGTCCGACCTTGGGATCGATCGGGCCCGGGACCTCGGCGATGTAGGTCTTCACGACGCCGTGCGAGGGATGGGCCAAGCGCTGCGCAAAGTCACCGTCATTGGTCAGGATGAGCAGGCCCTCGGTTTCGGCGTCCAGTCGGCCGACGTGGAACAACCGCTCAGGACGGTCGGAGACAAAGTCGCCGACGCACGGACGGCCCTGCGGATCGGTCATGGCGGTGACTACACCGCGAGGCTTGTTCATGGCCAGATACACCAGGTCCGCGCGCAGATTGATGCGCTTTCCGTCGACGTGCACCACCGAGCTGAGCGGGTCGACTCTGGTACCGAGCTCGGCGGTCCGGCCGTCCACGGTGACCCGGCCTTCACCGATGAGCTGCTCGCTCCGGCGCCGCGAGCCGACGCCGGCCGAGGCGAGCACCTTCTGCAGCCGAACCCCGCCGGGAATGTGCCCGTCCGGGCCGGGCGCTGCCGGTCTGGTGGGTTCAGAGTCCATGAGAGTCACAGTTCATCATTGTCCAAAGTATCCAATTCGGGCAGGAGCGGGGCCAGGGATGGCAGCTCGTCAACCGAAGTGATCCCCAGTTTCTCGCAGAACTGCTCGGTCGTGCGGTACAAGCCGCCGCCGGTATCGGGATCCAGCCCGACCTCGGTGATCAGACCCCGAGCGAGCAGGGTCCGGACCACACCGTCGACGTTGACGCCGCGGATCGCCGAGATCCGGGCACGGGTCACCGGCTGGCGGTAGGCGATCACGGCGAGGGTCTCGAGTGCGGCTTGACTGAGTTTGCTCCGCTGGCCCTCGAGCAGGAAGGACTCGATGATCGGGGCGTACCGGTCGCGGGTGTACAGCCTGAACCCCGATGCCGCCGGCCGCAGCTGCCAACCGGTGTCGCGGGCATCGAGGTCGGCGGTGATCGTGGCGAGCACTTCGGCCACCTCATCGACGGGGCGCTGCACCGTGGCGGCAAGTTGAGTGAGTTCGAGCGGGCCGTCCGCGACGAAGAGCAATGCCTCGACCGCGCCGCGAAGGGCGGACGGGTCGTCGAGGTCCATCGCGGGCATCGCCGCCAGTGCATCGACCGGCTGCGACACCCGTGGCGACGCCGGCATCTGGGTGCTGGGCTCGGTCATCCGTACTCCTCGTCTGGATCATGGTCGGCCTGAGCGTGCGGCGCCGGCTCGTGCGCGTCGACCGGGTCCCGGTCCTGCCGGGCCTGGTCGCCACCGATCCAGCGCACTCTGAGTTCGGCGAGCGCGGCGGCCTGGTCGAAAGCCACATCGCCGTCCCGGTACAACTCGAGCAGGCCCAGGAAGCGGGCTACCACCTCGAGCGTCGAGGTGCATTCAGCGACGAGCGAGCGGAAGGTGGCCGTGCCGGTTCGGGCCAGCCGTTCGCGCATGGCCGCCATATGCTCGCGGACACTCACTCTCGGGGCGTGAATGTGGTCGACTCCGACCATCGGAACGGGCTTCGGTTTGAGCGCACCGGCCGCAATGGCCGCGAACTGATACGGGTCGACGCCAATCTGCAGTTCAGGACTCAACGCAGCGAACCGCGGTTCCAGTTCGGCGTCGCGACCAAATCTGCGGCTCGCCCGCTTCTCCAGTTCGGCCAGGTGCGCGGCAGCGAGTTTGTAAGCCCGGTACTGCAGCAGCCGGGCGAACAGCAAATCGCGTGCCTCGAGCAGGGCGAGATCCTCCTCGTCCTCGACCTCGGCGGCCGGCAACAGCCGCGCCGCCTTCAGGTCCAGCAACGTCGCGGCGACCACCAGGAACTCGGTTGCCTGCCCCAGATCGAAGTCCTTCCCGGCGGCCGTCAGGTAGGCGATGAAGTCGTCGGTGACCTGGGACAGCGCCACCTCGGTCACGTCGAGCTGTCGACGTCCGATCAACGTGAGCAGCAGATCGAAGGGGCCTTCGAAGTTGTCCAGGCGGACCCGGAACTTGCCGTCGCTGATCAGCGGTTCGGGCTCGGCCGGCAGATCCCATTCCTCGGGCAGGTCCTCGAGCGCGAGATCTTCGGTCGACGAGCTCGGGAATGGGGTTTCAACTGTCGGCTGGCCAGCGGCTGGGAGGTCGGTCACGAGCGGGACAGGACCTCCATCGCCAACTCTCGGTAGGCGATGGCGCCGCCCGAGTTGGGCGCCCAGGTAGTGATCGGCTCGCCGGCGACGGTCGTCTCCGGGAACCGCACGGTGCGGTTGATGACCGTGTCGAACACCTTGTCGCCGAAGGCCTCGAGCACCCGGGAGAATACTTCGCGGCCGTGCAGCGTGCGCCCGTCGTACATGGTGGCCAGGATGCCCTCGAGGCGCAGCTCGGGGTTCAGCCGTTGCTGGACCTTGTCGATCGTGTCGATGAGCAGCGCGACGCCGCGCAGCGAGAAGAACTCGCATTCAAGGGGGATGATCACGCCGTGCGCGGCCGTCAACGCATTCACGGTCAGCAGCCCGAGCGATGGTTGACAGTCGATCAGGACGTAGTCGTAGTCCTCGACCACCGGGGCCAGGGCCCGGGCCAACGTTTGCTCCCGGGCGACCTCATTGACCAGTTGTACCTCGGCCGCGGACAGATCGATGTTGGAAGGCAGCAGGTCCATGCCTGGCACGCCGGTCTTCAGCAGCACTTCGTCGACGCCGACGGCTCGCTCCATCAACAGGTTGTAGGTAGTCAGTTCGAGCTGGTGCGGCTGGACCCCGAGCCCGACGCTGAGCGCCCCCTGCGGATCGAAGTCGACCAGCAGTACCCGCCGACCGAACTCGGTAAGCGCCGCGCCCAAATTGATCGTCGACGTCGTCTTGCCGACGCCACCCTTCTGATTACAGAGGGCGAGTACCCGGGCGGGTCCGTGGCGCTCGACAGGTTGCGGGGCCACCAGTGGGCGGCGTTCGCGGGCCCGTGCCGGGTCGGCCGACTTAGCGTCCGCCGCGGCAGCGTCGTCCACCGCCGTTGCGGCCGGGTCAGGCCCGGGCGTACTGGAGGTCGTCATGGAAAATTGCGCTCCTTACACGAACCGGCGCTACCCGCGAGCACGGTGCTTGACCCGTCGGCGAGGTTACCCCAAAGCGATGGCGATCCGGAGCGGACACGTCAGCGTTGCCGGGCTCGAGGGTGTGCAACCGCGTATACCTCGCGAAGCTGATCCACGGTGACCAGCGTATAGATCTGGGTGGTCGTCACCGAGGCGTGGCCGAGGAGTTCCTGCACCACCCGGACATCTGCCCCGCCCTCCATCAGGTGGGTGGCGAACGAGTGCCTGAGGGTGTGTGGCGAGACGTCCATCGTCAAACCGGCCTTCTCCGCCGAACTGCGCAGGACGGTCCAGGCGCTTTGCCGCGACAAGGCACCGCCCCGGGCGTTGAGGAACACTTTCGGGGTACCGCGGCCCCGCCGCACCAGCTCCGGGCGGACGCGCACCAGGTAAGCCGACAGCGCCTTGGCCGCAAACGATCCCAGCGGCACCAGTCGTTGCTTGCCACCCTTGCCCCGCAGCAACACCGTGCGGCCATCCAAGTCGAGATCGTCGACATCCAGGCCAACCGCTTCGGAGATGCGCGCCCCGGTGCCGTAGAGCACTTCCAGCAACGCCCGGTCACGCACCGACAGAGGCGTCTGATCGAAATCGGCGGCATCCAGCAGTCGCTCGATCTCCTCGACCGAGATCGCCTTCGGTAACCGGCGTGGTGGCGTAGGCGGCTTCACCTCCCTTGCGACGTCCGAGCTGACCTGCCCGTCGGCGTAAGCGAACTTGTGCAGACCGCGCACCGCGACGACAGCCCGCGCCGCCGAAGACGCCGACAGTGGCGGATGGTCGGCGTCCCCCTCCCGCAGCGCAGCCAAGAAATCGCTGACCACCCGCGAGTCGGCCGCGTCGAGCGATGCGATGCCACAGGCAGCGAGATGATCGAGGTAGCGGCGGAGGTCGCGCCGGTAGGAGCTGAGGGTGTTTGCCGAGGAACCACGCTCCACGGTCAGATGGTCCAGGTACGACTCGACGCTTCGGCTGGCAGCCGACACCGCGGGCACAGCCGCCGGTCGGACCTTCTGCGCGAGCGTCATCCGAGCAATCTAGCCCGACCCCAGAGCCGGACGCGCTCGCCACGGCGCATCGGGAGCCCGCAATCCGGCCCAGCCCCTGGCCGCCGCAGTGTGAGCCGCCAGCACGCCGGCCACGGCCGGACCGTTGGTCAGCTCACCGCCCACCGCCTGCTCGACCAGTTCGTCCAACGAGAACCGTTCCACGGTCATCGAGACCTCTTCGTGCTCGGTCTCGAACCGATCACCTGCAGCCACCTCAGCCAAGCCGCGGGCCAGGAAGATCCGGATCGCCTCGTCGGTCATCCCGGGCGAGGTGTGCAGATCGACGAGGACGTGCCACTCGGTTGCGGTGAGAGCTGCCTCTTCGTGCAGCTCTCGTTTGGCCGCTGCCAGCGCCGGCTCACCGGCGACGTCCAGCAGTCCGGCCGGCAGTTCCAGCAGGAACTGCCGCACCGGATGCCGATACTGGCGAACCATGACGACATTGCCCTCGGCATCGAGTGCCACGACCGCTACCGCCCCCGGGTGTCTGATCACATCCCGCTTGACCACCGCGCCGTCCGGCATCCGGATGGTGTCACTGCGGACATCGATGGCCCAGCCGGAATAGTGATGCTCCGACGACAGCACCGTGAAGTCATCGGCCGTGACGATTGGATCGGAGGTCATCGGAGTCTCAGACCGCGGCGGCGGTGCTGTCCAGCCCGATCTGGTCCGCGGAATCGGGGATGTCGACCGGAAGTCGCTCGGCTTCGGAATATTCGACCGCGGCCGCGATGAATTGCGAGAACAGCGGATGTGGCCGGGTAGGACGGGATTTCAGCTCGGGGTGAGCCTGGGTGGCGACGAAGAACGGATGGACCTCCCGGGGTAACTCCACGAACTCGACGAGCCTGCCGTCCGGCGACGTCCCGGATATGACCAGCCCGGCCGCAGTGAGTGCGTCCCGGTAGCTGTTGTTCACCTCGTAGCGGTGCCGGTGACGTTCGGAGACCTCGGTGGTGCCGTAGGCCTGGGCCACTACCGAACCGGGCAGCAACTTCGCCGGGTACGCACCGAGTCGCATCGTGCCTCCGAGGTCAGCGTTGCCGGCCACGATATCTACCTGGTCGGCCATGGTCGCGATTACCGGATCGGAGGTGTCCGGATCGAACTCGGCCGAGTTCGCATCGGTTATGCCGGCCAGATGCCGAGCGGCCTCGATGGTCATGCATTGCAGCCCGAGACACAGGCCGAGGGTGGGGATCGAACGCTCGCGGGCATACCTGATGGCCCCGAGCTTCCCTTCGATTCCCCTGATGCCGAAGCCGCCCGGGATGAGCACCGCGTCCGCGCCGGACAACTGAGCCGATGCACCGACCGGCGTCTCGCAGAGGTCGGAGGCCACCCAGCGCACATTCACCTTGGCTCGATGGGCGAAACCACCTGCGCGAAGCGCCTCGGTCACCGAGAGGTAGGCATCGGGCAGGTCTATGTACTTGCCGACCAGGGCCACCGTGACCTCGCGTTTGGGATGCCGTACCCGATCGAGCAGGTCGCCCCACACCGTCCAATCCACGTCCCGGAAGGGCAGCCCGAGCCGGCGGACCACGTAGGCGTCCAATCCTTCGGAATGCAGCACCTTCGGGATCTCGTAGATGCTCGGGGCGTCGGTGGCGGCAACCACGGCTTCGGCGTCGACGTCGCACATCAGGGAGATCTTGCGCTTGAGCGCATCCGGGATCTCGCGATCAGCGCGGCACACCACCGCGTCGGGCGTGATTCCGATGCTTCGCAGGGCTGCCACCGAGTGCTGGGTGGGCTTGGTCTTGAGCTCGCCCGACGGCGCTAGGTACGGGACCAGGGACACGTGCAGGAAGAAGCAGTTGTCCCGGCCGAGTTCGTGGCGGATCTGGCGTGCCGCCTCCAGGAACGGCAACGATTCGATGTCACCGACGGTCCCGCCGACCTCGGTGATCACTACGTCGGGAATCTCCAGCGGGGCACCCGGACGGAATGCCGCCGGCTGTGCCATCGCACGGATCCGGTCCTTGATCTCGTTGGTGATGTGCGGAATGACCTGGACGGTGTCACCCAGATATTCGCCGCGCCGCTCCTTGGCGATGACCGACGAGTAGATCTGACCGGTAGTGACGTTGGCCGAACCGACGAGGTCGGTGTCCAGAAATCGCTCGTAGTGGCCGACGTCGAGATCGGTCTCGGCCCCGTCTTCGGTCACGAACACCTCGCCGTGCTGAAAGGGGTTCATCGTGCCGGGGTCGACGTTGAGATAGGGGTCGAGCTTCTGCATGGTGACGCGCAGTCCACGCGCCTTGAGCAGGCTGCCCAACGACGATGCGGTCAGCCCCTTGCCGAGTGAGGAGGCGACGCCGCCGGTGACGAAGAGGTGCTTAGTGGTCCGGGCTGATTGAGCCAACGAGACTCCCGTGGTCGCATCGAATACGAGCTGCGGACGGGGTCATCACCGAAGAAAAACCCCACATATCCACGGGAGTTCACGGTAACACGAATTTGTTGTCGCCACGGTCACCGCGCCCGGCTCACCCGCGAACGGCACGAGGGAGGCTCAGTTCCCCGCCCCGGGCAGCAGCCCATCCACGCCGGGTGCCGTTCCGAAATGGCCCGGTCGGCCCGCCATCACCTCGGCCGCAACCAGGACGGTGGTCAACTGGCCGAGCGCCGTATTGCCGTCATCCACGGTCGAAACCGCCCGCTTGGCGGTGTCGTCGGCACGGATCAGGGAGACCAGTCCGCCCTGAGTGGCCGAGGCGTTGTCGCCGACAACGACCGTCGGCCCGGTCGCTGCGAACTGCGTAGCCATCGCCGACAACATGGTGCCCGCGGGGTCGCCGGTGGCCTTGCCGCCGGGCGACACGAGCAGGATCACCTTGCCCGATGCGACGGGTCCGTCGGTCGTGGCCATGTTCAGGGTGGCGAGACCGGACAGCACCTGCGTGAGGTCGGTGGGTTGGCCTTTGCCGAAGAGTACGAAGCCGAGCAGCGAACCGGACAACGTCCCGGCATCATCGGTAGTCGGCAGCTGCAGACCGATCGGGTGCGCGCCGGTGGTGGCCAGCGTCCGCAGATCGGTGGCGTGCTTCGGATCGGTGAACTTCGTCGACAGCTGGATCTTCGCGGCGACAGTGCCACCAGCGGCAGCCACCTCGGTCGCCAGCGCGTCCCTGAGGTCGCTACTGGTGCCAGGTGCCCCGACGATCACGACCGGTGTCTTGGCGAGGGCCGCGCCGGCGATCTTCGCCCCGAAAGCCTTGGCCAGCGCATCGGCATTGCCCGCCTGGCTCTGCAATGTCTTGTTGGTCTCGGCAGCGGTTGAGTTGGCCGCTTTCAGATCCGTGACCTGCCGGCGCAGATCGCCGACCACCGCGCCGTTCAGTGCGCTGGTGCCGATGACGACACCGAGGGCAACGGCCAAGAAGATGCCAATGATCGAGACGAGGTGATAGCGAAACGAGATCACGAGAAGAAGTCCCTCAGTCGGTCGACGAGGTGCTGCCACCCGTCGGACAAGATGTGCAGATAGCTGTCACCGGCGCTACTGGATACCAGGACGACGGCAATGGCAAGCAGCGCCGCCGCGGCGAGCATGATGAGGGCCGCGCCTGAAATCCTGGTCTGGAACAGTTGGGCCGCTGCCTTGGCGTCGACCAGCCGGCCACCGAGCTTGAGCCGGGTGAGCACGGTCGAGGCCATTCCGCCCCGGCCGGCATCCAGGAACTCCTCGAGGGTGGCCCGGATCCCGACCGTGACGATCAGCTTGGCGTTGCCGGCATCGGCCAGCAGCATGGCCGCATCCTCGCTGGTTCCGGCACTGGGAAAAA
>JAVEET010000007.1 GCA_030840295.1 Pseudonocardiales bacterium
CGGACCTCCCACCTGTCCAATGTCACTGTCGAACACCGCCAGCTGCCGAGCGAATGGCCACGCGGCCAGCGGTTCGACCTGATCGTCCTAAATGAGATCGGGTCCATGAGCGAGTCCTCGGAATGGGCCAGCATGGCCGACGCCGTGCTGGAAAGCCTGGATGCCGATGCCACTGTGCTGGCCTGTCACTGGCAGCACCATTTCCCGGGCCGCACCCTGCAGACGCAGACGCTGCACGGATTGCTCGACAGCATCCTCGGCCTGCCCCGCCAAACTCGGGTCACCGACGCCGACTTCACCATCGCGGTCTGGACCACCCGGCCGCGCACGACCTCTGAACGAGACGGATCCGTCTGACATGGCAGCGCCCAAGCCCACCCGCAAGCCCCGGAAGCCCGGCGGAGCAACCTCTGCGAAACCCGCGCGTAAGGCAACGAAGTCCTCGCCGGTGATACCTGACCGGATGCCCGAAACGCCGGCACGGGAGACTGGACGGATGCAACTCTGGCCAGGCAAGGCATATCCGCTCGGGGCGTCATACGACGGATCTGGGACAAACTTCGCACTCTTCAGTGAGGTGGCAGACCGAGTCGAGCTCTGTCTGTTCGACATCGACGGCACCGAAACCCGCGTGGGACTGCCCGAGGTGGACGGTTTCGTCTGGCATGCGTTCCTGCCCGGCATCGAGCCGGGCCAGCGCTACGGCTACCGGGTATACGGCCCGTATGACCCCGAGCACGGCCACCGCTGCAACCCGAACAAGTTGCTGCTCGACCCGTACTCGAAGGCCATCGACGGCAAGTTCCTGTGGGACCAGTCACTCTTCAGCTACAACTTCGGCGACCCGGACAGCCGCAACGACGATGACTCGGCCGCGAGCATGCCGAAGTCCGTCGTCATCAACCCGTTCTTCGACTGGGGTGTCGACCGGCCACCCAAGCGCGAATATGCGGACACAGTGATCTACGAAGCCCACGTCAAGGGCCTGACGCAGACCCACCCAGACATCCCGCCGGAGATCCGGGGAACCTACTCGGCCATCGCCCACCCGGTCATGATCGATCATCTCAAGAATCTCGGGATCACCGCGATCGAGCTCATGCCGGTACATCACTTCGCGAACGATTCCACCCTGATCGACAAGGGCCTTTCCAACTACTGGGGATACAACACGATCGGGTTCTTCGCCCCGGATCACAAGTACACCGCCAGCAGCACGCCGGGTGGACAGGTCCAGGAATTCAAGGCGATGGTCCGCGCCCTGCACGAGGCCGACATCGAGGTCATCCTTGACGTCGTCTACAACCACACAGCCGAGGGCAATCATCTGGGACCCACCCTCAGCATGCGCGGTATCGACAACGCGGCCTACTACCGCCAGGTCGAGGACGACCAGCGCTACTACATGGACTACACCGGTACCGGCAACAGCCTCAACGTCCGGCATCCGCATTCCCTGCAGCTGATCATGGATTCGCTGCGGTACTGGGTCACCGAGATGCATGTGGATGGTTTCCGGTTCGATCTGGCCGCCACCCTGGCCCGTGAGTTCTACGACGTGGATCGGCTGTCCAGCTTCTTCGAACTCGTTCAGCAGGATCCGACGGTAAGCCAGGTCAAGCTCATCGCCGAACCGTGGGATGTCGGCCCGGGTGGCTACCAGGTCGGCAATTTCCCGCCGCAATGGACGGAGTGGAACGGCAAATACCGCGACACGGTAAGGGACTTCTGGCGCGGCGAGCCGGCCACCCTCGGCGAGTTCGCGGCCCGGCTGACCGGCTCATCCGATCTGTACGAGCACTCTGCGCGCCGACCGGTCGCCTCGATCAACTTCGTCACGGCGCATGACGGTTTCACGTTGCTGGACCTGGTCTCCTACAACGAGAAGCACAACGAGGCCAACGGTGAGGACAACAACGACGGGGAGAGCCACAACCGGTCCTGGAACTGTGGTGTCGAGGGCCCGACCGACGACCCGGAGGTGCTGAGCCTGCGGCACCGCCAGCAGCGCAACTTCCTGGCGACCCTGATGCTTTCCCAGGGCGTGCCGATGATGTGTCACGGCGACGAGTTGGGACGGACCCAGCGTGGCAACAACAACGGTTTCTGCCAGGACAACGAGATCACCTGGGTCGACTGGAGCAGTGTCGACACCGAACTGATGGCCTTTGCCCACGAGATCGCGCGACTGCGGGCCGCCCACCCGGTGTTCCGGCGCAGACGGTTTTTCGACGGTCTTCCGGTGCGCCGCCGAGGCACCGAGGGCCAGCCCGACATCGCCTGGTTCACTCCGGACGGGAACGAGATGACCGACGAGGACTGGGGTTCCGGCTTCGGCCGCTCCGTCTCGGTCTACCTCAACGGCCAGGGCATCCCGGACCGCAATTCTCGAGGCGAGCGGGTCGTCGACGACTCCTTCGTGCTCTGCTTCAACGCCCACGACGAGGACATCGAGTTCACGCTGCCCGACAGCGGCTACAGCGGCGCCTGGCAGATCGTGGTGGATACCCAGAACTCCGTGCTGCCGGAGAGCAAGCCGATAGAGGCAGGCGGAATCGTGCCGGTCGCGGCCCGCGCCCTCGTCGTACTACAGAGCACCGACTGATGGACTCAGCGCACCACGCTGCGCCGAGCGCGACCTACCGGCTGCAGATCACCGCCGATTTCACCCTGTCGGATGCGGCGGCACTCACCGACTACCTGAGCGATCTCGGCGTGGGCGCGGTGTACGTCTCCCCGCTGCTGGAAGCCACCTCAGGCTCGACTCACGGCTACGACGTGGTCGACCACCGACGGGTCGATCCCGAACGCGGCGGGGAGGAAGGCCTGGCTGCTCTGGCAACGGCCTGCCGGCAGGCCGGCCTCGATCTGGTAGTGGACATCGTCCCGAACCACATGGGGGTGGCCGACGCCAGCCAGAACGCCGCCTGGTGGGACCTGCTGCAACATGGGCGCGATGCCCGGCACGCCGCGTGGTTCGATGTCGATTGGGCAGCCAACGACGGCAGAATCCTGATTCCGGTGCTCGGCGATGACTTCGACGCCGCGCGTGATCTGAGCATCACCGACGGCGAACTGCATTACTACGAACACCGTTACCCGATCACGCCTGGCAGCTACGCCGCTGGAGATTCGCCGGCCTCGGTGCACGACAGGCAGCATTATGAGCTCGTCAACTTCCGCCGAGCCGATACCGATCAGAACTACCGCCGGTTCTTCGCGGTGACAGACCTGGCCGGACTGCGGGTCGAGGATCGTCGCGTCTTCGACGCCACCCATGCCGAAATCCTGCGATGGGTGCGCGACCATGGTGTGACAGGCATCCGCATCGACCACCCCGACGGTCTACTGGATCCAGGCGGCTACCTCGAGGATCTGGCCCGCGCCGTCCCGGCGGCCTGGATCACGGTCGAGAAGATCACCGAGCCCGGCGAGGACCTGCCTTCGCAATGGCCGGTAGCCGGCATGACTGGTTATGACGCCTTGGCCGAGGTCAATGCGTTGCTGGTAGATCCCGCGGTCGAAGGCACGATGACCCAGTTGTACCGCGAGCTGACCGGGGACGAGCGGGACTACGAACAGCACATCGCCGACGGCAAGCGGCTGGTCGCCACCACCATCCTGCAAGCAGAAATCCGGCGGCTGGCTCGGCTGGTACCCGAGGGCCGGCAAGAGCACGACGATGCCGACCTGGTCGCGGCGCTCACCGAACTGGCCATTGCCTTTCCGGTCTACCGTTCCTACCTGCCGCTCGGGGCGGAACACCTGATGCACGCCCTAGACGTCGCGAAGACCCGCCGGCCGGAGATGGCGGCTGCCCTCGATGCGTTACTGCCGCGGTTGACCGCTCCAGCCGATGAGGTGTGTGGACGCTTCCAGCAGGTGACCGGGGCCGTCATGGCCAAAGGCGTGGAAGACACCGCCTACTACCGCTACACCAGGCTGATCTCCTTGAACGAGGTCGGTGGCTATCCGGGGACGTTCGGCTCCGGAATTGCCCATTTCCATTCCGCTCAGGAGCGACGAGGGGCCAGCGCGTCGCGGGGGATGACGACGCTGTCAACGCACGACACCAAGCGCGGCGAGGACATCCGCGCCTGCATCGCGGTGCTGGCCGAATTGGGCGACGAGTGGGCCGCGGTGGCCCGGCTGCTGCTCGATCTGGCCCCCGTCCCGAACCGGGCCTTCGGATACCTCTTGTGGCAGACCTTCGCAGCCACCGGTCTGATCGACCGGAGCAGGATGCACGCCTACGCCGAGAAGGCGATGCGGGAAGCGTCCGAGGGCACCGGCTGGATCGACCCGGAGGCCGACTTCGAGGCGGCGGTACACACCGCGGTCGACGCAGCATACGACCGGCCGGAGGTGCGCGAGCTGATCACCGGACTCCGCGCCCGGATCGAACCGTACGGCTGGTCGAATTCACTGGCTCAGAAGCTCATTCAGCTCACCATGCCGGGTATCCCGGATGTCTACCAGGGCAGCGAACTCTGGGAGGACTCACTGGTCGATCCGGACAATCGACGCCCGGTCGACTTCGCCACCCGCCGGGCCGGGCTGCGCTCGCTGGCAACCGGCCGTGCGATGCCGCCGCCGGTGGATGCTTCGGCCACCGCCAAATTGTGGTTGACCAGTGTGGCCCTGCACGCCCGCCGGGACCGGCCGGAGCTGTTCACCGGTTACACGCCCCTGCTCGTGGACGGGCCGGCGCAGGACTACCTGGTCGGCTTCGACCGCGGCGGGGCGATCACGCTCGCGACGCGGCTACCGGTCGGTCTCGAGGCCTCCGGCGGTTGGCGGGACACCGTGATCACCCTGCCTGTCGGCAAGTACCTCGACGCGCTGACCGGGCGCGCCGTCACCGGCGATGTGCCGGTAGCCGCCCTCCTGGCGCATTACCCGGTGGCCCTGCTACTTCGCGAGGAGTCCTGATGCCTGAGGTTTCCGTGTGGGCCCCCAACGCGTCGCGGGTACGGCTCTGGCTGAACCCCGACGGCCAGGATTTGACGCTGGAGATGGCAGCGGACCGCGACGGCTGGTGGCGGATCGACGCTCCCGGCGCCGATCCCGGAGTCGACTACGGGTTTCTGCTCGATGACGAGGACACCGTGCTCCCGGACCCCCGGTCACGCCGGCAGCCGGATGGCGTGCACGGGCCGAGCCGGTTCTACGCCGATGACTTCAGCTGGAGCGATTCGTCCTGGGCCGGACGGGAATTGCGCGGCGCGCTGCTGTACGAACTGCACATCGGCACGTTCACGCCGGACGGCACCCTTGACGCGGCCGTGGACCGCCTGGACCATCTGGTCGACCTCGGTATCACCCACGTCGAGCTGCTTCCGGTCAACGACTTCAACGGAGTCTGGAACTGGGGTTACGACGGAGTTCTCTGGTACGCCGTCCATGAAGCCTATGGCGGTCCGGATGCCCTCAAGCGGTTTGTCGATGCCTGCCATACCCGCGGATTGGCGGTGACCCTCGATGTCGTCTACAACCACCTCGGCCCGAGCGGGAATTACCTGCCGCGGTATGGACCTTATTTCAAGCCCGGCCGCAACACCTGGGGTGATCTGGTCAACCTCGATGGGGAATCGTCCCGCCCGGTAAGGGAATACATCCTTGGCAACGCCTTGATGTGGCTGGCTGAATTCCATGTGGATGCATTGCGCCTGGATGCGGTGCACGCCCTTCAGGACTCATCGCCGGAGCACCTGCTCGCTGAACTGTCCGGCCGGGTCGAGGCATTGTCGGCCCGTTCCGGTCGTCCGCTCACCCTGATCGCCGAGTCCGATCTCAACGACCCGATCATCTTCACCGCACGCGAGGAGGGCGGCTACGGGCTGGACGGCCAGTGGGACGATGACGTCCACCATTGCCTGCACGCACTGCTCTCCGGTGAAAGGCAGGGTTATTACGAAGACTTCGGATCGCTGGCTGCGCTGGCCAAGGTGTTCACGCGCGGCTTCTTCCACGACGGGACCTATTCGACCTTCCGTGGCCGTAACCACGGAAAGCCCGTCGATCGGGAGCACACCCCGGGTTATCGGTTCGTGGCGTGTCTGCAGAATCACGACCAGGTCGGTAACCGGTCCGCCGGCGATCGGCTGCCCGAAATCACCTCGGCCGGCCTGCTGCGAGTCGGCGCGGTGCTGCTGCTGACCTCGCCATTCACGCCGATGCTGTGGATGGGTGAGGAGTGGGCGGCGTCGACCCGGTGGCCGTTCTTCACCTCGCACCCCGAACCCGAACTCGCCGAAGCCACCGGCAAGGGACGGGTCGAAGAATTCGCCGAGCACGGCTGGGATATCTCGCAGATCATCGACCCCCAGGACCCGAAGGCGTTCACCTCGGCTCACCTCGCATGGGACGAACTCGCTGAGCCGGAGCACGCCAGCATGCTGTCGTTGTACCGTGATCTGCTTCGCCTTCGTAAGGACGAACCGGAGCTGAGTGATCCTCGTCTGGACGCCGTGCTGGTCGACTTCGACGAGGACGCCCACTGGCTGGTAATCCACCGCGGTGCGCTACGCGTGATCGCCAACCTCGCCGACCAGCCGCAGGTTGTTCCGGTGGCGGCCTCGAAGCTGCTGTTCCGCACGGTGGACGGAGTCGAGCTGGGCCCGGATCAGCTCCTGCTTCCGGCGCAGTCGGCCGGTATCGTGCGCATCGGCTGACGAACCGCCGTTCTCAGCCGTCGCCCTCAGTCGCCGGCGAACCGGCCGGAACGCAAAGCCGCTTGCCGGGCTTTCTCCAAGCCCGGGCTGCGAGCCGCCGAGGCCTCGCCCCCGGCTTCGACCCAGTCGATGAGCTCAGCCGCGGCACGCGCTATCAGCGCAGGCTCGTTGGCCACTACCCAGTGATCTCCGGCGATCAGGCGCAGGTGTAGCTGCTCGACGAAGGGACGGGGCGCCTCGAGTTGCAGCGCCGGGGTCACGAATGCGTCAGCCTTCGGCGCCAGTACCTGGACAGGAATCGCCGTGGTCCGGGCCGCGGCTCTGCACTCAGGTCCGCCGCCCCCGGCACCCAACCGGTTCGCGCGGTATAGCTGGAGCCCTTGGATGCGATCGGACATCGAGCGGCGATACGAACCGTCCCGCACCTTGACCGCACGTTCCAGCAGGCCGCTCCGCCAGAGCAACTCAGGCAGCGCCGGGATCTGGAAGGCCGCCAGGTAGTACGAGTGCCCGAACTGCTTGAGTACCTTCGCCTTGCTCCCAGGACCGGCGCCGAGCCGGAGGTTCTGGCGAACCCAATGCGCGGTGTGTGCCAGGGACGGCCCGGAGATGGACGTCAGGCTGGCGATTCGCGACCGGAGTTCGGGCGCGGTGCTGAAATGCCAGGCCTGGATGGAGCCCCAATCGTGGGCTATCAGGTGGACCGGACGCTGAGGTGACACCGCATCGATCACCGCGCGGAAGTCGTCCTGCAATTGACCCAGTCGGAAGCTGCTGCGGTCATGCGGCTTGTCCGAGTCACCCGCGCCGCGCACGTCATAGCTGGTCACGCGATAGCGACCGGCAAGCTCAGCCGTCAGGCCGCTCCAGATGCCGGCGTTATCGGGATACCCGTGGATGCACACCACCGGTGGCAGCTCGGGAACGCCGGTCTCGTACACAGCGATCCGCACTCCGTCGCTGGAGGTGACCCGCCCCCGCTGAACCATCGATGACGATCCCGGATGGGTGAGCAGGCGTTGATCAGCCGGTGAAGCTGTACTCGACGCGGTCGCGTCCCTCGCGCTTAGCTGTGTACAACGCGGCGTCGGCGATGTGCAACAGGTCTTCGACATCCGAACCCTGCTGGGGGCAGACCGCCAGACCGATCGACGCGGAAAGGTCACCGACGCCCACGCCGACGTTGCGGGTGGCTACCCGTAGCTCACGAACGCGCCGCAGGATCCGGTCGGAAATGGCTAGCGCGTCAAGTGCGTCGACCTTGGGCATCAACGCCACGAATTCCTCGCCGCCGAAGCGCCCGACTGAGTCATAGGCGCGCAGCTCATCGGTCAGCACCCCGGCAACCGCCTTCAACACCGCATCGCCGGCAAGGTGGCCATGCGTGTCGTTGATCAGCTTGAAGTTGTCCATGTCAATGATCATGAGAGCCGCGGGAACATCGTTTCGCATGCTCCGCTCCAGCTCGATCGAGGCGACCTGGTGCCACGCCTGGGCGTTGAGCAGGCCGGTCTTCGAATCGGTCGTGGCCGCTTGCTGCAGCTCCTTGACCAGCACACTGCGCTGCAAGATGACCATCGCGGGGACGACGAGGATGACCAGCCAGGGCTCGAAGATCAGAGCCAGGCCGGCGAGCCCAGCCAGGCAGAGGGTCGAGATCTCGAGGAAGGAGTCCTGCCAGATGGTGCTGAACGGCGGCGTCTCATCCGCAGGAGAGGCCAACCACACCGCCCCGAAGACGAGAACCGAGTTGGCGAGCGTGAACGCCCAGATAGCGGCGAAGACCGCGACGATGGCCAAGTACCCCGTGGGCAATGGATGGGACGCGGGGAAGGCCGCGAGGGTCGCGTGGGCGCAGACACAGCTGATCCAGATTGCGGCGGCCGTGAACAACGACCGGTGCGGTGCATGTTGGGCGGGGCGGTTGACCTTCACCCACAGATGCAGCCGCAGCACGACGAGCAGTAGGAGGAGCAGTGAGGCCGGCAGCACTATCACCGCTGCGAAAGTCCACACCGACGTCATGTCGATATAACGGATGGCCCGAATCTGGTTTCGGAGCTTCTCAACCTTGCCAGAAATCTCCTGAAAGCCGACGCTAAGCGCTAGAAGGAGGACAAGGTCGACAAACGACCGGCGTTCGTAACCCGAGAAGGACACTGCCCACACGGCGGTGAGCAGAGCGAAGACGTCAACGCTGAGGACCAGAACCCGGACCCTTTTGGGAGCGGACCAGAGGGACCATTTCCGCATAGGGGCGAGAAGTGACAAGCTATGGGCAAACCACGTACGCACCATAAAGTCTTCTCCCCGGGATACACGCACGGTACCCGACCAACTACTAATCTGTCACCAGAGCAGGAGGGGTCAGCCGGCTTGCCTGATACATAATCAGCACGCGTCTCGGTTTGGACTGCTCTCTTGCAGAGAGCATGCCGGATTCATCAGCGTGACGAGTCCGGTTTCACCAGATCTTAACTTACTCCGATCTGAAATACGACATGCGAAAGGAACTTACCTGATGAACGCTCACGGCTGGGGCTAGTCGCCACCCACCGACCTTCCCGTCCGAACCGCGAAAGGAACCGTCTGATGAACGGCCACTTCTTGAACTAAGCACTCGACAGACCTCCAGCTTCGCCGCAGTGGGGAGCCGACGGCCCGGGGGCTTCAGCTCACCTCACCCGACGAGCGCACTTCAGATGAAGTTACGCAGGGTCTCCAGTTGATCTCGTGGAGTATTGCACCTTGATCATTTAGGACCTGCAAGACCCCGATCCCCAGAGCCGCACCGAACGGGCGGCCTGTACTCGCCAGGGCGCCGCAGCTACCCCATCGGCCCGCGATCACACGCACCTCGCGCGAGACATCTAGCGCTTAAGCCCCGATGCTCCCCTAGCGGATAGACGTGCCAATGCGCACATATTTGCCCGTCGATGAGCGACCTTCCCGACGCATGTGACGAAACTCACTGCGTCAATCCGACGGGTACCTCGGCCGCCCACACTGACACCTGGTCCTGCCCCCGCGGCACGCCGTCCACAGCCGAAACCTCACATCCACAACGGACCGGACAGACCGCCGCGCGGATCGCTCGCTGGCAGGATTGCCCCGTGACCGAAGTGGACGCATCCTCTGCCGCAGCCCTCCACCGTGGCCGGCGCATCAACTCAACCGATGTCTTCTGCCTCCTTCTCCTCGCAGCAGTGGCCGCGAGGTTCATCTTCAGCAGCGAGCTGAGCCACCCGGCCGTACAGGCATGGACCACT
>JAVEET010000027.1 GCA_030840295.1 Pseudonocardiales bacterium
ATCAGGACCGAGTTGCTCCACTCGAGCGTGGGATGACTCCGCGACGCGACATACTTGGTGGCGTCGTTCAACGGCTTCGCGCCAGGGTCGTCCGTGGCGTGCGGCCAATGCGCGGCGAAGATGTCGTAGGTCTTGCGTCCGAGAACCAGGTCGAACGGCGTGCTCATCGCCTCACCCATGATCTGGCCCATTTGCTCGTCCCAATAGTTCACCGACCAGCCACCGTGCGCGAAGCCGCCGCTGTCGTCCTCTCCAGGTCCGCCCGGGGCCTGCATGACCCCGTCGAGGGTCAAGAAGGTGCTCACGATCAGTCTTCTCATCTCGCGTGTCCTTTCGATCGGCCCGGACTTGAGTTAAGTCCGCACCTGTATAGACGGCACGGCCGAGCAAAACTCATCGCGATGTACGTGGCCCACTGCATTGCGCGGCCCTTACAGGGCACACGGCTTGCCGCTATGACTTGGTATGCCGGGTTACCCGGTGAATGCTGAGCGGCAATAGGACGACGACGGCGAGAGGAACGATCCACCACACTGCCGCAGTCGTGGCGCGGCTTGCAATGTAGGTGAGGGTGAACGCGAACGCGACCCCGACCGCAACGCGCCAATCATCGCCGATGATGAAGTCGTACCAGAATGCGCCGAAGGCGCGGACCTTGTTGATCACTAGTGGGTTCCTCCTTGGCTGGTCGCCATACCGGCAGGGACGGGGACCTTGACCGGCTTAGTCCGGAACAAGGCCACCATGGCCAGGGCGTACAGGCCGATAGCCGGGATCAGGACGAGCAATGCCGCGTCCGAGCCTGGCCAATGTGCCCCAGCGCCTTCGGCCCCCCAGAACATCCCGAACGCCGTGAGCATGATTCCGACGACGAACTTCATGCTGTTCTCCGGCACCCTGGCCAACGGTGCGCGGACGGCAACCCCGACCGCCACTACCAGTAGGACGGCGGCGGCCGCAGCGGCGGCGGCGAGCGGGATATTGTGCTGGTTGCTGCCGAAAGTGAGCGCGATGAACGCGACCTCGAGCCCTTCCAGCACGACGCCCTTGAACGACAGGGTGAAGGCGTACCAGTCGGCTACCAGGCCGCGACGCTCAGCTTGGGCCTGCTGGGCCGCGGCCAGTTCGGTCTGGAAAATCAACGACTCGTCGTGGAGTGCCTTATTTCCGCTGGCCCGCAGGATCGCCTTGCGCAACCACTGCAGCCCGAAGACCAGCAGCAAGCCACCGACAAAGAGCCGGAGGCCGCCGAGCGGGATCGAGGACACCGCCGGACCGAGCGCGGCGATGATCACGGCCAGCGTGAGCAGCCCCGCGAACAAGCCGGTGATGGCCGAGCGCCAATCCCGTGCGGTGCCAGCGGCCAGGATGATGGTCAGAGCCTCGACCGCTTCGACTATGCAAGCCAAGAATACCGCGATGAACAGGGCTGAGCCGCTCACAAACTACTCCTCGCTGGTTCGGATGCCATGTCAGCAGTGAGCTGGACGGCACCATTCATAGTAACAGTGGTTAGATTGTTTGCATAACCGTTGCCGCTGGCGTCCTCTGCTGCATCGGCCGCATAGGCGAGGCAGTGGTCGGGGTCGAGGTTGACCGTCACCCGTTCACCGCGCGGGTGGGCCTGGGCGTCATGTACAGCGGAGATCAGGTGCGGACCGGCAGCGATGACATGGTCATAGCCGCGGCCGCGGTAAGCCACGTCGATGACCTCGCCGTGCAGCAGGTTGGCGGCTGGCTGGTCGGTGCCGTCCGGCGCCGGTGCGATCCGGGTGGCCGCCGGTCGGATCAGTAGCCGGACGGCCTCCCCGCCACGCACGGGACCGATAGTCCTGGCGCGAATCACGAGATCACCGATGCGGAGGTGGCTGTATTCCGCGTCCGGATGAACTACCCGGCCGGGCAGTTCGCCGGCGACGCCGGTGAACCGTGCGACGAACAGAGTTGCCGGTTGGCGATAGACCTCCTCCGGTCCGGCGAGCTGGATCAGCTTTCCCTTGTTCAGGACACCGATCTTGTCGGCCAAGGCGAACGCCTCCGATTGATCGTGAGTGATGTAGACCGCTGTGGCGCCGCTTTCCCGGGTGAGGGTGGCGATCTCCACCCTGAGCCGTTCACGCAGGTCGGCGTCGAGGTTGGACAGCGGTTCGTCGAAGAGCAACAGCTGTGGTTGGGCGACGACTGCACGGGCCAAGGCAACGCGTTGCTGCTCACCCCCGGACAGCTCGTGCGGGTATCGCTCGGCGTGGCCGGCCAGCCCGACCCGCTCCAGCGCGGCGTGCACACGTTCGCGGGCCACCGCGCTGTCCAGACGCCGCCGCCGCAGCGCGTACCCGACATTGCCCAGCACAGTCAGATGCGGCCACAGCGCGTAGTCCTGGAACACCATGGCCAGGTTCCGGCGCTCCGGCGCGAGGTGCCGGCTGCCGGCACTGGCGAGCTGACCACTGAGCCGAACCTGGCCCCCGTCGAGTCGCTCGATACCGGCCAAGCTCCGGACGAGGGTGGATTTACCTGAGCCGGATGGGCCGAGCAGGACCAGGAACTGACCGGGATCCACCTCGAAATCGACGCCGCCCAATGCGGCACACTCGCCGTAGCGTTTGACGGCCCCGGCAACCTGCACGTAGTGCCCCAGCGGACGCTCTGTAGCTGCCTTCATCGAGTTCCTCCTATGCGCCGCCAGCCGGCGGGGGTCAGCAGTCGAAACAGCACCCAGACGATCGCGACGACGAGCAGCGCGAACAAGATCGCCAGTACCTCCATCGCGGTCCCGCCGCCGTAGTCGTAATTGGCCAGGGCCTTGGTGATGCCGACCGACACCGGGGCTCTACCTGGCGGGTAGAGCAGCTGTGACACCGGCAGCTCCAGCAGCGTCCCCGCGAAGGTCAGGACCCAGGCCGCGACCAGCGGACGGGCCAGCAGCGGCAATACCGTCCGGAGCCAGGAGGCGAACGCGCCCGAACCGTGCACCCGACCTGCTTCGCGCAGCGATTCCTGGACCTGACTCACGCTGCCCAGCAGGACCCGCGACGTAGCAGGTAGGGCGGTAGCCAGGTAGCCGAGCAGCAACAGGGTGGACGTCCCGTAGAGATGTACACCAAGCCGGTTGGTCAGCGGCAGGTTGTAGGTGAAGATGTATCCGGCGGCGAAGACGATGCCGGGTAGCGCCACCGCGGTCAGCAACAGCAGGTCCAGAACGCGGCCGGTGATCCGGGTGCCCCGGCTGGACAGCAGCCGGGCGGCGACCAGCCCGAGCGCCGCGGTGACGGTGGCGGTAACGACGGCTAATTCGGCGGAAAACTGCAGTGGCGCTCGCAGCGCGGGGCTGTGCAGTACCCGGCTGTAGTTGGTCAAGGTCAGTCGATGGCTGCCCACCAACGAGCCTAGGCCATCGATCAGCGACGCCGAGACAGCACCGAAGCTCGGAATCCCGAGACCGACTACCACTAAACCAAGCAGGCATCCCACGGTCAGCAGGTGCGCAGTGCGTGACAGGCGCAGGCGGCGAGCCGGGCGACTCCGGCCTCCGAGTACCCGGTAGCTCCGTCCTCGCAAGGCCCGCGTCTGGGCCAGTAAAGCCAGCCCGGCCAGGGCCATCAGGATCCAGCCGACCGCTGCGGCGACCGGGAACTGAACGGGAAAGTTGTCGATGGCGTTGTAGAGCGTGAAGGTCGCGACCGGGAAATGCGCGTCGTTGGCCAGCGTCGCCGCTACCCCGAAATCGCTCACCGATTCGGCAAACACGATCGCGAACGCTGACCAGCACGCCGGGGCAAGCAACGCAAGGACCACCCGCGCGGCAGCTGACGGGCCGCCGCCGTGCACCCGCGCCGCCGCCTCGAACTCCTCACCCAAGCCACGCAGCGCACCCGACAGCGCCAGAAAGGCGAAGGGCACACCCTTCACGCTCAATACGATCACCACACCCAGCGGTCCGTAGAACGCCTGTCGTAGGCCGGTCGCCGGAATTCCCAGCAGCTCCAGGACACCGGCGGGCTCAAGCAGCCGCTCCCACCCGAGCGCGATGAGATAGGAGGGGGCCAACAGCAGGGCGAACATCGACCCTGCCCACAGCCGCCGGCCCACGACATCAGTGCGCAACACGCACCATGCGACCCCCGCGCCGACGGCGGTGGCCACGACCGCGGAGGCCACGCCGACGACGAGGGAGTTCAGCGTGCCGCGCAGCAGCGTGCCGGTAAACGCATCTCTGAAGCCCTGCAGCGTGAACCATGCCGCCCCCTGCCCGAGCAGTCGCGGGCTGAACGCCACCAGCAGGAACAACGCAATCGGTAGCACCAGGATCGCGACGATCAACAGCCAGAACAGCAACCATGGCCCGCTACGGAACCTCGACAGGCTCAGCCGAGCCCTGTTCAGCGCACCCCCGTCCGGCGGCTGAGCGGAGACGGGCTGCGCGGCTGGCAGAACGGTGGTCACGTGGCTACTTGATGGTGCTGTCGAAGAAGGTGTTGACCTGGTTCTCCAACGGTCCCCAGAAGTAAGGGTCGATCTTCTGGTAGGCGCTCGGGAACGAGGGCAGATCTGAGAGCGCGTTCACTCCGGGCACGACCGGCCAGAACAGCGAATCACCCTTGGGGTCACCCTTGAGCATCGCGTCCTGCCCGGCGGGGCTGAGCACGAACTCGACGAACTTCTTGGCCTCGGCCCGCACCGGGGGTGGGGCAGCCTTGTCGATTCCGATCACGGCGGGCAGCAGGGTCGACTGCGGCAAGTAGGCGGCCTTGGCGTTGAAGCTCGCGTTCTTCGGCGCCTTGGCGACCTCGCCGGCAGCTGCTGAACTCTGGATCAGACCATAGGTGATCTGACCTGTCTCCAGCGCATGCAGCGTGTCCCCGTTGGTCGGGAACACATGTAGCCCATTGGCTTTCAGCTTCTTCAGGTAGTCCTCGCCGGCCGCGACGCCACCGGACTGACCACCCAGCTGATTCATCAGGCCGGCAATGAACGGATAGGTCGGACCCGACTGCGACGGGTCGTTCATCCCCACCTTGCCCGAGTACTGCGAACTCAGCAGATCCTGGTAGGACGCCGGGACGCTATTGGTGCGCGCGCTGTTATAGATCAAGGCCGCCATCACCGTGGTGCTGACCGGGACATAGGAATGGTCGGTCGGCACCAACGCCTGGCCCACCGAAGTCAGCGCAGCCTTCGGCGTATAAGGCAGCAACTGGCCCTGCTTGTCCAGCGCAGCGAACGCGGTATCGCCATCCACCCACAACAATCCCCACTGTGGATTGTTCTTCTCTGCCGCGACCTTCGTCAGCAGCGGGCCGGTGCTGTCATCGACCAACTTGACCGGGATTCCGGTGGCCTGCGTGAACGCCTTTGTCACCGGCGCGTCATAACCCTGCGCGGAATATACGATCAACGGCGCAGGCGACCCTGCGGCAGCCGAGGACGATGGAGCGGCCCCCGCACTGCTGGAGGCCGGACTTCCGCCTGAGGACGACGAGCAACCAGCCACCAGTGCGGCCACACTGACAGCTGTGCCGACGCACAGCGCCAGACGTAACGACTTGGACATACGATCTCCTCACGACCAGCGTCACAATCAACGCGATCCATTTCTAACGGTCGTTACAGATCGTGGAGGACCGACGTGGCCTGCTGGTGAGGGTCTGGTGGCCAGCAGATGAATAGGCAAGGCCTGTGAAATCCGGACCGGCGGCTGCTGAACGCGGCTATCCGGACAGCGACGGATGCCCGCTTTCGATCCTTTTGTTCGCCGGCGTGTCAGCTAGCGTTCATCTGAGCTGGGTAACTTCCGGTTCTGCCGCACCGCGCCAGAACGTGGCGCCGGCACAACCCTGGAAGGGCCGTTTCCTCATGTCCAGACTCTCCAAAACCACTAGCGCTGTCGCGCTCGGTATAGCCGCCACGCTGGCCGCGACCGCGGCGTCAAGCGCTGCCGAACCGCGCCATTCGCCTCCATCGGCGACCGCGACTCCGATCAAGCACTTGGTCGTGATCTATCAGGAAAACGTGTCCTTCGACCACTACTTCGGCACGTACCCCGCGGCCGCGAACACCTCCGGTCAGCCGTTTCGGGCCGCGAAGCACACCCCGAGCGTGAACAACCTGGTCAACAGCAAGGGCGCCGGCGGCAGCGGCAACCTACTCACCAACAACCCGAACAAGGACACGGCCGGCAACCAGGTCAACCCACAGCGACTCAATCCCGCCAACCTCAACGATGTCCTGACCTGCGACCAGGGCCACAACTACAACGCCGAACAGAAGGCATTCAACGGCGGAAAGATGGATCAGTTCAGCACGACCGTAGGCAACGCCTCGGGTACCAACGGACCCGGCCAGCCGTGCAAGGCAAGCGACGTCATGAACTACTACGACGGCAACACCGTCACCGGTATGTGGAGCTACGCCCAGCAGTACGCGATGAGCGACAACTCCTTCGGCACCACCTTCGGCCCCTCCTCGCCGGGAGCCATCAACCTCGTCTCGGGTAACACCGGCGGGGTCGGTCTCATGGTCAACGGCGCCAACACAAACGGTGACACCGTGCCTGACGGCAAGGGCGGCACTTCCCTCATCGAAGACGCTCAGCCCTATTACGACGACTGCTCCACCCGCGATGCAGTCTCACTGACCGGGACGAACGTCGGTGACACCCTGAACGCCGCCGGACTCAGTTGGGGCTGGTTCCAGGGCGGCTTCCGGCCCACCACCACCTATGCGACCGCGACCGGCGGCACCCAGCCGACCAGCACGTTTACCCCCGACCAGTTCAAGGGCAAGTACGCGGTTGCACCCCAAGCCGATCAGGGCCTGTGCAACGCCGCGCATCCGGTAGGCGCGGCGGTTGGGGGCACCGGAGGTACCACGCCCGGTGGCAGCAACTACGGCAACAAGGACGACTACATCGCCCACCACGAACCGTTCCAGTACTACGCCTCCACCGCAAACCCGCACCACCTCGCGCCCGCGTCACTGACCGCGATCGGTACCGATACCCAATCCACCAGCGGTGGGGTGCCGCAGTTCAACACGGCAAATCATCAGTACGACACGAGTGACTTCGACTCCCTGGTCGCTGCGATCAGCCACGGCTACGTCTCGCCGGACAAGCTGCCCGCAGTGAGTTTCCTCAAGGCGCCTGGCTACCAGGACGG
>JAVEET010000028.1 GCA_030840295.1 Pseudonocardiales bacterium
CATCTCGGGCAGGATATCCCTCGATGACTTCCTTTCTTGCGGTGTTCGGCATCGCGTTCGGTGCCGTGCTGTTGGTGGAGCTTCCGGACAAGACCTTGGTCGCCACGTTGGTGCTATCGACGAGATATCGTCGCCGGCCCGTCCTGCTCGGCGTAGCGTCCGCGTTCGCGGTGCAATGTGTCGTCGCGGTCACCGCCGGCGGCCTGTTGCGGCTGCTGCCGCACCGCCTGGTGGAGGCGTTCGTGGCCGTGTTGTTCGCGGTGGGGGCGTTCATCCTGTTCCGGGAGACTGTTGGGGGCGCAGACGACGCGGACGAGTCGGTCGACCCCGCGGCATCGGCGTTGAGTGACCGACGGATATTCGGGATCTCCTTCGGGGTGCTGTTCGCCGCGGAGTGGGGAGACGCATCGCAGCTCGCCACGGCCGGCCTCGTCGCGCGTTACGGCGAACCGGTAGCGGTGGGCATCGGTTCCTTCCTGGCCCTGGTCGGCGTCGCGGTACTGGCGGCGTTGCTCGGGCGGGCGATCCTGCGCAAGGTTCCGCTGAACCTGATCCATCAGATCGCCGGCGCGCTCTTCACGGTGTTCGCCATCGTCGCCGCCGTCGCGGCGATTCGCGGCTGACCTGTGCGGGCCTGCGGGGGTCTGCGCGGGCTAATCTGGCGGGCATGACTGTTCGCCTCCGTGCCACGCTCGCTGCGCTGCCCGCCTACGTCCCGGGCCGGACCGTGCCCGGTGCCATCAAACTGGCCAGCAACGAGACGGCGTACGGGCCCTTGCCGCATGTCGTGCAGCGCATCACTGAGGTCGCCGCGGACGCCAACCGTTATCCGGACAGTTTTTCCACCGAATTGGGCGCCGCCCTGGCCGACAAGTTCGGAGTGGACAGCGCCCAGGTCGTGGTTGGTTGCGGGTCGGTGTCGCTGTGCCAGCAGCTGGTACTGGCTACTGCAGGTGAGGGCGACGAGGTCATCTTCGGCTGGCGGTCGTTCGAGGCGTACCCGATCATCACTGCCATCGACGGGGCCTCGGCCGTTCGGGTAGGGCTGAGAGAGGATCGCCACGACCTGGCCGCGATGTCTGCCGCGGTCACCGACCGGACCCGGCTGATCTTCGTCTGTAACCCGAACAACCCGACCGGCACCGTCGTCCCGGGGACGGACCTGACCGCGTTCCTGGACGCCGTGCCGTCCGATGTCGTGGTTGTTCTTGACGAGGCTTATCGGGAGTTCGTCACCGATGCCAGCGTGCTGGACGGTACGACGCTGCTCAGCCGGTACCCGAACATCATCGTCTTGCGCACCTTCTCCAAGGCGTACGGCCTGGCCGGACTGCGGGTCGGTTACGGGATCGCTGCCGACGCGGCGGTCAGTAACGCGGTACGGCAGACCCAGGTCCCGTTTGCGGTAACCCAGATCGCGCAGGCCGCAGCGCTGGCTTGTCTGGAGCCAGAGGCTGAGCATCAGCTCGCGGAGCGCGTCGCGGAGGTGACCACCGAGCGTGATCGGGTGTTGGCCGAACTGCGCGTCATCGGTTATGCGCCGCCGGAGTCGCAGGCGAACTTCGTGTGGCTGGGCAACGGCCCGGTCGCGGACGGCGGCATCGATGCGGTGACCTTCGCCGCCGGCTGCGAGGATCGTGGCGTGATCGTGCGCCCGTTTGCCGACTCGGGAGTGCGCGTCACCATCGGCACCGAGCCGGAGAACGACAAATTCCTGTCCTGTGCCCGGGAGCTTCGCGCTGTTTGAGTCTCGCTGGGGTGATCATCTCGCGTGTTTTTGCGGTGATCATCTCGCGTCTCTCGTGGCTATAGCGTGGGATTCTGCGAATTGATCACAGCTGTGGATGGTGCGTTTTCGTCCACAGCTTGTTGGGTTCGCGGGTTTCGCTCGCCGGCGGCGCCCACCCTGGGGCGTGATGAGAACCACATTCCGCATTACTCCATGCCGCGGTCGCCCATCACCCGCGGCTGTGGCTTGGCTGCATCGCGCACAGCCGCGGCCACCGCCTTGGGCACGGACGGATCGAATACCGACGGGACGATGTAGGCCGCGTTCAACTGCTCGTCGGAGACGCATTGTGCCAACGCGAATGCGGCACGCAGCAGCATCGCGGTGGTGACCTGTCCGGCCTGGGCATCCAGCAGCCCCCGGAACACCCCCGGAAAGGCCAGCACGTTGTTGATCTGGTTCGGATAATCAGATCGCCCGGTGGCGAGAATGGTGGCATAACGGCGGGCGGCATCGACATCTGTCTCAGGATCGGGGTTGGCCAATGCGAACACCACCGGGTCCTCGGCCATGTCGCCGATCCATTCAGCCGGCAGCACGCCGGGCGCCGATACCCCGATGAAGACATCCGCCCCCCGGAGTGCGTCGTGCAGATCGCCGGTGACAGATTCGGGATTGGTCTTGCCGGCGAGCTCGCGCTTGGCCAACGAAAGCGAAGGGTCGCTCGGCGACAGAATGCCTTCGCGGTCCCACACCAGAACGTGGCGCGCGCCGGCGGCGAGCAGCAGGTCCACGATGGCCGTTCCCGCCGCTCCGCCGCCGGAAACCACGATCCGAACGGACGCGAGACCCTTGGAGACCCAGCGCAGCGCGTTCGTCAACGCGGCCAGGACCACGATCGCCGTTCCGTGCTGGTCATCGTGGAACACCGGGATGTCCAGTTCCGCGCGCAACCGTGCCTCGATCTCGAAGCAACGCGGCGCCGAGATGTCCTCGAGGTTGATGCCGCCGAAGCCGGGGGCGATGAGCTTCACGGTCTGCACGATGAGATCGACGTCCTGGGTGTCCAGGCAGATCGGCCAGGCGTCGATACCGGCGAACCGCTTGAACAGCGCGGCCTTGCCCTCCATCACCGGCAGGGCCGCGCCGGGACCGATGTTGCCGAGGCCCAGGACGGCGGACCCATCGGTGACCACGGCCACCGAGTTGCCCTTGATGGTCAGCTTGGCCACGTCTTCGGGGTGGGCCGCTAGCGCCAGCGACACCCGGCCGACACCCGGCGTGTAGGCCATGGACAGATCGTCACGGGTCTTGAGGGGAACCTTGGACTCGACAGAGATCTTGCCGCCGAGGTGCAGCAGAAACGTCCGGTCGGACACCCGGTGCACCTCGATGCCGTCGAGAGCCCGCAGGCCGGCGACGATTTCTTCGGCATGTTCGCCGTTGACCGCCGAGCAGGTGACATCGATCGTGATCCGGTCATGGCGTGATTCCGACACGTCGATCGCGGTGACCATGCCCCCGGCTTCGGTGACGGCGGTGGCGAGACGGCCGACGACCGACGCGTCGGGCACCGCGTAGATCCGCACCGTGATGGAGTAGGACGCGGACGTCGGGGTCGGACGAGGACGGGCGGAATCGGGCAGGGCCATGTCCGACATCGTGCCAGCACGCAGGGGCGATTCAGAATCGCTCACCCGGCTTTGGGAAGTAGCTCACCTACCGGGATCGGCGCGCTGATCCGATTGCCCGCGGGGGCAAGGGGACAGGCCCACCTGGAGTCGTAGACGCAGGACGGGTTGTAGGCGAAGTTGAGGTCGACGATCCAGGCAGCACCGGTGAGATCCCCGGCACCGGCTAGGCCGGCACCGGCTAGGCCGGCACCGGCTAGGTCGGCACCGGCTAGGTCGGCACCGCGGGGGTCCGCGTCCGCCCGTCCGAGGTCGGCGCCCTTGACCGTGTCGAGGAGATAGCGCCCGGCCCCGTAGGTGAGCGATCCGGCCGTGCCGTCGCGCAAGGGCAGGAAGATCCCACCGCCGTACGAGGCAAGCCACCAGATGTCCAGGCCGGCCGGCTCGAAGGAATCGATTGCCGGCAGCTCGAACCGTCCGATCCGCTCGAACGGCACCACCCCATCGGTGCCGGTCGCCACCTCGAACCGATCGGCCTGGTCGTCGACGTCCACCGTCGAAACCGGCAACATGAACCGGAAGGCAGGATCGTAGTCAGCGTGCACCAGCCGTTGGTTGCCCGATCGCGGCGAGGCCGGATGGGAGGCGAAAAGCTCGGTACGGCCGGTGACCCAGATCGCGTATCCCTCGGCTGGTGAGCGCGCCGCGCGCACGTCCCGGTAGAGGGAATGGACCTGGCGACGCCAGTCGGCGACCTCGAACGAGTAGGCATGCTGCGAAGGCATGCATCGATCCTTGCCCACGCCCGAAGTGGGTGCACCTTACGAACTCCGGAAACCGCGTGAGGCACCGGCGACGTTTGAGTCCGCGTCCGGTCCGGCTGTGGTTCGATAAGGAGGACATCGACCCGAGGTGTTGCCGGCCCAGTCGGACCTCCTCACAACTGTTGCAACCGTCACAACGAGGTGACAAGCGCATGACCGATCTTTCGTCGTCCACCGACCTTTCCGTTGATGGCGCGCCATCAACGGGGCTGGCCGGCGGAGATGAGACCTTCCTCCGTCGTTACCTCGCGCACGCACCGGCCCAGCTTCCCGGGCGACAACAGAGCGTGCTGGCCGACCTCGCCCGGCGGCATTTCGACCTGGGCCGGCGACGAGCTCCCGATGAGATCCTGGTTGCGGTTCGTGACCTCGATGCCGGCACCACGGCGATCGACATCGTCACCGCTGACGCGCCGTATCTGGTCGATTCCTGTACTGCTGAACTCAAGCGCACCGGGCATCCGGTGGAGCACCTGCTGCATCCGCAGCTCGTCGTGTGCCGCGATTCCGAGGGCGTCCTGAGCGCGGTGCTGGACCTGGAGGACACCGCGCAGGTCCCGGCGGGCGCCGCCACCGAATCGTGGATGCACATCGAGACCGATCAGATCCCGGCCGACGAGCACGAACACACCGTCGCTGACCTGAAGCGGGTGCTCACCGACGTGCACCACGCGGTGGACGACGCACCCGAGGTCTACGCGCTGATCCGCTCGCTGGCCGGTCAGCTGGAGCAGAATCCCGGTCAATTCGATCGCGAGACGTCGACCGAGGCCGCGGCCCTGCTGCGCTGGCTGGCCGACGGAAACTTCATGATCCTTGGCCACGCGGCCTATTCGGCCAACGAGCTGGCCAGCCCGGCTCGCGCGATGGAATCGCCGTCGGCCTCCGAGCGTGGCGTCCTCCGCGGTGAGGCCAGTATCTCGCCGCTGGAGTTGCTGCCGGCCTACCGGTCCGGTGCCCCGCTCGTCATCTTCAAGTCACCCATGGTCTCGACCGTCCGCAGGTCTGCTCGCTACGACTGCGTAACCGTGATCGCTCCGGCGGTCGACGGAATCGGCGAGAAAATCCATGTGTTCCTCGGTCTGATCACCGATGAGTCCGACGGCACCGTTGGGCGCGTCCCGGTGCTCCGACGCCGGATCGCCGAGGTGCTGCAACGGTCCGGCGCGCGCGCCGACAGCCACACCGGACGGCAGTTGCTGGCCGCCCTGCGTACCTTGCCGCGCGACGAGTTACTCGAGGCGACCAGTCCTGACCTGCTCCGGCTGTCCCAACTGGTGGTCGACCGGTCCGAACGTGGCGGCATCGGGGTCTTCGCCCGGACCCACCTGAACCGTGATTTCGTATCGGTTCTGGTCTACTTTCCCGCCGACCGGCTCGGCCCGGAAACCCGGCGGCGCGTGCGCGACGTGATCCTGAGCAACTGGCCGGGGCGGATCATCGCCCGTGACGACCGCATCGTCGAACTGGGCATGGCCCGGATGCACTTCCTGATCGCGTTGCGACCCGGTGAGGAAGTTCCGAACCCCGAGCGGGCCAAGGTAGAGACCAAAGTCGCGCAGGTCACGCGGCGGTGGAGCGACGACCTTGCCGATCTGCTCACCGTCGGGCTCGGCGAGGAAGAGGCCGATCGGGTGCTGCGCCGGTACAGCGAGGCGTTTCCCGAGGCATACAAGGAGGACTTCTCCGCTTCGGTGGCGGTCTCGGATCTCCGCCGACTCGAGGTGCTGCCCGATCTCGAGGGCCTGGCCTTCGACGTCTACACCCCCACGCCTGACGATCCCGCGGACCGGCGTCTGAAGATCTTCCGTACCGGTACGCCCCTGTCGCTGGGCAGGACCCTGCCGATGCTCGAGAAAATGGGCATCGAGGTCCTCGACGAACGTCCGTACGAACTCGAACGGACGGACGGAACGGCGGCCTGGATCTACGATTTCGGCCTCAAGTTGGGCGAAGGTGTGGATTTCGGCCCCGAACGCTCCGGCGCGGTCATCGAGACCTTGCGCGTGCTGTGGGCCGGCGGCATAGAACAGGACGGATTCAACGCCCTCGTCGTCCGGGCCGGTCTGACCTGGCAGCAGGCGATGGTGCTGCGCGCATACTCGAAGTACCTGCGGCAGGCTGGTACCACCTTCAGCCAGGGTTACATCGAACAGGCGCTGAGCCAGAACAGCCGGATCGCCCAGTTGTTGATCGCACTGTTCGAGGCCCGGTTCGACCCTGACTCGACGCTGGACGTGGACCAGGTGGACGAGCTTCGCGGGCAGATCGACGAGGCGCTGGCCGATGTGTCCAGCCTGGATCAGGACCGGATCCTGCGATCACTGGTCACGTTGATCAACGCCACGCTGCGGACCAACTACTACCGCGAAGAGGAGGATCTCACCGGAGTCAGCGTCCCGCAGGGCGCCTTTGCCGTGAAACTCGATCCGCGGTCGATCCCGGATCTGCCCGAGCCCCGGCCGCGGTTCGAGATCTGGGTGTATTCACCTCGCCTCGAGGGCGTACATCTCCGGTTCGGAGCGGTGGCCCGCGGTGGGCTGCGCTGGTCGGACCGCCGGGAGGACTTCCGTACCGAGGTGCTAGGCCTCGTCAAGGCACAGATGGTGAAGAACACCGTCATCGTGCCGGTCGGATCGAAAGGTGGTTTCGTTGCCAAGCAGTTGCCCGATCCCAACGTGGACCGCGATGCCTGGCTTACCGAGGGGATCGCCTGCTACAAGATCTTCATCACCTCGTTGCTGGAGCTGACGGACAACTACCGCACTGCGCCGGACGGCAGCCGCTACGTGGCTGCGCCCCCTCGGACCCGGCGGTATGACTCCGACGATCCGTACCTCGTCGTCGCCGCCGACAAGGGCACCGCCACCTTCTCCGACATTGCCAATACCATCGCGCTCGAAAGGGGATTCTGGCTGGGTGATGCCTTCGCCTCCGGCGGCTCGGTGGGGTATGACCACAAGGCCATGGGCATCACGGCCAAGGGTGCCTGGGAGTCGGTCAAGTATCACTTCCGGGAACTGGACATCGACACCCAGAACCAGGATTTCACGGTCGTCGGAATTGGCGACATGTCCGGTGATGTGTTCGGCAACGGGATGCTGCTCAGCCAGCGAATACGCCTGGTCGCCGCCTTCGATCATCGGCACATCTTCCTCGATCCGAGCCCGGACTCGGCGACCTCGTTCGCCGAGCGGCGGCGCTTGTTCAACCTTCCCCGATCGAGTTGGAACGATTACGACCGCAGCCTGATCTCGGCCGGTGGTGGGGTATTCCCCCGTACTGCCAAGGCGATTCCAATTGCCCCCGAGGTCGGTCAGGCCCTTGGCCTGCGGCCCGATATCACCGCGCTGGCTCCCGCGGCGCTGATGCACGCGATCCTGATCGCGCCGGTGGACCTGTTGTGGAACGGCGGGATCGGTACCTACGTCAAGGCGTCTACCGAAGGACATGTCGATGCCGGCGACAAGGCCAACGACCCGTTGCGGGCGGACGGCTCGGAGCTTCGTTGCAAGGTCGTCGGTGAGGGTGGCAACCTTGGATTCACCCAGCGCGGCCGGGTCGAATACTCCCGTGCTGGTGGCCGGATCAACACCGATGCGATCGACAACTCCGCAGGCGTCGATACCTCAGATCACGAGGTCAACATCAAGATCCTGCTGGATAGGTCGGTGCAATCCGCTGCACTGGAACTCTCCGAGCGCAATCAGCTGCTGGCCCAGCAGACCGACGAGGTCGGCGAACTCGTGCTGCGGGACAACTACGAGCAGAACGTGCTGCTCGGTGTGGCCCGGCATGGCGCCCGGGGGCTGCTCTCGGTCCATCGCCGGCTTCTCAAGGAACTGGAGAAGGCTGGCGAGCTTGATCGCGCGATCGAGTTCCTACCTAGCGACAAAGAACTTGCAGCCCGGGAGGCAGCCCACGAGGGGCTCAGCTCACCGGAACTTGCGGTACTGGCGGCGTACGTCAAGATCGTTTTGACCGAGGAGCTCCGTGAGTCGAGCGTCCCGGACGAGCCATGGTTCCGCCGCCTGCTCCAGGACTACTTCCCGAAGCCCATCGCTGCCCGGTTCGATGCCGAGCTCGACGCTCACCCGTTGCACCGCGAGATCATCACGACCTGTGTCGTCAACGACATGGTAAACCGTGGTGGATCGACTTTCGTGTTCCGTGCGCAGGAGGAAACCGGCGTGGACTCCGCGCAGGTCGCCCGGGCGTACACCGTGGTCCGTGAGGTCTTCGGCCTGCAACGGATCTGGGACGACATCGAGGCCCTGGACAACCAGGTCCCTACGAATGCCCAGCACATCGGCTACCGGGAGGTGCGCCGGACCATCGACCGCGCGGTGCGCTGGCTGGTCGACGTCAGATTCCCGATCACCGATGTCACGGCCGAGATAGCGCGGTATGCGGCCACTGTGGCCGAGTTGACCCCCAAGGTTCCGGAGTTGCTTCGGGGCCGGGAGCGGCAAAACCTCCACGCCGAGATCGACCGCCTGGTCGGGCATGGTCTACCCCGTGAGCTGGCCTCGCGAATCTCCTGTCTGCTGACCTCGTTCCTCTTACTGGACGTGGTCGAGATCGCGGTGGCCAATAATCGGCCGGCGGCGGAGGTGGCCGAATTGCACTACGCCTTGTCGGAGCAGTTGAGTGTGGACGACATCCTCTATGCCGTCACGAACCTGCCGCGGGACGACCGCTGGTCGGCGCTGGCCCGGGCTGCGATGCGGCACGACGTCTACGCGGCGCTGGCGGCCATTGCCACCTCGGTGTTGCGCACGACTGATGAAACCTTGCCGGCCACCGAGCGGCTGACAGCCTGGGCTGCCCAGAACCCGGAGCGGGTACAGCGGGCCCGCAGCACCTTCGCCGAGGCGTTGTCCCGCGAGACGGTCGATCTGGCAACCCTGTCGGTGGCGCTGCGGATCATGCGTACGCTGCCGTCCTGACCGACGCGATCGTGTAACAACCGGCAGCTATCGCATGCCGGTTGTTACACGATCGCGTTCTGCTCGGGCCCACACCGTCGTCGAGCCTTCGCCCCGGGTCACCCCCCACGCGTCGGACACGGCGGCCACGATGCTCAGGCCACGGCCGGAGGTGTCCCAGGCGTTCGTCTCCGGAATCGAGAGCCTGTCAACCGCACCGCCGTCGGTGATGGCGATGGTGTAGCTCTCGGCGCTGAGGGACCACTCGACGACCAGGTGCCCGGACGGCAGCGCCGGCGCATGCCGGACCGCGTTCGCGACCAGCTCGCTCGCGATCAAGGCAGCGTCGGATGCGTCGGATTCGGAGACTCCGGCCTCCTGCAGGGCGGCCGACACTCGACGGCGAACGATGGACGCGCTGGCCGGCGCGTGTCGAATCCAGAGTGTTGGCACGGTAAGCATCCTCCGGAATCGGAATCGGAATCGGAATCGGAATCGGAGTCGGCGTCGGCGTCGGCGTCGGATCCAGGAAGGGATGGTCTGGCCTCTCGTCGGCCATTGGGGTTCTACCCGCGACCGGACAACCGTAAACATCGAGCGCCAATTGCGCGCCTCAACGGTCCGGGCGGATCAGGCGCGGAGCTGGTCCAGCTGCCGGCGGACCACGGCAGGCCGATTGGTGATGATCGCGTCCGCTCCGAGCCCGGCAGCCAGCGCCACGTCACGCGGTTCATCCACCGTCCAGCAGTAGACCCGGCCGCCGAGGGCGTGCACCCGGTCGACATAGCGGGGATCCGACCGGAGCAGCCGGATACTTGGACCGGCGGTGTCCACGCCGGTCGGCAGCGACCCGTCCCGGCGAATCGGCGAGGCCCGGTCGAGCAACAACACCAGCGGAAGCTGCGGCGCCAGCAGCCGAACGCGGCGCAGGGCCACTGGCGCGAAGCTCATCACGGTCACCTGCGCGTTGCCGGAGCCGGTCTGGGCGCTCGCGCCGAACCGGCGTAGCAGTCGAACCAGCTCCTTCTCGACCAGGCCGCCGTACCGGGTCGGATGCTTGGTCTCGATGAGCAGCTTCACCGGGCGCCCGGCGTCCGCGACCACACCGAGCAGAACCTCCAGGGTCAGGACCTTGGTGTCGTCTGCCCGCAGCCGATCGGGAGCGACCCCGGCCAAGTAGGGCGAATCCACTTGCTCAGCTCGCCAGGATCGGAAATCCAGCTGTTGGAGTCCGGACAGGTCCAGCTCACTGACGATGCCGGACCCGTTCGACGTACGGTTCACGGTCCGGTCGTGGACGCAGACCAGGTGCCCGTCCCGGGTGAGCCGGACATCGCACTCCAGTCCGTCCGCGCCGGTGTCGATCGCGGCGAGATAGGCCGGCAGCGTGTGTTCGGCCACATCCTCCGACGCGCCCCGATGGGCGATGATCAGCGGACTGGGATTCGCTGGCAGCGGTGGGCGTCTGGCCCGCGACCAAGCGGTGGGCAGCGACATCGGCTGAGCAGATCGTCTCGTTGGGACTGTTCCGGGCCCCCGGCTAGCCGACCGTCGAGCTCCGGTCGAACGGAGTCTGGCTGAGGTCCTTCGCGGTCAGGATCGGGATCATGTAGTCCACGCCTCCAGTCTGCCGTGTCCGTGCCCTGATCGCACAACTGCCCAGGCGTGTCGGCGCGGCGGTTACTTCACCAATCGGGACAGGCGCCGGTCGGCCAGGTTTTTGCCGCCGGTCTGGCAGGTCGGGCAGTACTGCAGGGACTTGTCCGCGAAGGACACCTCTCGCACGGTGTCGCCACACACCGGGCAGGGCAGTCCGGTCCTGGCATG
This sequence comes from Pseudonocardiales bacterium, assembly GCA_030840295.1. Classification (GTDB taxonomy): domain Bacteria; phylum Actinomycetota; class Actinomycetes; order Mycobacteriales; family Jatrophihabitantaceae; genus Jatrophihabitans_A. The sequence goes on from JAVEET010000028.1 coordinate 10,940, forward strand.
GACGGCCAGGCCGCTGCGCTTCTCCGACTTCAGGGTCGCTGCTTTCTGGCCGACCGACCGCTGGACCGCATCCAGCAGGACGGTCCGCATAGCCGCGTGCAGGGTGCTGATCTGGGCCTCGCTGAGCCGCGAGGCGATCGCGAACGGGGACATCCTGGCGGTGTGCAGGATCTCGTCCGAGTAGGCGTTGCCGACCCCCGCCAGTACGGACTGGCTGGTCAGCACCCCTTTGAGCTGTGCTCGCTGCTCGGCGAGCAGCGACGCAAAATCCTCGAGGCTGATCGTCAATGCGTCCGGTCCGAGGCGGGCGATCCCGGGCACTTCCAGCGGGTCGCGGACCAGATAGACCGCCAGCCGTTTCTGGGTGCCGGCCTCGGTGAGATCGAAGCCGCCGTTCGGTCCGTCGCCGTCGTCGGCCGGCGTCAGGTGCAGCCGGAAGGCGATCGGACCCCGCCCCGGCTTGGGTGGCACGACTGGCAAGGTGTCGCGCCAGTGCAACCAGCCGGCCCGGGACAGGTGAGTCACCAGGTGCAGGCCGTCGACCTCGAGGTCGAGGAACTTGCCGTGACGACGGGCCCCGGTGACAGTGAGTCCGTTGAGCGCGGTCAGGGGCGGGTCGAAGGTCTTGACCGCACTGAACGCGGCAACATCTGATCGGACGACGACTCGTCCGACCGCGTTCTCGCGCAGAAAGGCCGCGAGGGCCTCGATCTCCGGCAGTTCCGGCATGGTTGAAGCCTAACGACTCCCGGCTCGTCCGGCTCGCAACACCGCACCGCAATGCCGCACCGCACCGCACCGCAACGCACCGCACGGATCAGCCCCGACGGGTGGAGACCGTAACGGTGAACTTCGGATTGCGTCCGACGACCCGCGTCGAGCCGATGCTGCGAACGAGCGGACCGTGCGGCCTTTGATACGTCAAATGTGAGTTGAACACCGTCCACAGTTCGCCGCCCGGCCGTAACACCCGCCCGGCGGCCTCGAACAGCGCTTCCGCGGCGCTCGTGTCGACGGTGGTGCCCAGGTGGAACGGCGGGTTCAGCACGACCAGATCGGTTGAACCGTCGGGCCACCCAGCCATCGCGTTGTCCCGGCGGGTCTCGACGCGGTCGGCCAGCCCATTGGCCCGCATGGTCTCGGCGGCCGAGGCCACCGCCGCCGACGACTGGTCGGTAGCGATCACGGATAGCTCGGGACGGGATCTGGCCAACGCTGCCGCCAGGATCCCGGTGCCGCAACCGAGGTCGACTGCCTGCGACGCCCGCTTACCCATCTGACCGAGAAAGCTCAGCAGGTAGCGGGTGCCAATGTCGACCTTGGTACCGGCGAAGGCCTCACCGTGGGCGCCGACCCACAGGCCGAGGTCGTCGTGGTGTTCCCGGAGCGGGAAGGTCAGCGGCGATAGCCGGCGGCGCGCTGTGTCCGCGATCAGCACCCGCGACTTCTGTCGGGCCAGGCTCGCCCGGATGGATTCGAAGGAATCGCCGAGCACGTCGTTCATGGCCCGGGTCATGTGCTTGACCCGGCCACCGACGTAGACCGCGACCTCGGGGTCGGCGTGCCGGGCGATGGCCTCGGCCACCTCCCGCAGCCCATCCAGGCTCTTCGGCGACTGAACAAGGACAACTGTCGCCCCGTCGAGCAGCTCCGGGCCAAGAGCATGGTGCTGATAACGGTCGGACAGGCCGGTCAGCGTCGCATTTGCGTCCAGCGCCTGCTCCGAGGTGAGCAGGTCCTGATGGACGCGAACGAAGCCGACCCCGTGCCGCGCGATGGCACCGAGGGTGAGTGCCCCGTAGTGGTCACCGATTACGGAGACCCGCCCGCCACCGGTCAGAGCGTCTGCAGCCTCGTCCAACAGCAGGCGATCGGTGGCATCGACCGCGAACAGGTTTGCCGCCTCGGCATCGGGAAACCTGCGAAGGACGTCGAAGGAAAAAGCGGTCACGGACACCTGGTCGAGCATAGTGCGGACCGAAAAACCTGGGTCGGCGCGGAATCCGACAGTTCGGGCCGAACAATGGCCCTACTCGTACTGCAGCGCTTCCAAGGGATTCAACCGGGCAGCTCGCCGGGCCGGGAAGATGGCCGCGAAGATCCCAACGAGTACCGCAACGACCGCGAAGGTGATCAGTTGCGAGGTCGGCAGCGCGAACGACATGAAGTCGACCCGCGCGATCAGAAGTCCGGCCAGGATCAGACCCAGCGCGATCCCGAGTGCGGCACCGATCAATGCGATGATCACGCTTTCGTGGCGGATCATCCGTCTGGTTTGGCGGCGCGTCATGCCGATCGCACGCATCATTCCGAGTTCACGAGTTCGCTCGAAGACCGTCAGCACCAGGGTGTTCACGATTCCGAACAGGCTCACAAGAACGGACAAGGCCAGTAACACATAGAGGATGTTCAGCACACTCTTGATGCCGCTGATCTGGTTGGACTTGAATTGTGCGCGAGTAGCGACCTTGGCGTTCGGGAATGCCTTGAGGGACGCTTCCAACGCCTGAGTGTTCGCGTCGTTCACGCCACCCCGCAGCTTCGCGAACGTGAACAGGTTCTGCGGTGCGGCGTAGTTCCTGTCAAAGGTTGCGCTCGAGATCGTGACCTGCCCGAACGGCGACCCGCCAGACGGTGGATCGAAGATCCCGGCAATTCTCAGCTGCATCGCGGACCCAGACGGTGTCAGGACGGAGATCGGCGAGCCACGCACGAGGCTATGGCTCTCCGCATAGCTCTTGGCGACGATCGCACCGGCGGGTCCCAGTTGCCCCAACACAGCCGGTGATCCGTCCTGCCAACGAAGGGTGAGGACTTCGGCGGCTTGGGGATCGACCGCAGTCACTTGAATGCTCTTGCCAAAAGCCTTGCCATCCCCGCCTCGCACACTGGCAATCGACTCCAGGCCGACCGTCGATGCGGCCGCGGCGGCGACGCTCGGCGGAATAGGTGAGAAGTTGTTCTGCGCAGTGATCGCGTAGTCCGCGGTGAAGATCTGGTCCACAGCATCCTCGAACGGTTTGATGATCGCCGCGGCAAGCGTCGCCACCAAGGTGACCAAGGCAAGCCCGATCATCAGCGCGGCAGCCGTGGATGCCGTTCGTTGGGGATCGCGGCGACTGTTCTCGCCACCGATATCGGTCGCCGACCGATCCGGTGCGACCGATGGGAACTCCGCCGGCCACTCCGGACGCCACCCGGTCGCGACACGTCGCGACACCATGATCAGCACCATGATCAGCAGCACCGGGTTCAGGACTGCGCCGAGGATGAAGCCGCCGACTCGTGAGCCGCGTGACCCGGGTCCCCACGCGCCACGTCTCAACAGCCAGAACGGCAACGAGAACAGGGGCCAGACGAGGACGGAGAACAGCACCACCGACCAGCGGGCGAGCGGGTTTGCCGCGGAGGCCATCGGACGCACCAGCCGGGACGCGAACAGCGCCACGCCAACGAACGCGGCCAGGGCACCTACCAACATCAGGATCAGCACGCTCGACGTCCCCAGGCCGTGGTTGAAGAGGCCGAACAACAACGAGCCGAAGCCGGCCGCGGCTAGCAGCACGGCGCCGCCGGCGCGGAACCGCGCCAATCGACCGGGGGGCAGTACCACGCCCTCCCGCACCGCGGCGATCGGTGGCACTCGAGTGGCGCGCCGGGCCGGCCGCAGACTGGCCACCACCGTGACCAGAATCCCGACCAATAACGCGACCACGATGGTGCGTGGCTTGAAGATGAGTCCACTGTTGGGCAGCGTGAAGCCGACCGCGTCGAACAGCCGGAACAGTCCCTTGGCCAGAGCCAGTCCGAGTAGCAATCCTGCGACCGAGGCGAGAATCCCCATAACCAGTGCCTCTACGAGCACCGAGCCGAGGACCTGACGTCTAGTCGCGCCTAACGTGCGCAGCGTCGCGAACTCGCGGGTGCGCTGCGCGATCGTGATCGACAACGAATTGGCGATTACGAACGATCCGACGAAGAGGGCGACGCCTCCGAACACCAGCAGAAATGTCTGCAGGAACGAGATGAAGCTGCTCGTCCCGGAGGCATCCTGAACCGCCTGATCCTCGCCGGTGCGCACCTGGGTGCCGGCCGGGAGGATCTTTTGTACTGCAGAGATCAGCTGGGATTGAGATATCCCAGACTTGGCTGCTATACGGATCTGGTCGAGCTTGCCTTGCTTGTCGAACAAGTCCTGCGCGGTTGACAACCGAAAGCCGGCCAGAGTCGCTCCACCGATAGTCGAGACTGCTCCGAAAGTGACCAGGCCGGAGATCCGGAGCCGTTGCACTGGACCGCGAGCCTGCACGCCGATGAGTTGGCCGACGTGGAGACCTTTCTTATTTGCGGTAGCGCGGTCGATGACGACGTCTCCTGCCGCCGGCCATGACCCCTCAACGAGGTTCAGGGAGTCGAAGTCGGGATGGTCGGGGTCTACGCTGAATCCGAGGTTCGGCGCACCTCCGAAGACGATTGCCTTGCCGTTGGCGCCGATCAACTGTGCCTCTGCCGACACGCTGCCGATCGCGGCGCCGACCTCGGGCAGTGCCTGCACCTGTGCCAGCAGTTCCTGGTTGAACGTTGCCGGCGTCGTTGTGTCGCTCTGATTGTTGCTGATCGCCGACTTGCCGGTGATCGCGGCGTCGGTGTTCTTGTAGGTCTCGCCGAAGATCGAGTCGAAGGCGGTTCCGATCGAATCGGTAAGGACGTAGGTCCCGCTGACCATGGCCACTCCCAGCACGATTGCCAGTGCCGTGAGGACGGTGCGCAGCTTGCGCTGTAACAGCGCGCGAATGGCGAAGCGGATCATCGGATGCCGAGTTTCTCGATCGCGAGCAGGATGTCGCGGGGACTCGACCGCGGTAGTTCCTGCACGATCTGACCGTCGGCCAAGAACAGCACCCGATCAGCCATCGCGGCAGCGTTCGCATCGTGGGTCACCATAACCGTCGTCTGGCCGTACTCTTCGACTGAACTACGCATCAGGGCGAGAATTTCGCCGCTGGTTGTGGAGTCGAGGTTTCCGGTCGGCTCGTCGGCGAAGACGACGCTCGGCCGGGAGACGAGTGCCCTCGCGATCGCAACGCGTTGCTGCTGTCCACCGGACAACTCCGCCGGACGGTGAGTCAGCCGGTCGGTCAACCCAACTCGACCGATGAGTTCGTCGAACCAGCCGGGCCCCGGCTTCGCGCCCGCAATCGTCAGCGGCAGCAGGACGTTCTCACGTGCGGTGAGCATCGGCAGCAAATTGAAGAATTGAAAGATGAATCCGATATGACGCCGACGCAGCTTGGTCAACTCAGTGTCACCCAAGCTCGTGATCTCGGTACCTGCGATATGCACCGAACCAGCTGTCGGCTTGTCCAGGCCGGCCAGGATGTGCATCAACGTCGACTTGCCCGAGCCGGACGGGCCCATCACCGCCGTCAGCTCCCCGGACGGGATGCACACGTCGATGCCTCGCAGCGCGTGCACGCTGGTGTCGCCTTCGCCGAATTGGCGAGTGATTCCGCTCCCGACGACGACGTGCGATGGCGATGGCGATGGCGATGGCGATGGCGAAGAGCTCATCTGTCCTCCCCGACACAGCGATGACCGGCAATCACGCGCAAGGCTGAGTGTGCGCGATTTCACCGGATGCCGGAAGGGGCTCCCGCTTGGGAAACGCTCAGGTCACTAGGAGGTTCGCTGCGACCTGATGGGTACGCCGTCAGTCAGACGTGCTCGCGAACAACCCGACCGGACAGGTGACGCCGGTTGCCAGCACCGGGCAGTAGCCGTTCGGGTTCTTCGCCAGGTACTGCTGGTGGTAGGCCTCGGCGTAATAGAAGTCGCCGAGCGGCGCGATCTCGGTGGTGACCCGTCCGTATCCGGCCTGCGCCAGTCTCGCGCCGAAGGCCGCCGCGGCTGCCGCAGCCTGCTCACGCTGGTCGTCCGAGTTGTAGTAGATCGCCGAGCGGTACTGGGTCCCCACATCGTTGCCCTGGCGCATGCCCTGAGTCGGATCGTGGTTCTCGAAGAAGATGCTCAGTAACTCGGCGTAGCTGATCTCCGTGGGATCGAAGATCACCCGGACGACCTCGGCGTGCCCCGTCCGGCCGGTACAGGTCTCTTCGTACGTCGGGTACGCACTGAAGCCACCGGCGTAACCGACCGCAGTCGAGAAGACCGTGTCGTGCTCCCAGAAATCTTTCTCGGCGCCCCAGAAGCAGCCCATCCCGAAGACCGCGGTCTGCAGTCCGTCCCGCTCGAAGGGTTCGCGGATGCGGTGGCCGTTCACAAAATGTGTGTCAGGCACTGCATACGGGTAGTCCTGGCGGCCACCCATGGCCGTTTCGGCCGTGACCATCTCGTTCTTGGGGCGTAAGAAGCTCATGCCTTCAAAGGTACGACGCTTGGACGGCTGCGCGTACGCTCGAAATATGACCGAGTGGGGAATTGACACGCTGTTCAACCCGGGCAAGCGGCACCTCGACGAAGAGAAGCGCCGCCTGCAGTCCACCCGGGACGAAGTCGGCGATTCCTCGGGAGGAAAGCGGGTCGACCTGGACTCCGGGAGGATCGTCATCTCGAAGAAGCAGGCTGCCGCTGAGCGGGCTACGCCACGAGCAGTCGAGGACGATGCCGACAACGGTGCCGAAAACGGTGCCGACAATGACGTAACTGGCCCTACCGACGATGCGACCTCCGCAGCGGCTGACGATCCGGGGTCAGACGGCTCCCCACCGGCAAGCTGATCAGTTGCGAGTCGGGTCGCAGTAGGCAAGTACCGCCGAAACCGTCTTCTCGCCGAGCGGTTCCTCGGAGCCGAACACCGATCGGGACCGGCCAGCTAGCCGGGTGGCGAGAAAGGCCTCGGCCATCACAGTGCTCGGTTCATCGGTAGCTGACGCCACCAGGACGCTGGCCTGCAGGGTCTGAGCTATCAGTGAGGCGATCGTCCGGGCGTTCCTCGCGTCGGCGTCCGCGTCGTTCCCGAGCCCCCTGATCATCGCGGCGAGCCGGTTCTGGGCGGCATCCAGGCGCGAGTCCTCCCCAGCCGTGCGGGCGAGTTCCTCCTCGAGGGCTTGCAGCGAGCCCGGCTCGCGGCCGATGGCCCGGATGACATCGAGGGCGACGACATTTCCCGACCCCTCCCAGATGGAGTTCAGCGGTGACTCCCTGAGATACCTCGGCATCGGTGATTCCTCGACGTAGCCAGCACCCCCGAGGCATTCGAGGGCTTCGCTGACCACGAACGGCGCTCGTTTGCAGACCCAGAATTTGCCGGCCGCGACGCCAAGGCGTAACAGCTCACTTTCACCGGCATCGACGGCGTGTGCGAGGCGGGCGAACAGCGCGGCTGCGGCGTGGACCTCGACCGCGAGATCAGCAACAACCTCCGCCATGAGGGGCTGGTCGATGAGGGTCGCCCCGAACGCCGCCCGGCCGCTCACGTGATGCATCGCCTGGGTGAGGGCGGCACGTTGCACTGCGGCTGAACCGATCACGCAGTCGAGCCGGGTCATGGTGACCATATCGATGATGGTCCGCACACCTCGGCCTTGCTCGCCGAGCAGCCAACCGACGGTGCCGTCGAACTCGACCTCGGACGACGCGTTGGACTTGTTGCCGAGCTTGTCCTTCAGCCGCTGGAGGCCGAAGACGTTGCGTGAGCCATCGTCGAGAACCCTTGGCACCAGAAAGCAACTGAGCCCGTCGGGTGCCTGGGCCAGGACCAAAAACAGGTCGCACATCGGCGCCGAACAGAACCATTTGTGACCGGTGAGCGAGAAACTCCCGTCGCTGTTGGGGATCGCCCGAGTGGTGTTGGCACGAACATCCGAGCCGCCTTGCTTCTCCGTCATGGCCATTCCGGCCAGCAGACCGGCCTTGTCCGCGGGCCGACGTAGCCCGAAGTCATAACGCGTGCTGAGCAGTCCCGGCTCGTACTGCGCCGCCAGTTCCGGATCGTGGCGCAATGCTGGCAACACGGCGTAGCTCATCGAAATGGGGCAGCAATGACCCTGTTCGACTTGGCCCCAGAGATAAAATCCGGTCGCGCGGAGCAGATGAGCGTTGCCGCCCGCGGCGGGCGACCAGGCCGAGGCCTGCAGCCCGTGGCTGACGGCCACCGTCATCAGCTCGTGCCAAGACGGGTGGAATTCGACCTCATCGATCCGATGGCCGTACCGGTCATGTGTTTTCAGAACCGGCGGATAGGCATTGGCGAGACGGGCCCAGTCCTGCGCCACCTCAGAACCGGCCAGCCCCCCGAGGTCGGTCAGATTTTGGATTTCGTGTCGCTCGGCGCCCGCGGCCGTCACACTTCGCGTAAGACCAGGGTCACCGGTGAAGGTATTCACGCCGGCCCAGGGCGCGGGGACGTTGAACACGTCGTGGGTGGCCACGCAGCGAGGTTACCCGCCGGTAGCCGGCCCGGGCCAACGGAAGTCTGCGGCGCGCCCCGCCAGGCCGCCGAGGCATGGCTGGATCAGGTGTCCGACTTTCCGAGGGTCACGGTCGTGGTGGCCGTGCTCCCGCCCCGGCTGTACGTGATCTTGACCTGCTGTCCGGGGGCATGCGACCGTACCGCCGCGATCAGCGCGTCGGCCGTGGTGACCCGGGTGGTGTCGACCGTGGTCACCAGATCGCCGACCTTCAGACCGGCGTTGGCGCCCGCGCCGCCGGCCGTGACCGCGGACAAGGCCACTCCCGCAGTGGTGGTGCTGGAGGTGGACTTGACCGATACGCCGAGAACCGCGTGATAGGCCTTCCCGGAGGCGATCAACTCGCTGGCGATCCGGCTTGCTTCGTCCGACGGGATGGCGAAACCGATGCCGATGTTGCCCGACTGCTGGGTCTGACCGGGAATCTGCAATCCGCCACCGGAGCTGTCGGTGGCGATCGCGGCGTTTATTCCGACGACCGAACCGTTCAGGTCAACCAGCGGTCCGCCGGAGTTGCCGGGGTTTATCGCGGCGTCGGTCTGCACGGCCTGGAAGACCGCCTGATCGTTGGTGCCGGATCTGACCGGCCGGGCGATGTTGCTGACGATGCCGCTGGTCACCGTGTCGGACAGGCCGAGCGGAGCGCCGACCGCGACCACGGTCTGACCGACGGTCAGCGAGGACGACTTACCGAAGGTCGCGGTGGGCAGGCCGGACAGCCCGTCGACCTTGATCACCGCAAGATCATCGGCACTGTCCCGGCCGACGATCGTGCCCTTCGAGGTCCGACCGTCGGAGAGGGTGACGGTCATGCTGCCTCCGTTGGCGGCCTCCGAAACGACGTGATCGTTGGTCAGGATGTACCCGTCCGGCCGGATGATGACCCCGGAGCCGGTCCCGCCGGACTGGCCGTTGCTCACGTCTATGGTCACCACACTCGGCCGGATCTTGGACGCCGCCGCTCCGATCGAGCCGTCGGTCTTGGCCACGGGTGCGTTGGTCTCATTGGTGATTTGCAAGCCGGTGTTCACCGAGCGGTTGTTGTGATCGGCGATGGCAACGGTGCCCGCCCCCACGCCGCCGCCGACCAATGCCGCGACGAGCGCGGTGGCCAGCAGCGAACCGGCCTTTGGCCGCTTGCCCGCAGGCGCGGAGTCGCCCGGCGCACCGGCGGGGTTGCCTGGAGCGCCGAACGCGGTCTGGTGCACCGGATCGCCGTACTGGCTGTAGCCACCGTATTGGCCGTACGAGGCGGTAGGGGGTTGGCCGTACGAAGCGGTAGGGGGTTGGCCGTAGGAGCCGACGGCCGGCGGTACGGGGTTAGCGGGAGCTCCGTAGCCACCTGTGTTGCCGTACTGGTACTGCGGCAGCGCCGGGCCGGGGACGCCGGGCGAACTCACCGGCGCATCGCCGTATCGGGCGGTGTCGTATCCGGGACTCGCAGAACCTTGACTGGCCTGAGATGGCTCAAGCTGCTGGGCAGCCTCCTCCGCCTTGCTTGCACCTTGCTGTGGCGGGTCGTAGAACTCGTTATCGGCCATGACGAAACAGTGCGTCCCTAATCTGTGCGAAAACTGTGCTCCATTACAGCTAAGGATAGGAGTTGGATGGGTAAAGCGGTGGTCGGTGGCGCCCCGGGCGGGGTTAGTCGTACGGATTCACCGGCTGCGTGACCGTTAGCACGATGCTGGCGGCCAGGATCGGGAACGTGGGCTGGGCCTTGTCTGTGCCGGCATAGCGCCCGGTTACCGCTACCCAGGAGTCCTCGGCCGGATGCGTCGGGCTCCGCACGAAAACCTCGACCGGTCGCGCGTCCGCCGCGCAGCATGTGATGACCAGGCGTGCCAGCACGAATCCGTCGTTGCGCTGGGAGAGGACGAAGCCGGTGAGCGTCACGTCGGTGCCGCTGACCGTGCGGGCCGAATCCCAGAGGACCCGGGTGGTGAAGTCGAACAGGCCTAACCGGTGCGGCGCCGGACCGGTCAACCCGGCGAAGTCTTTGTGGACGGCTGCCGACGCCGATACCGGCGACGATTCGCGGTCGGCGGAGAAGGAGCCCAGGGCGGGCGGCGCGACGACGACGATGGCGATCACCGGAGCGAGCAGCAACCAGCCGGTGGGAACGCCGAACGAACTACCCCCAGTCGGGGCTGCGGATCCGCGGGATCGGTGGGCGTTGCCCAGGAGGGCCACCGCCAGCACGATCATGCCGATTCCGGCGAGCAGGACCCAGGGACGTGCCACCGGCCGGACGTACCGGAGCAGAGCGTCGCCGGCGGCCAGGCGGACCAGCGCGCCGCCGAAGAGCAGGATCAGGTAGGCCTGGGTGCGGGCGTTCACAACAGCAACCATCCGGTGCAGGTAGCGGTGCACACCGCAGCGAGCCAGGTCAGCGGGGCGAACCGGAGGGCGAAGGCGCGACCGAACGTCCCGGTCTGCAATGCGATCAGCTTCACGTCGACCGCCGGACCCACCACCATGAAGACCAGTCGGGCGGTGAGCGAGAACTGGGTCAGCCCGGCTGCGATGAAGGCGTCCGATTCGCTGCAGATCGCCAGCACGACGGCCAGCACAGCCATGGCGAGGATTCCGCTTAGGAGGTGACCGGCTACGTGGTCGAGCCAGGCCCGCGGGAACGTCACGTTCAAGGTCGCGGCGCTGGCGGCACCCACGACGAGCAGGCCAAGGGTCTGGGCCAGGTCATGACCGGCCGTCGACGTTGCTCGCTGCCAGCGAGGGCCGGACCCATGTTCATGGCCGCGCTCGTTGCGGGTGGGCAACGGGCGTCCGGTCAGGCCCCATAACCAGCCGACGACCAGAGACAGCGCGAGCGATGCCGCGAACCTCGCCACCACCACGGCGGGGTGGCCGGGAAAGGCGACCGCGGTGGCGACCAGCACAACGGGATTGATCGCTGGAGCGGAGAGCAGAAAGGCCACGGCGGGTCCGGGTCGAACACCGCGGCGGGCCAGACTGGCGGCGATCGGTACCGATCCACATTCACATCCGGGCAGCACACCACCCGCCAGGCCGGCGAGCGGCACCGCCAAGAACTGACGATCTGGCATGACGCGCGCGAAGAACGTGGTCGGAACGAGGACGGCGATGGCCGTGGACACCGTGATGCCCAACGCCACGAAGGGAGCCGCCTGGACGCAGATGGCCACGAAGACAGTGGTCCATGCCTGTACGGCCGGGTGGCTCAGCTCGCTGCTGAAGATGAACCTCGCGGCCACTGCTGCGAGGAGAAGGAGGCAGAAGACATCGGTTGAGTTGATGCGCCGGCCACGGTGGAGGGCAGCGGCAGAGGATGCGTCCACTTCGGTCACGGGGCAATCCTGCCAGCGAGCGATCCGCGCGGCGGTCTGTCCGGTCCGTTGTGGATGTGAGGTTTCGGCTGTGGACGGCGTGCCGCGGGAGCAGAACCAGGTGTCAGTGTGGGCGGCCGGGGTACCCGTCGGATTGACGCAGTGAGTTTAGTCACATGCGCCGGGAAAGGTCGCTCATGGACGGCAAAGATGTGCGGATTGGCACATCTACCCGCTAAGGGAGCGTCGGGGCTTAAGTGCTAGATGTCTCGCGCGAGGTCCGTGTAATCGCGGGCCGATGGGGTAGGTGCGGCGCCCGGGCGAGTACATGCCGCCCATTCGGTGCGGCTCTGGGATCGGGGGTCTTGCAGGTCCTAAATGATCAAGGTGCAATACTCCACGAGATCAACTGGAGACCCTGCGTAACTTCATCTGAAGTGCGCTCGTCGGGTGAGGTGAGCTGAAGCCCCCGGGCAGTCGGCTCCCCACTGCGGCGAAGCTGGAGGTCTGTCGAGTGCTTAGTTCAAGAAGTGGCCGTCGTCAGACGGTTCCCTTCGCGGTTCGGACGGGAAGGTCGGTGGGTGGCGGCTAGCCCCAGGCGTGAGCGTTCATCAGGCAATTCCTTTCGCGGTTGGGACGGGTGGGCCGGTGGGTGGCGACTAGCCCCAGGCGTGAGCGTTCATCAGGCAAGTCCGTTAGCGGT
>JAVEET010000198.1 GCA_030840295.1 Pseudonocardiales bacterium
CCGACCACACCCACCTGAGCCCGACCGCCGCGCGACGATAGGCTCGGGCCATGTCCGGACCCGAACCTGAGCCGGTGCGGGGGCTAGCACTGGTCCGGCGCGCTCGGACGGCTGACGTTCCCAGCATCAAGGGACTGATCGACACCTACACCGGACAACGACTGCTACTGGCCAAGGACACCGTCACGATCTACGAGTCGATCCAGGAATTCCGGGTGGTGGAGCTCGAGGATGAGATCATCGGTTGCGGGGCTCTGCACGTGCTGTGGGAGGACCTGGGCGAGGTCCGCACCCTCGCCGTCGCGCCCGAACACCGCGGACATCGAGTCGGCGACGGGCTGCTTGCCGAACTCATCACCGAAGCCCGGGCACTCGGCCTGCACAGACTCTTTGCACTCACCTTCCAAACGCGGTTCTTCAGCCGGCACGGGTTTGTCGAGATCGAGGGCACGCCGGTCGAACCAGAGGTCTACTCCCAGCTGCGTCGTTCCTACGATGCCGGGATCGCAGAGTTCCTGGACCTCGAGTACGTCAAGCCGAACACGCTCGGCAACTCCCGCATGCTGCTGACTCTCTAGCGCTGACTCGCTAGCCGACTCGCTAGCGCGGACTCGCTAGCCGCCGAAAAGCGCTCTCACTTTAGTCCCGCGCGCCTCAGTGGTAACAACAGTAAACCTCGTACCATCAAGCACGGAGGTGTTGCCCATGACCGTGTTCCAGCTCAACCGTCCGCAATCGAGCACCCTGACGCCGGCGGCGACGCGGCCTGCTCATCTTCCGGTCCCGCCGGGACGGCATGCCAGCGCGATGCGCGCGAAGCTCTCCGTCCGCCGGATGTTCTATGTCGCACGACACCTGATTCACTGACGAAACCCGAACCAACCGAATGAGGGCTTGACCACACCGGTCAAGCCCTCATTCGTCGTGAGCGGATACCCAGCAGACGACCGGACCTCAGAAGGGCGCGTGGTCTTGCGGGGCCTCGGACTCGACATCCTCGTCGTCGGCGACTAGGTCGTCAGCGGTCCCACCATTGCGAAGGGTATAGATCAGGCCGGCGAGTTCTTCCGGCTTGACCAGGACGTCGCGAGCCTTTGATCCCTCACTCGGCCCCACGATCGATCGCGATTCCATCAAGTCCATCAAGCGTCCCGCCTTGGCGAAGCCGACCCGCAGCTTGCGCTGCAGCATCGAGGTCGAGCCGAACTGGGTGGACACCACCAACTCGACTGCCTGCAGGAACAGGTCCAGATCGTCACCGATGTCCTCGTCGATGTCCTTCTTGGCGACCACCGGGGCCGTGACATCCTCGCGGTAGGTGGGCTGCAGTTGGTCCTTGCAGTGATCGACGATGGCCTTGATCTCGTGGTCGGTCACATACGCGCCCTGGATACGAGCTGGCTTGGACGCACCCATCGGAAGGAACAGTCCGTCGCCTTTGCCGAGCAGCTTCTCGGCCCCCGGCTGATCCAGGATGACCCGGGAATCGGTGACCGACGAGGTCTTGAAACCAAGCCGGGACGGCACATTTGCCTTGATCAGTCCGGTCACGACGTCCACCGATGGGCGCTGAGTGGCGATCACCAGATGGATGCCAGCGGCCCGGGCCAGCTGAGTAATCCGCACGACCGCATCCTCGACGTCACGAGGGGCGACCATCATCAGGTCGGCGAGCTCGTCGATGATGACGAGCAGGTACGGGTACGGCGTGTACACCCGCTGGCTTCCGGGAGGCGGAATGAGTTCTCCGCTGACCACCTTGCGGTTGAAGTCGTCGATGTGCCGGACCGCCGAGGCTTCCATGTCCTCGTACCGCATATCCATCTCGCGGACCACCCACGCGAGCGCGTCCGCCGCCTTCTTGGGGTTGGTGATGACCGGCGTGACCAGGTGCGGAATGCCCTGGTAGGCGGCGAACTCCACCCGCTTGGGGTCGATGAGCACCATCCGGACCTGGTCAGGCGTGGCCCGGGTCAGGATCGACAGGATCAGTGAGTTGATGCAGGACGACTTGCCGGCGCCGGTGGCACCGGCAACCAACAGGTGCGGCATCTTGGTCAGATTCGCGACCACGAACCCGCCTTCGACATCTTTGCCCAGCGCGGCCAGCATCGGATGCTGATCCCGGACGGCGACCGATGAACGCAGCACGTCGCCCAGCATGACGATCTCTGGATCGGCATTGGGGATCTCAACCCCGACCGCGGACTTGCCGGGGATCGGGCTGATGATCCGGACGTCGGGGCTCTTGACGGCATAGGCGATGTTGCGGGTCAGCTGGGTGATCCGCTCGACCTTGACGCCCGGGCCCAGCTCGACCTCATACCGCGTCACTGTTGGGCCGCGGCTGAATCCGGTGACCGCGCAGTCGACGTTGAACTCGTCGAAGACCTGCGACAGCGAGGCGATCACCTCGTCATTGGCCTTGGTGTGCGCCAGATGCTGTGAGCCGGCCTCGAGGACGTCGGTAGGCGGCAACGTGTAGAAGCCTGCCCCGCCGTTCAGTTCCAGCTGCGTGGGACGGGTGATCGGCGGCAGGTCTTCGGCAGGCATCGGCTTGGCTACCCGCGGCTTGCGGGGCTTGGACAGCAACCCGGCATCAGTGTCGCTCTCGCCGGCGATATGGCCGCCGGCTGAGCTCGGCTCCACCCCGACTGCATCCGCGACGGTGGCGCTCAGTGGGAACGGATCGTCCAGGAACGGATCGGACTGGTCCCGGCCGGCCCGTCCCGGCTTGGCCGGGTGCTTCTTCAGGTGCAGCCGCTCGGCGAGGGACTCGTGGTCGGTGGGATCGCTGTCCGCAGGCTCCTGCGCGCGGTGGGCGAACAACTCACGCATCAGAACGGGCAGTTGGTTCAAAGGGGTGGCGGTGACCACCAGGGCACCGAACGCGCCGAGCAGGAAGAGCACCAGCACGACCAGGCCAGCCGGCAGCACCCGCTCGAGCAAGCCTGCGAACGCACCGGCCGCACCGCCAGCATGCGACCAGTCCTTGGCGCGGGTCGGCGAATCGCCCCAGAGATGTAGCAGGCCGGTGACACTGACCAACGCTGCGCAACTGCCGACCAGGATTCGCCCGCGGTGTTCGGGCTCCGGTTGCTGCCGGAGCACATGGATCGCGCAGATCAACAGCAACGGAGGTATCACCACGGCGGCGTTGCCGACCGCCAGCCTGAGCACGGCTGTCATGGCGTCCCCGAAGGATCCGGCTGCGTGAAGCCATACGGCGATCGCGGCAATCACCGCCAGGCCGAGCAGAGCCAGGCCTGCTCCGTCACGTCGGTGCGCCGGCTCCAGATCGCGAGCCGTAGCGGCGTTGCGTCCCACCGCGCGCGCCAGCGTGCCGACTATCCGGCCCAGCCCGAACCAAATCCGGACGAGCCCACGCACGATCATCGCGTCGAACGTCGCGCCCTTGCGTGCTGCCGGTTTCGCAGGGCGTCCGGCAGCCTGACCCGAGCCCCTCCCACGGGTCCGCGTCGAAGCGGCCGGCGACCGCTTGGTCGGCGACTGTCGGGGCTTGGTACCACTTGCTCCTGCCACCGGGTAACCGTAACGCTCAGGTCCAACTTGAGGCCGCAGCGACACCGCTCCCGGGCTATTGCCGGTCCTGGATCGACGCTCCGATACGGGTTTGCCGGTCTACAGCAGGCCGGCGGCGGACAGGTCCGCGCTTAGGTGGCTGAGCTCGTGCTCGGTCGCGTTCACCATCGGCAGCCGGACGGGGCCCGCCGAGCGGCCCTGCAGCGCGAGGCCGGCTTTGACCAGGATGACGCCCTGGGTGCGGAAGATGCCCGTGTAGATGGGCAGTAACTGGCGATGCAACCGCAGCGCCTCGGTGACATCGCCCCGTTCGTAGGCCTCGATCAGGTGCTTGGTGCCCACGCCACTGAAATGGGTCGAGGTCCCGACCACCCCGACGGCCCCGACGGACAGCAAGGGCAATGTCATCGCGTCATCACCGGAGTAGTAGGCCAGATCGGTCTCCGCCATCACCGCCGCGGAGGCCGGCAGGTCGCCCTTGGCGTCTTTCACACCGATGATCTTCTCGTGTGCAGCAAGCGCGATCAGCGTCTCGGTCTGTACGGCAACGCCCGAGCGACCTGGAATGTCGTAGATCAGGATCGGCAGTTCAGCGGCATCGGCAACGGCCCGGAAGTGAGCGAGTATGCCGGGTTGTGGCGGCTTGGAGTAATAGGGCGTGACGACCAGCAATCCGTTCGCCCCCGCCTTGGTCGCCTGGTCGGCGAGGTGGATGGAGTGAATGGTGTCGAAGGTGCCGACCCCGGCGATGATCTGGGCGCGATCGCCGACCGCGTCGACGACTGCGCCGATCAGCTCCGACTTCTCGGTATCGGAGGTGGTCGGCGATTCGCCGGTGGTGCCGTTGACGACCAGGGCGTCGTTGTGCTGTTCGTCGACCAGGTAGCTCGCGAGCTTGGCTGCGGCATCCAGGTCGAGCTCACCGGCGACGGTGAACGGAGTGACCATGGCGGTGATCAACCGGCCGAAAGGGCGGTGGCGGTCTTGCGTCGACATGCATCTAACGCTACCGCCGTCCTCGGCAGCTTTTGAAGGCCCGTTACCCATCGGCCGTGTCAGGATGGCCGGATGAGCCGCTTTGCCGACGTCGTCACGCCTCGGCTGAAGCTGACCGCCGTTGCGATGGACGATCTGGAGGAATTCCACGCGCTGCACAGTGACCCGGTGCTCTTTCGGCACGCGCCGGAGGTTCAGCATCCCGATCGCGAGCATTCCGAATCGGTGATCGGGCTGTTCGTCGACGACTGGTGCCGGTGGGACCTGGGCTACTGGTCGGTCCGCGATCTGCACACCGGCGTCTACCTCGGTTGCGGTGGGGTCCGGCGCAACGAGGTCAACTGGAATGCGTACTACCGCTTCCATCGAGCCGCCTGGGGACACGGCTACGCCGTCGAGGTCGTTCAGGCCGCGGCAGCATGCGCTGAGATGATCGAACCCGGAGCTCTGCTGCAGGCCGTGATGCGACCATCAAATCCCGCCTCGCGGCGAGTGGCTGAACGACTCGGGATGGTCTTCTGCGGTACGCAGCCTGACCATGCCGGCATAGACGATCTGGTTTACCAGCAGTTCGCCCGTGAGCTGAGCTGAGTCGGCGCCGGACGCGAGATGGGCCGCGATATGGGCTGAGGCCGTTGCCTGCCGGTCAGCCCTCGGAGACCATCGGCGACGATGCCACCTCGGTGCCGTCGGGAAGGCTGCTGATCTCGAAGTCGGCGAAGACGTTGCCGGCCACCTGGTTGAGTTCGCGTAGGCAGGCGATCGCTAGGTTGCGGATCTCCACATCCGCGTGCTCGGAGGCGCGCATTGCGATGAAATGCCGCCAGGCCCGATAGTTCCCGGTAACGACGATGCGGGTCTCCGTCGCGTTCGGCAGGACCGCGCGGGCTGCCTGCCGGGCCTGCTTGCGCCGCAGCGTCGCATGCTCGACGTCAGCGAACTTCTTCTCGAGGCCCTCGAGTAAATCCGTATACGCCGACACCGCCGCCTCGGATGCGGCGACGAATCTGGCGTGCAATTCGGGGTCGTCGGCGATCACGTCGGGTTCGACCATGGCCGCGTCGCGCTCGGGGACGTAGCGCTGGGAAAGCTGGGAGTAGCTGAAGTGCCGATGCCGGATGAGCTCGTGGGTCAGCGACCTGGAGATACCCGTGAAGTAGAACGTAACGGTGCCGTGCTCGAGGACCGACAGATGGCCGACCTCCAGGATGTGGTGCAGGTAGCCGGCGTTCGTCGCGGTGCTCGGGTTGGGCTTCTTCCACGATTGATAGCAGGCCCGTCCGGCGAACTCAGCGAGTGCCTGGCCGCCATCCGCATCGGTCTCCCACGGCACGCCGTCCGGTGCCTGGAACTGGGTCCACGCGATGACCTGGACTTTCGGCTGGACGATTTCAGGCACTGGTCACTCCAACTCGGGACTTCGACATTCGACAGGTGGCCACGGGCCGGCGCAGATCCGCCACTCCAGGGGCTGCGGTTCGCTCAGCTTAAGCCACGGAGCTGACTCTCCCGGCGTGACATCCCGTCGATGATCGGATTTGGCCCGACCACCTACCGAAGTCTCGTGCCAGCCGCCGCGTTGCGAGCCTACCGAAGACTGATGGCGTCACTTCGACCTTGCGGTGACAGTGTTCTGATGTCATAGTGATGTCATGGAGATCAATGAGTACGCCGACACGGTGCGGGACCAGCTCGTCGCTGCGGCTTCGCTAGGCGACGAGCGCACCCAACAAATCGCCGCGACGCTCGCCGGCACGGTGGAATCCGCGGTACGCCTAGCCGTTGTGGAGGCAGTATCCGCTGCTGCCGGGGAGATCAACTCGGCTCTGTTCAAGGCTTCGGGCGGCCAACCGTTTCCGGCCGTGACCGTGCACCTGGACCGTGAGGAGATTCACGTCGTTGTCAGCCAGCCGCCGACCGAAGCTGACGAGGCACCCTGGTCCGACGACGGTGAGGCGACCGCCCGTATCTCCCTGCGGCTCTCCGAATCGCTGAAGTCCGATATCGAGCAAGCCGCATCCAGCGCCGATGTTTCGGTGAACACCTGGCTGGTGCGAGCTGCCGCTGCCGCTGCCAACCAGGGGTCCCGTCATGGGCAAGGCTGGCCACCCGGGCCGGCCTCGTGGCATGTCGGGCCGCGGAATCCCGGATCCGGGCCTGCCCGGGGATCCAGCCGGATTACCGGCTGGGTGACCGGCTGAGCCGTCCACCCTCGTCAACCCGTTCCGACTTGATCAAGGAGTCCCATGACCATTCAGACCTTTCCACTTTCCGGACCGATCAATCTGCAATGCCGCTTCGGCTTCGGCTCCTTGACCGTCCGGGCCGAAGACGGCATTTCCGAGGCGAGCGTGCAACTGACGGCTCGAGATCCGCGGTCGACCATCCTCGACGACACGACGGTGGCCATGCGTGGTCCTACCCTGGCGGTAGCCGGTCCGCGTCCCAACGGCGGGCTGCTCGACCTGCCATTGTTCGGCCGGAAGCAGTCCGAGCGTGATGCGGTGGACATCGAGGTGATCGTGCCCTCCGGCACCGCGATGAAGGTGGCCAGTTTCGCAGCCGATGTCACCGTGCACGGCCGGGTCGGGGGTAGCGACATCGCCAGCGGTGCCAGCTCCTCGGAGTTGGCTCACGTCGACGGCGATCTCCGGTTGCGGGCCGGTACCGGACCGATCCACATCGGGCAGGTCAGCGGATCGACCGTCGTGCGTTCCGGCTCGTCCGACGTGCGCATCGGCGACGCTCGGGGACCGGTCGAGGTCGCGTTCGGCAACGGCAGCCTGGAAGTCGGCGTAGCGCGTGGACCGGTGAAGCTGCGCTGCGGATCGGGCGACGCGACGATCTCCGAAGCCCACGGCGATCTTGATCTGACGAGCGGCTCGGGGGCATTCACGATCGGGCTGCAGCCCGGCCAACAGGCACGCCTGGACGTGGTGACCGCGCACGGCCAACTTAGGACCGAGATGCCCGTCGCCGAGGAGCCGACGCCGTCCGGCGTATCTCTGAGCATTCGCGCCCGCTCCGGCAGCGGCGACGTCATCATCCGGCGCACCGACCGAACGGCTACCCGATGAACCTGGCAAGGGCGGCGCTGAGATCACCCCGGCCGGCCAGGGTCACGTCGGCCAGATCGAGCCACCCGGCCAACTCCTGGAGCTCCGTCGCAAGATGTTCAGCTACATAGCGGTCATCGACGTCGTGCTCCATCCACGCAGATTGGACCAACAGCGTGCGGTTCTGCCGGTCGGCCTTGAGGTCCACCCGTCCGACCAACGTGTCGCCGAGCAGGAACGGCAGGACGTAGTAGCCGTGCCGGCGCTGGGCGGCAGGCGTATAGATCTCAATCCGGTAATGGAATCCGAACAGCCGCAGCGCCCGGTCCCGGAACCAGATCAACGGATCGAATGGGCTCAGCAGGGCCCGCGCCTCGACCCTGCGCGGCCGGCGCGCCTGAGGCCATAGATATGCCGGCGCAGACCACCCGGCCACCGCTACCTCGATCAACTCACCCGCCGCTACCAGTTCCGCGACCCGCATCTTGGAGTCCGCGCGCGGCAGCCGGAAGTAGTCGCCGAGGTCGGGCTCGGTGGCAACGCCGTAGGCCCGAGCCGCGATCCGAATGAGTTCGCGTTGGGCCTCGGCCCGCGTCGGTGTCGGCGTCGCGTACACCTGGGGCGGCAGCACCCGCTCGATCAGGTCGTAGTGCCGCTCGAAGTTGACGCGTCTGGCTGCGCCGACCTCGCCGGCCCAGAAGAGGTACTCCAGCGCGACTTTCCCGTCGTGCCAGTCCCACATTTGGCCAGGGCGCTTCGCCGCTCGTTCGAGGCCGGTCTGACTACTGCGGATAGGACCCTCCAGGGCGACGATTCGCCGCACGTCGGCGAGCAGGTGCGGTTTCTCTCGGGCGATGCGCTGCATTCCGCCCCACGCCTCCTGCGCTGCGCCAGCCATCCGCCAGCGCAACAGTGGATGAGTCGCGACCGGGATCAGGGAGGCCTCGTGGGCCCAGTACTCGACGTACGCTCGGTCGATCTTTCCGGCGGTGTGGCCGGTCAACCGGTCCAGCACCTCACGCGGATACGGCCCGATGCGGGAGTAGACCGGCAGATAGTGCGAGCGGGACAACACGTTGACCGAGTCGAGCTGCAGTACGCCCATGGTGTCGAAGGCCTTGCGGACCTGTCGGGCCGACGCCACGCCGGACGCTCGGGCCGAACCGAAACCCTGAGCGGCCAGAGCGATCCGGCGCGCGGCCGCTGCGGACAGGAGCAATCCTGAGGAAACGGGTTGAGCCACGCGGCCATTCGACCATGGCCGTCTGACAGGATCGTTGTCGGTGACCGCATCCACCGGCACCTCGAATGGATGGACGCGACAGTGACGGAGCTCCTGAAGAACATCGGCGAACACGTCGGGGTCTGGTTGTACGTGATCTCGGCTCTGCTTGCCTTCGCCGAAGCAGCGATTCTGGTGGGCATGGTGCTGCCCGGGGAGACCGCGTTGCTGGTGGCAGGCTATTTCTGCCACGAAAAGGTGTTGGATCTGCGCATCATGATCCCGCTGGCCATCGTGGCAGCGATCGCCGGCGACTCCGTCGGATTCGAGTTCGGAAAGAAGTTCGGGCCCCGGCTGCGCAGATCCCGAATAGGGCATTGGGTCGGCGAGTCGCGGTGGCAGACAGTGGACCGCTTCCTGCACAACCACGGCGGCAAGGCAGTGTTCTTCGGACGCCTGACCGCCCTGCTCCGGGCGCTGATGCCGTCCATGGCCGGAATGAGCGGTATGCGCTACCGCACATTTCTACTCTGGAACGCCATCGGCGGAATCCTCTGGGGCGGCGGGTGCATCTTGTTGGGCTGGGCTTTCGCCTCCGCGTTGCACCGGGTCGAGCAGTATTTGACCTGGGCGCCGATCGCGATACTGGTCGCGATCATCGTCGGAGCCGTCGTGCTGCATGTTCGCAGACAGCGCAGGGAGCGCGTCCTGGACTGACCTCGGCGAACGGAATCCGCTGCCAGAATGCGGGGGTGCCGGAATTACCAGAAGTCGAAAGCGCCCGAGCGGCCATCAGCGCCGCTGCCCTGCATCGACGGATCGTCGACGTCGACGACACCGACCGCTACGAGTGCCGGCCGCACCCGCCGGGTGAGATCCGGGATGCGCTGGTCGGGCGGCAACTCACCTCAGCCAACCGACGCGGCAAATCGATGTGGTGTGAGACCTCCGGTGTCGGCAGGTCGCATACGCCCGGGCCGAATCTGGGCATCCACCTCGGAATGTCCGGTCGGATCCTCATCACCAACCCTGACGGCACGGTGGTCGAAGGCGGCGATCCGATCAGGACCGGGCCCAACGGGCCGAAGCCCGAATGGGACCGGTTCACGCTGTTCTTCGCCGACGGCGGATCACTTCGGTTGTACGACACCCGGCGGCTGGGCCGGGTGCGGCTCAACCCGCCGATCGACGAATTGGGCCCCGATGCCCTCGAAGTGACCAAGGCCCAATTCAGACAGTTGATGCGCGTCGGCACTGCACCGGTCAAGGCTCGGCTGCTCGATCAAGCCGCCATCGCCGGCGTCGGCAATCTGCTGGCCGACGAGGCCCTATGGCAGGCCAGGATCTCTCCGCTCACGCGAGTTCCGATGCTGCAACCAGCTGAAGTGGACCGGTTGCACACCTGCCTTCGCCGCACGGTGATCTCGGCGGTGGCCAAGGGCGGTGCACACACCGGCCGCATGATCGCCTCCCGGCACCCCGGAGGCCGGTGCCCGCGGTGTCATGCCGAGATGATGCATGGCACGGTGGGCGGGCGGTCGACCTGGTGGTGCCCGGCCGAGCAGGTGCCTGCGGGCCCCAGGGAGGGCTCGAGGCCGGAATCGGCAACCGTAGGCTGACACGGTGGCAGATGTCAGTGTGCGGCCAGCGTCCCCCGCCGATGCGGACGAGATCGGGCGGCTCCAGGTCGAGACCTGGCGCACCGGCTATGCGAAGGTTCTGCCGGAAGCAGTCCTGGAGGCCCTTGATCCGAAAGCGGTCGCCGATACCTGGCGGATGGCGATCACCGCGCCGCCGAGTCTGAGTCACCATGTGCTGATCGCCATGGAGGCCGAGTGGCAGGTGGGGCTCACCGCATTCGGTCCGGACGCCGACGCCCAGCCCGAGGATCCGGTTCCGGAGCAGACGGCTGCGATCAGCCTGCTGCTCGTGGAACCGCGGTGGGGACGTCGCGGCCACGGGTCACGCCTGCTGGCCGCTGTCGTCGACCTGGCCCGGGAGTCCGGCGTCTCCCGACTGGTGGCCTGGGTGCCAGTGGCCGACACGGCTTCGCTCGAGTTCTACCGGTCAGCCGGGTGGGAAGCCGACGGCCTGCAGCGCAGCCTGGACACCGGAGCCGGCAGGGTGACCGAACTGCGGTTGCATGCCGCCATCACCGACTGACCCATTGTCCCTAGTTCTTCGAAAGGAGCTCTCCCGGTCATGCCGTTCGACGGAATTCCGATTCCCGCGCTGGACTTCTATGAGGATCTGGAAGCGGACAACTCCAAGGCCTTCTGGATGGCGCACAAACACATCTACGACGAGTCGGTCAAAGCCCCGCTAGAAGCCCTGGCCGGCGAACTGACCGAGGAGTTCGGCCAGCCGAAGTACTTCCGTCCCTATCGTGATGTCCGGTTCGCCAAGGACAAGACGCCGTACAAGACCCATCAGGGCATTTACTTCGCGGAGTCGCGACGATACCTTCATGTGTCGGCGGCAGGACTCTTCGTCGGCGGCGGCTACTACGAAATGGCCTCGGATCAGATCACCCGTTATCGGCGGGCGGTGGACGAGGAGGTTGCGGTGGCTGGCCTGCTCCAGGCGATCACCGCAGCGCGCAGGGCCAAACTGGAACTCGGCGGCGAGCAGTTGACCCGGGTCCCGAGCGGTTTCGAGCGGGATCACCCGCAACAGGATCTACTGCGACGCAAGGCGATCACCCTGCATCGCGAATTCGGCTCGCCGGACTGGTTGTCGACCAAGCGGGCCAAGACCGAGCTGCTCAGGGCCTGGCGAGCCATGACGCCCCTCATCGAATGGCTCGACGCCAACGTGGGAAAGTCTGATCACATCGTAACGAGGGGACGATAGGGTGACGGCCGACGACGACACTGCAGAAGAGCTCGACGTCGAGCTGGACAGCGACCCGGATCGGGTCGACGTCGACGCCGTGTGGGCCTTTCTCGACACCGAGGCCTACTGGGCGCGGTGGCGTACTCGCGAGGATTTCCGGACGCAGCTGCACTCGGCCTGGCGGGTGGTCGGTGCCTACGACCGGCAGAGCGGTCAGCTCATGGGATTCGCCCGGGCCGTCTCCGACGGGCTGTCTGTCGCTTACCTCGCCGACGTGTTCGTGATACCGGCGGCACGCGGGTCCGGGCTCGGCAAGGCGATCGTCGACCATATGATCGAAGAAGGACCCGGCCGGGACCTGCTGTGGATGTTGCACACCGCCGATGCCCACGGGCTCTATGCCCAGTTCGGCTTCGCCCCGCCCAATTCCCGTTATCTGGAGCGGCCGTCCCGGCAATGATTCACGGTCGTGGATTCGCCTTCTCGATGGCCGTTCGTAGCGCCTCGCGGGCCCGCCTGCGGTCGCCGGCGAGGTCGTAGGCCTGGGCGAGGCGGAACCAGGATGCCCAATCCTGCGGAGCCCGCTCGACCAGGATCCGCTGCTGGTCGAACCAGACATCGGCCGCCGCGCGGTTCAAGCGACCTGAGGCCCGCCGCGGTAGTTCCGGAAGGTCGATCGAACGGCCCTCGGCCCGCATGCGCTCGGCCAGTCGCTGGCTGGCAGCGCCGAACCGGAGTTCAGCCACCACCACCCACACGCCGATCAGCGGCAACACCAGCACGGCCAGTCCGAGCAGTTTGAGGACCCAGCGATCCTGCCCCAACAGGTAGAAACCGCGTACCCCGATCAGGACGAAGTACACCACCATCGCGAACAGCAGCACACAGACCACGACGAGCGGATTCGTCCGTCGGGCCGGGCCGGGCCGGTTGACGCCGGAGTGATGCGCGGCTGGGTCGGTCACAGGCCGAGCAGCGGGTCCAACCCCACCGTCAGCCCGGGACGCTTGGCGACTTGACGCACAGCCAGGAGCACACCCGGCATGAAGGAGGCCCGGTGCAGCGAGTCGTGTCGAATCGTCAACGTCTCACCCTCGGCCCCGAACAGCACCTCTTGGTGGGCGACCAGCCCGGTGGCGCGCACGGAATGAATCCGGACGCCCTCCAGATCGGCTCCACGGGCGCCGTCCACCTCGGCCGTCGTGGCGTCCGGCATCGCACCCAGGCCCGCCTGTTTACGTGCCTCGGCGATGAGCTGGGCAGTCAGGACCGCCGTGCCGGACGGAGCGTCGGCCTTGTCCGGATGATGCAGTTCGATGATCTCCGCGGAGGAGAAATGAGGCGCGGCGAGCTGCGCGAAGCGCATCGCCAGCACAGCCCCGACCCCGAAGTTGGGAGCCACGACGATGCCCAGATCGGGCTTGTCGGCAAGCCAGGTTCGCAGAGTGTGCAGCTTCTCGTCGGTGAAACCGGTGGTACCGACAACCGCGTGGATGTCGTTGTCAATGGCGAACCTGAGGTTGTCCATCACGACATCGGGATGGGTGAAGTCCACAATGACCTGCGTGTCGGCATCGGCAACCGAGAACAACCAGTCCCCGATGTCCACCATGGCGACGAGGTCGAGGTCGGGAGCGGCTACCGTCGCCTTGCAGACCTCCTGCCCCATGCGGCCGCGAGCACCCAGTACACCAACGCGAATAGGCTCCGTCACGTCCGTCATCTCCTTCGTCCTCTGACCGGCATCCACGGGCCCGACGATCTCGCACCGCAGGACACCGGCCGTTCTGTCCCGGGCCAACCTTAGAGGGTCGCCTCAGACTGCGGTGTCGAAGTCGTGATCCCCGAAGGGACCCACGACCGTGAGGCATCGGGGCCGGCCCAGCAGGTCGGCCGCCAGCTGGTTGACCTGGTCGACGTCGACGGCGTCGATCCGGGCCAGCAGCTCGTCGACCCCGAGGACATCTCCGTAGCTCAGCTCGGCCTTACCGATCCGGCTCATACGTGAACCGGAGTCCTCCAGTCCGAGCACCATGCCGCCACGCAACTGGCCCTTGCCCCGTTCGACCTCTTCGGCAGTCAAGCCCGCTGACGCAACCGCATCGAGGACCGAGCGCATGATCGCGACGACCTCGTCCGCCTTACCCGGCTGGCATCCGGCGTACACCGCGAACAGGCCGTCACCGGCATAGCCGGAGCTGAACGAGTATGTCGAGTAGGCCAGGCCACGCTGTTCGCGGATCTGCTGGAACAGCCGCGATGACATCCCGCCGCCGATGGCCGTCGACAGCACGCCCAGAACGAAGCGTCGTTCATCCATTCGGGACAGGCCGGTGTTGCCGAGGATGATGTTGGCCTGCTCTGTGTCATCGCCCACTACACGGATCGCTTCGACCGGCGTGCTGACCGTTCGGCGTTCCGGGCGTAGCCCCGCAGCGGACCCGATGGCGCCGGCACCGTGGTCCAGCCGGCCGGCAAAGGCCCGACGGACCAGTCGCACTACCTCGGCATGATCGACGTTGCCGGCCGCCGATACCACCATCGCGGACGGCTTGTAGCGACGGCTGTAGTAGCCGTGGATCTGCGTACGGCTGAGGGCCTGAATGGATTCCTCGGTGCCCAGAATCGGCCGGCCGAGCGGGCTTTGGCCGAACAGCGCAGCTGAGAATTCATCGTGCACCAGGTCTGAGGGGTCGTCGTCGCGCATCGAGATCTCCTCCAGCACGACGGCGCGCTCGACGTCCACGTCGGCGCCACTGATCGTCGCGTTGAGAACGACGTCGGAGATGATCTCGACCGCTAACGGAAGTTCCCGATCAAGCACTGTGGCGTAAAAACAGGTGTGTTCCTTCTCGGTGAACGCGTTGAACTCACCCCCGACGGCGTCCATGGCAGAGGCGATGTCGAGGGCGGACCTGGTCCGGGTGCCCTTGAAGAGCAGATGTTCCAGGAAGTGACTGGCTCCGGCGACCGACGGTGATTCATCCCGCGAGCCGACACCGACCCACACCCCGACGCTGGCCGAGCGGACCCCGGGCATCGCCTCGGTCACGATCCGCAAACCGCCCGGCAGCACGGTGCGCTTGATGACGCCGCCGCCGGAGGCGGGCAGCGTCCTGGTCGAAGATCGTCCGGTCACCGGCCCAGCCTAGGCGGTGCCGGTACCGGGCCGGGCGCCGTGTCGCAGAATCCGCTCGGCCGTGCCTGGCAAAATCGGGATCCCGACGACCAGTCCGGTCATGTCACCGGATCATGTCAGCGGGAAAGAACGCCAGCTGACGCTCGAGACTCACGGAGTCCGACGCGCCCAGGCGTTCGGGTCCTCGATCATCCGCCGGACGTGGGCTGGCATCTTGCCGCTGAGCAACTGCTGCAACGAGGTCTCGTCGAGGACCCGGCGCAGGCTGGCTCGGACCGCCACCCACAGCCCCGGAAGGTGTTCGGCCAGGCCGATGTAGTTCATCTCGTCCGGGCGCAAGCCGCGAACCTCAGCCAGTGGTCCGTCGACCGCTCGGATCACCGCGCCGATAGAGATCTCCGAAGCCGGGCGCGCGAGGGCGTAGCCGCCGTCCGCACCCCGCATCGAACGCACGATGCCGGCCCGGCGCAGATCCCCGAGGATCGCCTCCACAAACTTCTTGGGCAGCTGCTGGTCGCCGACGATGAGATCTATCTTGACCAGGTCTGGGGCCTTTGCGGCCAGTTCGAGCAGCGCGCGCACGGCGTAGTCACTCTTCGCTGAGATCTCCACTCCGGCATTCTCTCAAATCCTGCAGAAATCGGGGGAAGGCCTTGAGACGTCGCGGGTCCTACGGCGCGGCGGTCGTCCGGTTGAGGGCGGCAGCGCCGGGCCGGCCGGCTTCGGCCGTCAGGGTGGAAGCGTCGCGAGACGGCCGCAACCAGACCACGCTGCCCGCCTGAAGTTCGAGCGCATCGGCCTGACCACGGGTCAACTGCACCCACGGTTGGCTGTCACCGGCGTCGAGTTCGGCGCGAACCTCGAAACCGATCCGGACCAACCGGTGGACCTTGGCCTGGACCGAGCCGGTCAGATCCGCGCTCAGCACCTCGATGTCGTGCGGGCGCACTAGCTCACCATTGAGCTCGGTGACCGGGCCCAGAAAGCCCATCACGAAGTCGTTGACCGGATGGTCGTACAACTCGTTCGGACTACCCACCTGCTCGATCCGGCCATGGTTGATGACGACGAGCGAATCGGAGACCTCGAGTGCCTCCTCCTGGTCGTGGGTCACGAACACCGTCGTAACGTGCACCTCGTCGTGCAGCCGACGCAGCCAGTCCCGCAACTCCTTGCGGACCTTGGCATCCAACGCGCCGAAAGGTTCGTCGAGCAACAGCACCTTCGGTTCGACCGCCAGGGCCCGCGCCAGCGCCATCCGTTGTCGCTGGCCACCGGACAGCTGCGACGGCAGCCGATCGGCGAACTGATCGAGATGCACCAGTTCCAGCAGTTCGTGCACCCGGTTTCGGATCTCGGCCTTGCTCCGCTTGCGGATCTCCAGGCCGAAGCTCACATTGCGGTACACCGACAGGTGCTTGAACGCCGCGTAGTGCTGGAACACGAATCCGACGTTGCGCCGCTGAGCCGGCACTCCGGTCGCTTCGACTCCGTCGATGATCACCGAGCCGCTGTCGGCGTCCTCCAGGCCGCCGATGATGCGCAGCAGCGTGGACTTACCGCCACCACTGGGGCCGAGCAGGGCAGTGAGTTCACCGCTACGGACGCCGAGGTTCACGTCGTCGAGGGCGACGAAGTCGCCGAAGCGCTTGTAGATGTGCTGAGCGGCGATACCCATTTTCAAGCACCTTCCTGAGGGCGGATAAAGGAGATCGCGACGATGCACAGGGCGGCGACGACGATCAACACGACGGACAGCTGGTACGCACCGTTCTCGAACTGCTCGGCGTGCTGGTCGACCAGCAGCGTGACGGTCTGGGTCTGGCCGCTGACATTGCCCGATACGACCTTGACCGCACCGAACTCGCCGATCGAGCGTGCAACGCTGAGCACCACGCCGTAAGCCAGCGCCCATTTGATGGTGGGCAGGGTGATGCGGGCAAATCGCTGCAAGGAGCCGGCACCGAGTGAGCGCGCCGCTTGCTCCTGGTCCAAACCGGTTTCCCGCAGTACCGGCAGGACTTCGCGAACCACCAGCGGAAGGGCCACGAAGCAGGTCGCCAGGATCATCCCGGGCGCTGCGAAGATGATTTGGATCCCGGCGTCGCGAAGCGTCGGACCGAACCAGCCGGTGCGGAAGCCGAAGACCAGGATCAGCGCGAAGCCGACCACGATGGGCGACACCGACACCGGCAGATCGATGACAAGGTTGAGGATTTGCTTGCCCGGGAACCGGTATCGGGCCAGCAGGATCGCCACTCCGACGCCAAAGACGGTGTTGATCAGCACCGCCGACCCGGCCACCACCGCGGTGAGCTGGAAAGCGTGCACCGATTCCGAAGACGTCAGGGCATCGACAAAGGTCCCCCAGCCCTGCTGGACGGTTCGCCAGAACACCATGCCGACCGGTAGGACCACCAGCACTGCTACGTAGCTCAGGGCCAGATAGCGCAGCGTCCAGCGCGCAGGGCGCGACTTCACGAGTTGGTCAGGCACGGCGGGCAGACCAGTACTGTCCAGCGCCCATGGCGGCCATCACCAAGAGGCTGATGATGAGTAGCACGGTGGCCGTAGCTGCGGCCTCGGGCAGCGCGTCGTCCTGGATCTGCTTGTAGATGTAGAGCGAGGCGACCTCGGTCTTGTGTTCCAGCTGCCCGGAAATCAGCACGACCGACCCGTACTCCCCCATCGCCCGGCCGAAAGCCAGGGCCGACCCGGACAGGACCGCCGGCGTGATCGCGGGCAGCACGATCCGCC
>JAVEET010000066.1 GCA_030840295.1 Pseudonocardiales bacterium
CGTACCAGCCCAACCCTTTGAAGGACATGATTTCCATGGGTTGGGCAGCTCGTCCGGGGTCAACAGCCCGTACCAGCCCAACCCTTTGAAGGACATGATTTCCATGGCCACCCACACCCTGAACAGCGGTATCCGAGCCACGCGGGTAGGTTCCCGGCCCGGTCGTTGGCGTCACCTGCCCGACCCACCCGCGGCCCCCGGCGCGGCCGTTCGACAAGTCGCCCTCCCGGCGTCCACGAGCAGCACCCCGATGCTCGATGACATCGGTCACGCCTCGGGCGAGGTGGTCGGATTCGTGCTGCAGGGCGGCGGAAGTCTCACCGCTGTCCAGGTCGGCATGCTTCGGGCGCTCACCGAGGCCGGCATCCGGCCAGACCTCCTGGTGGGTTCGTCCGCAGGCGCGATGAACGCCGTCGCCTTCGCCACCGGTCCTAGCATCTCGGAGCTCGCTCGGCTGGAAGCGATGTGGCTGGGACTTCACCGCCGCCAGGTGGCGCCGATGTCGTTGCGCACGCCGTTGGCGGCAGTGACCGGCCGAAGCGGCGGCCTGTTCCCAGACACCGGACTACGCCGTCAGCTCGAGGCCTTCCTGCCGGTCCATGACCTTTCCGAGGCGTCGATTCCGGTGCACGTCGTCGCCACCGATCTCGAATCCGGTGGCGCCGTCGTGCTCTCCACCGGCGACGCAGTCACGGCGCTGCTGGCCTCCTCGGCCTTTCCCGGGCTGTATCCGCCCGTCAGGCTCGGTGGCCGCCACCTCATCGACGGTGGAGTGGCAGCCGATATCCCCGTGCTGCAAGCCGAAGCCCTCGGGGCGAGCATCATCTACATCCTCCCGGCGGCAACTGACGTACCGGCCCACATCTACGGCAAAAGGCCCCTTCCGCTCGCCTATAGCGCGCTCGGCCAAATCCTCGACGGTATCGCCCGCCGAGACATCGCCGCCGCACGCGCTCGTGTACTCGTCCTGCCTACGATCACCAGCAAATCCTCCAGCCCCGTCGACTTTCGCGACACGGCCCAGCAGATCGCCGCCGGGTACGAGCGCACCACGACCTGGCTGCGAGGACACACGCCAATCGCGGCGGCAGGGTAACCGGCCTTCGTGATCGTCCTGCGCTGGACTGACTGCGTCGGCGCCCAGGACAGCACCAGCTACAGAGGCCGAGTTTCGCGAGAAGATCATGGACGGGTCCAAAAGTCGTTCCCTCGCCTGAGGACGCTCGGCGCCACCGGGGCCGCAGCGCGAGCGGGGTCCCGGCGCTGACACCGCAGCCGACACTGCCGTTCATCTCTCGTATCAGTGGCTCGAGAGCCGATCACGAAAAGGCATGCAGCCGAGCTACCACGGCGCAAAAGATGAGAACACCTACCTCATCCACACCGAGTACAGGCTCGCTTCTCGACCGAACCCGTCCGAGCCGGCCTCGGCAAGGTGTCGACCTATCCGTTCGAGTTCCCCGCTGCCGTCGCCAACAGACACGCGCAGGGCATAGCCGCGTTGTGGGGTTGCCCCGGCGGCGTACCGTCTTCCGCTATGGCAGACGAAACAGACCGCGCCATCGCTGAGCGATTGGATCGCAACGCCGCTGAGAGGCGGGCCCACCGCGAGGCGGACCTACAGCGCGAACAGGCCGTCGACCAACTCATTGCAGAGGCGCTAGAACAGGCCAATATGCAGTGAAACGTCACGCCTCCCTTGGTAGTAGAACACCATCTGCTTGAGGTTCCAGTTGATTGCGATGAACAGTGGCAGACCGCCTAACGCCATGATGGCGACCCAGTCGTCCGGCGTCATTCCGCCGCGTGGATGTGCAAGGCCCTGGTCCCCTGAGCGGCACAATCCCGTATGGGGAAGCGTAAAGCCCAGCGTCTAGCTGAGGGCCTCACGCGGACTGTCCGTGCGTTGTTCGCCCAGGGTGCTGAGTGGGGCGTCACGGTGTCTGTCCGTGTCGTCCGACGAGGTGACACCTGTCAGATGCGCGCCCGCGAGGCGATATAGACGTCTGTACTAGCGGTACCAACGGCGGGCTGTTGTCGGCCCCGTCGGATGGCACGATCTGGCACGAGGCTGGCATGAAGGCCAGAAGCGCGGACGGAAGCCCCATTTTCTGGGCTCCATTGGTGGGCGATACTGGGATCGAACCAGTGACCCCTGCCGTGTGAAGGCAGTGCTCTCCCGCTGAGCTAATCGCCCGCAAGGTGCTGCGGTAAACCTGAGGTAGCTTACATGGCTGCTGAGGAGCGGCGGATCACCTCACCAGACGTAGCGCCAGAGCAGGTAGAGCACTGCGGCCAAGAACGCCACGCCCACCACGCCGAGCAGCGCCTGAACGATCAACGACTGGCGCTTGGCCCACTCCGTCCAGCCCCGCAAGATCCGCCGGGCCCTGAGAAGCAACCGCTGCGCCCAAACAAACTCGGTCGCCCAGACGGCCAAGCCAAGGAACACGATCGCCCAGCCCGGTCCGGGTAGCGGCACGAGCAACAACCCGAGCGCCACGACCGCGGCACCGATGACACTGATGACGATCTTCCAGATCAGCCGTCCGCCGGGGAACCGGTGCACCCAGTCCCGGATCGGCCGCAGCCAGCGCGGTGGCGACGGCTCGAATTCGGATCCGTCTGCGGAGGACTGAAGGGCTGAGGTCTTGTCCGCCACCGTCGCTCCGCTCCCCGACCGGCCGACGCGCAGCGCGTCCTGCCGGGCCGTCATCTGGTCAATCGATCACTAGACCGCCTTGTCTGCCAGACCAACGCCGGAACTCCTCGGAACAGTTCCCATCCACCCTCGGGCTGCCGCCCAGGCGCATCTCAGCTTGCCCCAAGCTACGGTCGTACCGCCAGGCTGAAATCGCCGAACCACGAGATCTTGTCGACCCGGACATAGGCCCCGGTGTCCGGCGCATCGAGCATGTATCCCGCGCCGAGATACATCCCGACGTGGTGCAGATCCGAGCCGAACAACACCAGGTCACCGGGCAGCAACTGGTTCGGCTGCACGCGAACGCCCTGGACGGCCTGGCTGCCGGTGTAGTGCGTCAGGTTCACGCCGGCCTTGGCCCACGCCCACTGGGTAAGTCCCGAGCAGTCGAAGGTCGTTGGTCCGGCCGCCGCCCAGACGTACGGGTCGCCGATCCGGGCCAGCGCCGCATCCAGGGCGACCTCGGCTCGGATTTTCACGTAACCGGCCGGGTATGCAGGCAGCGTCGGATGAACCGTCTTGCCGTTGGCGGCGAGCACAGCCGCCGCGCCGAGAATGCCGACGCCCGGGGCGCCGGCGGACGCCCAGCCGTCGCTGGCGTAGCTCTGCAGCGACCGCGCCACACCGCTTCGGCCGCCCTTTTTGACGGCCGGGTAGGTCCCCAGCACTGGCTTGGTACCCATCACCGCTTGCTCGTCGACGATCTTGGTCGGGCTGGCCGCGGTAAAGGCCGGCAGTCCCTTGACGGCGGGTGGCCGCGCACCGCGCCCGGTGGCCTGGTGGAGCAATGCCCTAGTCGCGATCGCGATCCGCGACGCCGAATTGGCTGAAGCCGGGAAGTTGGACGCCTTCGCGGCCCCGGACTTGATGGCCTGGGCCTGGATCGCGGCCGCAGCCGTCGCCGTGGTCGCGACGTTGAGCGAGGCCGGATCACCGACCGGTCTGATGGTGATCACCCGGCACGGCAGGATGGTGTTGCCCCCGGCACCGGCGTTGACGGCCACCGCGCAGATCTGGTAGTTGCCGGGCGCCACCGGGGCGGCCATGGTGTATGCAAAACCGTGGTTGGCGCCGTAGAGCCGGTAGAGCTTGGCCACGTCAGGGCGTGCCACACCGGCCACCGCGGAACC
The DNA here is from genome assembly GCA_030840295.1 of Pseudonocardiales bacterium. Classification (GTDB taxonomy): domain Bacteria; phylum Actinomycetota; class Actinomycetes; order Mycobacteriales; family Jatrophihabitantaceae; genus Jatrophihabitans_A. The sequence goes on from JAVEET010000066.1 coordinate 3,835, forward strand.
GAGTGACTGGCCGTCCACCATCAAATCCACGTAGATCGGCTTGGGCGTATCGGGGTCCAGCGCCCAGCCTCGTACCGACAGGGTGTGGCTGCCCACGCTGTAGTAGAACCAGTCGAAGGCCCCGATCGGCTTCTTCGTCGATTTCGCCGAGGCTGTGGACTCGCCGGCAATCTTCGGCACGGCAAATGTCTTGCAACCAAGGCGGGTGTCGGAGCCCACGCCCAGATCTCCGGCCGTCAGACAGACCGTGTGCTTGCCCGCCGCCAAGCCCAAGGACCCTGAGAAACCGCGCCGAGGCCCGTACTTCGGGTACACCTTGGCCACGTCCGCCCGTGACTGATTGGCCAGCGTCGAGGACACCGGTGTCGAGTCGAGCGTGACCACCACCCGGACCGTCCCACTCATGTCCGGGTCGACAACCCACCCCGCAAACGATGCGGTGCTTCCCTTGAGGTTGAGGGAATCGAGGGCGCCACGAGGATCGTGGGCGGAGGCTGCGCCCGCGGGAGTGGACTCAGCCATGACGCCGACAGTCAGCGCGGCGACCAGGGTCGCGGTGAGGGCAGCGGCACAGCAACGGGGACGCAGGGCAGTCAGCAAACGGTGCATCGGGTACAACTCTCATCAGGAACGGTGTCGATTCACGAGGTGTCGCTTCGCTCGCCGCGGTCCCCCACCGCCACTCACTTAACAGAGGTTAAACAAAAAGATGCGGATAGTACAGTTTCGGCGCTTAACTTCCCGGATATAGGCGTGCGACACGCCGAGACGGGGTCCCGCCGACCGGAGAACCTGTGAAGCGCCGGACGGCGCGCGCCGTGGGTCTGCTGATCGGCGCCGCACTGGACGCAGCCCTCGGCGATCCACGGCAAGGTCATCCCGTCGCGCTCTTCGGCACCGCGGCCGGACGGCTGGAGAACCGGATCTGGGCCGACAACCGCCTACGAGGTCTGAGCTACCTGTGCCTGTGCGTGATCCCGGTGGCCGGCGCGGGCGCGGCATTGCAGCGCATGGGTCGGCGGCATCGGATCGCCGACACCGGCTTGGTGGCCCTGGCGACCTGGGTCGCGCTCGGTGGCACCAGCCTCCGCCGGGAAGCTGCCGCAGTCGAGCGTCGACTGGACGACGGTGACCTTGCCGCGGCGCGGCAGCAACTGACCCATCTCGTCGGCCGGAACCCCTCCGGCCTGGACGCCGGCGAGATCGCCCGCGCTGCGGTGGAGTCGGTGGCCGAGAACACCTCCGACGCCGTCGTCGCGCCACTCTTCTGGGGGGCCGTCGCCGGTGTGCCGGGCCTGCTCGGCTACCGGGCCGTCAACACCCTGGACGCCATGGTCGGGCACCATTCGCGCCGTTACGAGCGTTTCGGTTGGGCGTCCGCCCGGCTGGACGACGCGCTGAACCTGGGACCGGCCCGGCTCACGATGGCGTTGACCGCCCTGTGCGCCCCGCTGATCGGGACCCCGGCCCGCGAGGTGCTGAGCATCGCCCTCCGCGATGGCGCCCGACACCCGAGTCCGAATGCCGGCCGGTGTGAGGCCGCCTTCGCCGGCGCGCTCGGCGTGACCCTCGGTGGGCGTAACACCTATGGCGCCCGCACCGAATTCCGTCCGCTGCTCGGCCATGGCCCCGCCGTCTCGCCGGCGGACCTGGGCCGGGCCAACCGACTGAACCGAGCGGTATGCGCTGCCGCGGTCGTCGCGGCCAGCGGCCTGGCTATGCTCACCCGAGACCGTTTGCCCCGAGGCAGCAAGGAAAAACGATGACCCGCGGATCGTTGCTGGTGGCCGGCACCACCTCGGATGCCGGCAAGAGCGTGCTGACCGCCGGGATCTGTCGCTGGCTGGCTCGCCAGGGCGTGCGGGTAGCTCCGTTCAAGGCGCAGAACATGTCGCTCAATTCGATGGTCACCGCCGACGGCAGCGAGATCGGCCGCGCCCAGGCCATGCAGGCCGCGGCCTGCGGCATCGAACCGGAAGCCGCGATGAACCCGGTGTTGCTCAAGCCCGGTGGCGAACGCTCCTCGCAGGTGGTCCTGATGGGTCGACCGGTCGGCGACGCCGATGCGATCTCCTACCAGGATCTCAAGCCCCGCCTCGAGAAAACGGTGCACGAAGCGTTCGCCGAACTCCGCTCACGTTTCGACGTGGTGATCTGCGAAGGCGCAGGCAGTCCGGCCGAAATCAACCTACGCAGCCGTGATCTTGCCAACCTGGGATTGGCCCGGGCCTTCGAGCTGCCGGTTCTCGTTGTCGGCGACATCGACCGCGGGGGCGTGTTCGCCTCGATGTTCGGCACCCTGGCCGTCCTGTCTCCGCAGGATCAGGCGCTGATCGCCGGCTTCGTGATCAACAAGTTCCGCGGCGACTCCCGCTTGCTCGCATCCGGCCTCGACCTGCTCTACACGATGACCGGACGCCGGGTACTCGGCACCATCCCGTGGCTTGAAGGGATGTGGCTGGACGTCGAGGATTCCCTCGATCTGCAGAGCCGCCCGCACAGCACAGTGCCTCCGCTGGGACCGGAGTTGCTCCGGATCGCGGCGATCCGACTCCCCCGGCTGTCCAACGTCACCGACATCGACGCCCTCGCGGCCGAGCCCGGCGTTCAGGTCCGGTTGGTCAGCCGTCCGGACGAGCTGGGCGAAGCCGATCTCATAGTGCTGCCGGGAACCCGCGCCACCGTCGCCGATCTGGCCTGGCTGCGCGACACCGGCCTGGCCGCGGCGATAGCTGCCCGCGCCGCGGCCGGCTCACCGGTACTCGGCATCTGCGGCGGATACCAGATGCTCGCCCGCACGATCACCGATGACGTCGAGAGCGGCGCCGGTACGGTGTCCGGCTTGGACCTATTACCGGCATCGGTGCACTTCGCGCGGCGCAAGAGCCTCGGGCGGCCGACCGGAACCGCCCTTGGCGAACCGGTCATCGGCTACGAGATCCACCACGGTGTGGTGCACGTCGAGGGCGGGACCGGCTTCCTGGACGGCTGCGCCGCCGGCAGCGTCCGCGGTACCACCTGGCACGGCATCTTCGAGAACGACAGCTTTCGGCGGGCCTTCCTGACCGATGTGGCGGCAACCACCGGGCGGCGATTCGTCGTCTCGCCGGACACCAGTTTCGCCGGCCTGCGCCAGGCGCGGCTGGACGCCCTCGGAGATGCGGTGGCCGACAACCTTGACACCGATGCCTTGCGCCGGCTCATCGACCGAGGGATCCCGGACGGCCTACCGACTGTGACCATCGGGTTGTCCTGAAAAGCGGCGGATCCGCAAGCGTAAGGTTCAGGTGCGCCGGAGCAGGTAGGTGTCCATGATCCACCCCTTGTCGGCGCGTAACTGCCGCTTGCGACGGCCGATCTCCTCTGCGACCTCGCTGAGCCGGCCCGAGATCAGCACCTCACTCGCGGTGCCCAGGTAGGCACCCCAGTACACGTCGATCTGGTCGGCATCCGGCAACTGACCGGCGGCGAAACCTGCATCGAGCATCACCACGACGTTGTCGAAGCCATCGGGAAGGCCATCGGCCAGCCGGCGCCCGGTCGTGATGTGGATAGGCTCCCCGATCCGGTTCAACGGCAGCCGATGCCGGGCCACCAGAACCTGAATCGCGCTGATGCCGGGAATGACCTCGTGCTCGAACGGCATCTTCGCACGGGCGACGAGGGCGTCGATGATCCGGATTGTCCCGTCGTACAAAGTGGGATCGCCCCAGACGAGAAAGGCTCCGGTGTCCTCGGGACCAAGTTCGGTGCCGATCGCCTCCTCGAACAGGGCAGCTCTACGATCGAGCCAGTCCTGCACGGCCGCCTCGTAGCCGGCGGCCTCCCGGTCGCGCAGCGGTTCGTCGATCGTGACGAAGCGATAGCCGTCACCGGCGATGAACCGCTGGCAGATATCGCGTCGGACGGCGATCAACTCGTTCTTGACGTCGCCCTTGTCGATCAAGAAGAACACGTCGACGCGATTGAGCGCGTTGATGGCCTGCTGCGTGACGAAGTCCGGGTCGCCGACACCGATGCCGATCAGAAGTAGCTTTCGCACTATCGGGACTCCAGGTCGCCCTCGGTGTCGAGGTACACCTGCTTCAACGCCTGCAGGGTTTCGGGATTCGGTGACTCCCACATCTTGCGGTCGGCCGCTTCGAGCAGGCGCTCCGCGATACCGTGCAGCGCCCATGGATTGGACTGCTCCATGAACTTGCGGTTCTCCGGATCCAGCACGTACTGCTCGGTGACCTTTTCATACATCCAGTCCTCGACAACGCCGGCCGTAGCGTCGTAACCGAAGAGGTAATCCACCGTCGCGGCAAGCTCGAACGCACCCTTGTAGCCGTGCCGTTGCATGGCGCTGATCCACCGCGGGTTGACGACCCGAGCGCGGAAGATACGCGCCGTCTCCTCGCTCAGGGACCGGGTTCTGACCGTCTCCGGACGCGTCGAGTCACCGACGTAGGCCCGCGGCGCCTGGCCGGTCAGCGCTCGCACGGTGGCGATCATGCCGCCGTGATACTGGAAATAGTCGTCGGAGTCGATGATGTCGTGCTCGAGGGTGTCGGTGTTCTTCGCGGCCACATTGATTCGCTGGTATGCGATTTCCATATCCGGCCGGGCCTGGCGGCCGTCCAGCCCGCGGCCGTAGGCGAACCCGCCCCAGGTCGCATACACCTCGGCCAGGTCGGCATCGTCGCGCCAGTTACGAGCATCCATCAGAGGCAACAGGCCCGCCCCGTACGAGCCGGGCTTGGACCCGAAGATCCGGGTGGTGGCCCGCCGCAGGTCACCGTGCACGGCGTGATCGAGCGCGACGTGGGCACGGACGTAATTCTGCTCCGCGGTTTCCTCCAGGCCTGCGACCAGCGTCACCGCGTCATCGAGCATCGACACCACATGTGGGAATGCGTCGCGGAAGAATCCACTGATCCGCACTGTGACATCGATCCGCGGCCGGCCGAGTTCGCCCAGCTCGATCGGTTCGAGTGAGCTGACCCGGCGCGAAGCCTCGTCCCACACCGGACGGACCCCGAGCAACGCCAGCACCTCGGCGATGTCGTCACCGGACGTGCGCATGGCCGAGGTGCCCCAGACCGACAGTCCCACCGACCTCGGATACTCGCCGGTGTCAGCCAGATACCTGGCAACCAGCGAATCCGCCAGCGCCTGACCGGTCTCCCAGGCCAACTGGGACGGCACGGCGCGGGGGTCGACCGAATAGAAATTCCGGCCGGTCGGCAGCACATTGATCAATCCCCGCAACGGAGACCCACTCGGGCCGGCCGGGATGTAGCCGCCGTCGAGCGCGTGCAGGGTATGGGTGATCTCGTCCGTCGTGGCCGCCAGCCGCGGCACGATCTCCGAGGCAGCGAAGTCGAGGATCCGCCCGGCCAAGTCGTTCGGTCGATCCAGGACCTGCTCGACCACCTCTGCGCCGGAGGAGACCCAGCCGCGATCGTCCATGGCCTGGACCAGGGCGCGGGCCTGCTGCTCGAACTCGTCGGTGACCGACATGCTCTCGCCGCCTTCAACATGACCGAGCGCTTCCCGCAGACCGGGCAATGCCTGCGCCTCCCCGGCCCACATCTGCCGAGCCCGCAACATGGCCAGGACCAGGTTGACCCGGGCCGCGCCGGTCGGAGCCGAGCCGAGAACATGCAAGCCGTCGCGGATCTGCGCGTCCTTGATCTCGCACAACCAGCCGTCGACATGCAGTACCAGATCATCGAACTCCGCGTCGTGCGGGCGGTCGGTCAACCCGAGATCGGAATCGAGCTTCGCCGCCTGCAGCAGCGTCCAGATCTGAGCCCGGATGGCCGGCAGTTTGGCCGGGTCCATCGCAGCGATCTGGGCGTGTTCGTCGAGCAGTTGCTCCAGCCGGGCGATGTCACCGTAGCTCTCGGCGCGAGCCATCGGCGGCACCAGGTGATCGATCAGAGTGGCGTGCACCCGACGCTTGGCCTGGGTGCCCTCGCCCGGATCGTTGACCAGGAAGGGATATACCAGCGGCAGATTCCCGATCGCCGCGTCCGGGCCGCAGGAGGCGGACAGGCCGGCATTCTTACCCGGCAGCCATTCCAGGTTGCCGTGCTTGCCGACGTGGACCATGGCGTCGGCACCGAACCCGCGTTCGGTGTCGGCGAGCCAGTGGTAGGCGGCCAGGTAGTGATGACTCGGCGGCAGGTCCGGATCGTGGTAGATCGCGATCGGATTCGCCCCGAAGCCCCTGGGCGGCTGGACCATGATCACCACATTGCCGGCGCGCAATCCGGCCAGCACGATCTCACCGTCCGGCTGTCGGCTTCGGTCTAGGAAGAGCTCGCCCGGCGCGGGGCCCCAATGTTCGATGATCCGCTCGCGCAGGTCGGCGGGCAGCGTGTCGAAGTACGCCTGGTAGTTCGCGGCCGACAGCCGTACCGGATTGCCGGAGAACTGCTCCTCGGTGAGCCAGTTCTCGTCCTGACCGCCGGCTGCGATGAGGGCGTGGATCAACGCGTCACCATCGCTGGCGGCCACGCCGGGCAGTGCGTCCGGGCCGTCCTGCGGGCCGATGTCGTAACCAGCGGCGGACATCGCGCGCAAGAGCGCGACCGTGGAGGCAGGAGTGTCCAGGCCGACAGCATTGCCGATCCGGGCGTGTTTGGTCGGATAGGCCGAGAGCATCAGCACAATCCGTCGCTCGGCGACCGGCACCGAACGTAACCGAGCATGCTTGACCGCTATACCGGCTACCCGGGCCGACCGCTCCGGATCGGCCACGTAGGAGGTGAGCCCGTCCTGATCGATCTCCTTGAAGGAGAACGGCACTGTTATCAACCGCCCGTCGAATTCCGGAATGGCGATCTGGGTTGCGGCATCCAGCGGCGAAAGCCCTTCGTCGCTCTCGTGCCACGCCTCGCGGGACGAGGTCAGGCACAGGCCCTGCAGTATCGGCACATCCAGCGCGGCCAGCGCGCCGACGTCCCAGTCCTCATCGGCGCCTCCGGCGCCCACCTCGGCCGGCCTGCTGCCACCGGCGGCCAACACCGTGACGACCAGCGCGTCGGCCTGGGCCAGGGTGCGCATCAGCTCCGGTTCGGCCACCCGCAGCGAGGAACAGTAGATCGGCAGCGCCCGGCCACCCGCCTCTTCGATGGCGTCGGACAGGGCGTGCACGAACCGGGTGTTGCCGGCGAGCTGGTGGGCACGGTAGAAGAGCACCGCGACCGTGGGACGGGCACCGGCAGCGGCGCCATTACCAGCTGCGGACGGTGCGGACGGCACGGAGCTGCCTGGCCGCTCCAGGTGGCCCCAGGTCGGCATCTGTGCCGGCGGTTCGAACCCGTATCCGGTGAGCAGGAGGGCGTCGGACAGGAAGCTGTACAGGTGGCGCAGATTGTCCGAACCGCCCTGAGCGAGGTAGACGTGTGCCTCGGCGACCACCCCGCCGGGCACCGTGGACAGCTCCATCAGCTCGGCATCCGCTGCCTGTTCACCACCGAGCACGACTACCGGACGCCCGCTGGCCAGTACCTGGTCCAGCCCGTCCTCCCAAGCCCGGCGGCCGCCGAGGATGCGTACCACCACGATGTCGGCGCCGTCCAGCAGCGCAGGCAGGGCGTCCAGCTTCGTTCGAGCCGGGTTCGCCAATCGGAAGTCGGCGCCGCTTTCGCGTGCGGACAGCAAGTCGGTGTCGGACGTCGACAACAGCAGAATCACGCAGGTGCTCCATGCTCTCGCGGGGTCCTCGCCCCGATGAGTGGGTTGCCGCGTCAGACAGTTCCTGGCTGGGAGGTTTGACCCTCCGGTCACAGTGGCGGGACCGCACCGGACTTGCACCGGTTTCCTGCACCTGACGCCGCATCGTTGGCTCCTAGGGTCGCACACTCCGATTCCCGGTGCGCCGTACGATCCACCACATGTCCATTCCGGTCGCGTCCGAAGCGGTTGCCCGCTCTCGCGCGGATGCGTGTCCGGGCGCGCTCAACGTGCACGTGGCAGCCGACGGTGGCCTGGCCCGCGTCCGGCTGCCGGGTGGTGTGGTCTCGGGGGCGGCCATGTTCGCGCTGGCCGCGGCTGCCGCTGAGCTCGGCCAGGGTGAAGTCGAACTGACCTCGCGGGCCAACGTCCAGCTCCGGGGTTTGGCGGCTGGAGCCGAGCTCGAGTTGGGTTCCCGGATCGCGGCCGTAGGACTGTTGCCCTCGGCCTCGCACGAGCGGGTCCGCAACCTGGTGGCCTCGCCGCTGTCCGGGATCGATGACGCCGGACTGGTTGACGTCAGCCCGCTGGCGCCCGAATTCGACCGGCAGTTGTGCGCGCGTTCGGTTCTAGCCGATCTGCCGGGACGCTTCCTGTTCGGCCTCGATGACGGCCGCGGCGACCTCGCGCGCCTGTCCCCCGACCTCACCGCAGTAGCTCGGGCCGCAGACCGCTTCGAGATCTATCCCGGCGGGTTCACCGTTGACCCGTGCCAGGTCGTGCCCGTGCTGTTGGCCGCGGCCGAGGCCTTCCTCAGTGAACGCGCGTCGCTCCGTTCCGGCGATGCAGCGGGCGGCGGCGAGGGTGCTGCCTCGGGTGGCGCCTCGGGTGAATGGCGGATCAGCGAACTGCCCGACGCCGGCCAAGGCCTCCTGCGACGGGTGGCCCGTCAGTTCAAAGGCTCCCCGGCCAGCGGTTCAGCCGGCGAGCACGGCCTGCCGACTCCCCCGCCGGAGCCGGTCGGCGTCATCGAGCAGGCCGACGGCCGTGCGGCCCTGGTCGTACTCGCGCCACTCGGGCGGCTCACCGTCGAGCAGGCCAGTTTCCTAGCCCTGCACGCCGGTGTCCGCGGTCTGCGGATAACCCCCTGGCGCAGCGTAGTGCTGCCCGATCTGATCGATGTGACCTCGGTCGCGAAGCAGGCGTCGGCGCTGGGCCTGGGCATCGATGAGCGGTCACCCTGGTACCGGGTCAGTGCCTGCACCGGCCGCCCGGGTTGCGCCAAGGCGCTGGCCGATGTGCGCGCGGACGCGTTGTCCGAGGTGCTCAACCACGGCGCGCCGCCACACACCGTGCGGTGGAGCGGCTGCGAGCGCCGCTGCGGGCGTCCCCACGATGTCCAGATCGACCTGATCGCGACCGGCAACGGTTACCGAAGAACGGAAAACGGAACTACGT
>JAVEET010000121.1 GCA_030840295.1 Pseudonocardiales bacterium
TGATGGAACTCCACGCCTCGCTGGCCTGCGGCATCCCCAACGGCCAATGGGTTGAATACATCCCACAGCTGGAAGGCATCACCCGGTCGGGTCTCGACGTCCGCGATGGTTACGCTTACCCGTCCGATGCTGCCGGGATCGGTATCGACTGGGACTGGGACGCCGTCATCGATCAGCAGGTGCCGGAGCACTGGTCGATCGTGACCTGAGGCCGGTCGCCAAGCTGCTCTGACGTGCGAGCAGGTTCGTGCGTACTTGATTTGATTCCCCATCTGTCGCCGAGCTGGCGTCCATTCGCCACCCGGTTCTAGTGGAAGAGGCAGAAGGGGTGACCAGCCGGGTCAAGCATGACCCGAACGTAGTTCTGAGGTTGGACTTCGGCTGGTCGCGCCCTGCCGCTGACGGTCCACTCGGCTGCGTCTGCCAGGTCCTCGACCTAGACGTCCAGGTGTTGCGTAGCGGCATGGCGCTCATGCTGCGCAGGCCACTGAGGAGTCTTCCAGTGCTGCTCGAACTCAAAGTTGAGAGTGAGGTTGGGCGTTCTAACCCGGGGCCCAGCCTGCATCGCGCTCGCCCGGGCGCGCGCCGTGCTTGAATGCGGTGACCCCACCGTCGAGAAGCTTCGCGTAGAACTGCGCGACATCCCGTGGAGCCGGGGCAGCGACGGCGATGGCCGTCAGCCGACGTCAGGCTTGCGTTGCTCGGCCATGAAATCGAGTCAGCCATAACACTCCTCGCTACCCCAGTGCCGTAGCGAGCCGGGCTTGCGCAACAAGGCGGTGCAACATGCTGATCCGTCTGTTGGTGGACGCTCCGTATGTGTCGATGGGCACGTATCGAGACGGGTACCGGGGCGCAAGGTACGCGTCGTGATGGTGCGTGTGAAGGTATCCAGCCGCGGATTTCTTGATCACCGCAAGTTTGGCCGATGCGTCGTCGCGGCGCTGCGTGACGGGATGCGCGAACCGCTCGCCAAAGCCGCCTGCCGATTACGCTCCGTAGCTGGACGTAACAGGTCCGTTACTTAGTGTAACCGGACAGCAACGGCTCGCCCCTAGCGTTCGTTGCGTCTTACTTGCTTTACGCCGTTAGTCAATTGTCCTTTTCCCAGCAGGAGGTTTCATGTCAAGCGCCCCTTCTCGGCGCCAGGTACTCATCGGTGGAGCTCTCGGAGTTGGGGCGGGAGCACTCGGGAGCGTGGGTGGTCCCGCCAGCCAGGCCGTTGCCGCACCCGAGTCGCTTGCCCCGGCGCGAACGCGCCCGCGGCCGGTCGCGCCGGTCAACCAGGCCATCGCGGACCGGATGCCGCTGTCATACAAGGTCCAGCCCCAGCAGGTCGTAGGCGTCGATGTGGAGCAGGAGATCGCGATCCACACGATGGCCGACATCGAGGCCAAACGCGCACGACTTATCGACTACATCTGGAAGGGCGCCGGCCTTCCCAGCACGATGCCGAAGGTCGAGCCCGGAGCCGCCCTGCCGCCCGAAATCGCCAGCCTGACCGGCGTCCGGCACACGACAAGACTGACCATCCCCTTGAGCTACGGCGTCAAGGCGACCCAATACCTCCTCGAGCCTCACGGGCGGAGCAACCACCGACTCAGCATCTACCACACAGGCCATGGTGAAGACCCGATCGTGCGGGTCCGAACGGTCCAGGGGTTGCTAGACCACGGCTACGCCGTCCTCTGCTCCGACATGCCCTTTGTCGGATGGAACGTTCAACTGATCCAGGACGCTACCGACCCGACCAAATACGTCGACATCGGTACCGGCACCAAGGCGCACAACAGGTTCAGCAGCTACGAGACGTCAGCCTTCTCGGCCATGACGTTCTTCCTCGAACCACTGGCTGTGGGAATCAACTACGCCCGAAAGCTCCTGCGTCCGCAATCCATTGCCCTGGTCGGCCTGTCCGGCGGTGGCTGGATCACCACCGCCTACGCCGCCATCGACACGCGAATCACCCGCAGCTACCCCACGGCCGGGTCGTTCCCGTTCTACCTGCGCCCCGGCCCGCCGATCGACTCCACCGGCGACTGGGAACAAGGCGGCATTAATGGTGCCACCGTGCCGGGCTTCTACGCGCTCACGAGCTTCGGCGACCTCTACGTTATGGGCGCGGTCGGCCCGCGCCGCGGACAACTGCAGATTCTCAACCGGTTCGACGCCTGCTGCTTCGCCGGCGTTGGTGCCCGCAGCTACGCGCCAGTCGTCAGCCACCGTGTCGCACTCATCGGGCAGGGCCAGTGGGATCTGCAGGAAGACGCCACCCACAACCAGCACCAGGTATCCCCATACGCCCTCGAGGTCATCCTGTGGGACCTTGAGACCAACCCGCCCGACTGAGCTGAGCTCACCGTGAGCCCCCCTTCCGTGGTCCCGTTGATCGGGCCACGGAAGGAACTCCGACCAAGGGGATGGCATGCTCCACCTGATCGCGGCGGTGCAACCCGTGCTGCTCGCTGCAGTGCTGATCCCGCCCGCCCACCTCAAGCTATTCGGTGGTCACAGGGCCGACGGCGTCCGAGCGACAGCACTCGCCTCGCTGCTCGGCACGACCCGCGCGCTGCACGCATACCGGGTTCTGGGCATCCTGGAACTGTTGATCGGGATGCTGCTGATAGCTCCTCCGGCCCGTACCGTGAACGCGGTCGCCGCGACCGGGCTGGCGATCGGCTTTCTCGGCTACCTCGCATACGCCCGTCACGTCGGCCCCGAGTCGTCGTGCGGCTGCCTGCACAGTCGGCGCGCCACCCCGGTGTCATGGCGCAGTTTCGCCCGTGCCGGGCTCCTCGTGCTCGCCGGGCTCCTCGCCACCCAGGCGGCGGGCTACTGGCTGGACGTTGTCGTCGCCCATCCGCTCACCGCGACCGCAATACTGACAGTCGAAGCCGTGGCCGTCGTCCTGCTCTCTCCCGAACTCGGCTTGACCCGCCCCATGCAGTTGCGCCACCTGCGGTCACGGCTGCCCCGGCCACTCATCAGCCCATCCGGTCTAACGCTGAACTCCAGCGTCCAGCAACTCCAGCACAGCCCTGCCTACCAACGGATCGCAGGGCAACTACACCCCGAAATACTGGACTCCTGGCGTGACCAAGAGTGGCGCATCCTCTGCTACAACGCGCGCCACCAGGGGCGACCAGCCACCGCCGCCTTCGCCGTACCATTGCGGCGGTACGACCCGGGCGCGGTCCGAGTAACCCTCGTCGACGAATTCACCGGAGACACCTTGCTGGCGACCGCAGATCGATCGCTGTCAACGCCGGCCGGATCGTGACCCGGCGGCAACAGCGCGTACCACCGGTAGCTGCGGACTGCCGCCGTGAAACTCCTGCCCGCGGTGTCCGCAGTGTTGGCCTGCCTGACCGCCCTTCCCGCCCAGCGAAGCCATTCGACCTGTCGCTACCTTCAAATTCGCATCCGTACGGATTGCGTACGGATGGAACGCCGATTTGGAGCAGTGAGATGGCAGAGACGATCAGCGAGGCGCACGGGCCGGAAGCCCCGCATTCTTGGGGCCCCGAAACGCCGGGGTCGGGATCCGAGTCGAGCGTGCCACGAACCATCCGATTCGGCCGGTGGCCCGGTTCGGTCCTCTTGAAAACCGCTGATGGGAAACCATCCGAGAGTTCGAATCTCTCGCCCCCCGCTGGAGCACTCCGCAAGGAGTGCCCAGGTATTCGGCACCGGAGACCTGCCCGCGCTGCTTGAGCCACTGGCCGCGGGGCTGCTACTTGCGGGACTGCCATGACCGGCGAAGGATTCGGACTGAGGTGGCCGCGGCTGCGGGCCGACGCGCGTTGCAGCGACGGTGGACAGGTCGGCCGACCACCCTT
>JAVEET010000127.1 GCA_030840295.1 Pseudonocardiales bacterium
GCCCAAGTCGCCCAGGCGCCGGGTGGGGACCGTGCCGCCTCGACGTGGTGGCGGACTGTCGCCTATCTCGGAACCGTTGTTGTCGCGGTCGGTCTGGCGGTTGTGCACGGGCGCGGCCCATCGACGCCAGTGCCGCGCCCGAGAGTCGCGCTGCCGTCGAACCCGGCTACCGCATCGGCGTCCCCGATGTCCGCGGGGAGTGTTGATCCGTTGCGGGATCTGAAGGTTCAGGCCTACCTGGTGGGACCGCTGACTGACTACCTGCGAGCCGCGAGCGGCAGCCGGACCTGTCTCACAGTTCCGCCAGGTCACGCGCCGCGTTCCGCCATTGCCGGGGCGATCCGCCGCGTCCTGCCTCAGGTATCGGTCGTGGACAGCTCGGCGATCATGGATGAATTCGCGGCCCTGTGTTCGATCGAGCTCCGGGCTCGCGACCGCTCGGGCACCATCGCGGTGGTCACCGTGACGGTGCCATCGGGTGCGAGGAGTGGTGCCCAGCGGACGACTCTGAGCACGGCAGCAGATGCCATCGGAGGGACCACCTCGACTCTGGTCCGGGCGGTAACCGCCACCGGCTGGACGATCCGCGTTGGCGCGACCGGGCCGGCCACGTTTCAACCATCCGTTCGCGAGCTGGCGGCTCTTGCCCGGAACCCCACGCTGACCTGGTGACGGGGCAGATAGCTGGGGACGCCGGGTCGATCGAGAACGTCGAGTACGTAGGCGCGGTTCAGATCGTAGTAGTTGCGCACTGCCGTCGTACCGCGCGCTTGCCCCGGGTCAGCGGAGATCATCGAAGAGCGCCTTGCTCAAGTGATGTGTACGTCCACGATGTAGACATCGTGATCCGACAATGGATCCGGCACTGGTATTCGAAGCGCCTCGTTGGTTGTCCACCGCTCCGGAAACGCGACGTGGTCGATCGAGCACATCCGTTCAGTTCGATGAAACAACCGCGCAGTCGCTACCTTCAGGCCCAGCGTCCCAGCGAGCGCCGTAATGACAGTCCGTCCCAGCGCGCTCCCGCCGTGGTTTGGCCCGCAAAGCGCGTGGTTCCAGTCGCCGCCCCACACCGTCCGCCGTGCGGGCAAAGCCGATGCCAGGGCTTCGATCGTCCGGGCGGTCTTTTCGCCCTGCGACGAACCCACCCACGGATGGTCGGTGCCGCAGCTCCGCCACGGAAGCACGGAGGCACAGAAGACGTGGCCGCCAAGTTCGACCGCCGCACTCGCCGGATGCGGATCAGGCATCACGAGCGGGCGATCTCGGCTGAAAACTCCGGCCCAATGCTGGCCGGGGTCCATCCTGTGTTCGGTCACATGGCCGTAGTAGCCCTCCAGCGTGGCATCGGCGGGCACCTCAGTCAGCAGCCACACATCGCACGCGCCGACCTGCAGAATCTGAGCGTGAGACGAGGTCCACGTCCCAGCCAGGTTCCAGGTTCCGATACGCATTACCGTAGTCTGTCGGCCGCACGCGAGCCGCCGATCTGCGCGAGTCAAAGGTCACCCCATTTGACAGCGATGGTGAGCAGATTTCAGCGATCTGTACTGAACGTCCCGTCGCGGCCACAGATACCGCTGGCCGTCGCTAACGCCGGGATACCGTGCGCTCGGCGTACGGATATTGCTGCGCCCGGCGGCATTCTCCAGCGGGCCGGGTTCGGTTGACAGTGTGCCGGCTCAAGCGATCACCGTGATGGGGGCAGATATGGCAGGTCGCCGCGACCGCTGTTGCCGACGTTGCAGGCATTCCAATCACCCTGGTTGCGTTCGATGCAGGCGTTCGGAGTGTCCGTGATGGACGTGTATGGCAGGTCGCCGCGACCGCTGTTGCCGACGTTGCAGGCATTCCAATCGCCTTGGTTTAGTGCGATGCATGAGTTTGGGGTATCGGATCGCAGGGTCTGACTCTGTGGCGCCGATGCCAGGGATGGGGTTGCGCCGAAGGCTAGGACAGCGGCGACGGCAGGCAGTACGGTTCTGACCTTCATGAGGTCCTCCGGATGCGACGGGTGAGTGGGTTCAGTCCAGCCAGGCCTGCTCGAAATCGGCTAGGACACTGCGTGTCAGCGCTTGGAATTGGCTTGGAGCACTCCGATTGGCACGACTAGTCCGATTTATCGGGGCACGTACGTGCCTCCGTCCGGTGCTCTGGCATGCGGGCCTCCGCGTCTCGCCCTAGGCAATCTCGACACCGCGTGATTCATTGTTGATGTCGGCGCCGTGGTGATGCATCGCTTGCGGGCGCGTAGCACGAAGGTGGTGTAGCTGTGCGCGACAACGACGGAGACACTGACCACCGGATTCAATTTTGCGTTCTCGGTCCCCTGCAGGTGTTGCGGGATGGAATGCCGGTGAGCGTGGGCGGTGCTCAGCAGCGGGCGGTGCTCGCCTTTCTGCTTGCGGAGCGGGAGCGAGCAGTCTCAGTGGATCAGCTTGCGGATGCGCTGTGGGTGCAACGTCCACCGGCCGGATATGCCGCGACGATCCAGACCTACGTATTTCGCCTTCGGGAGGTTCTGGAACCTGATCGAGCCAAAGGGGAACCACCGGGCGTCCTGGTCACCGAGCCGGGCGGCTATCGCCTGAGGATCCATCCCGGAGCGCTCGATGCCGCAGACTTCGAGCGCCTCATCGAGTCTGGCGAGAGCCTCGTTGGGCGCGGCTTGCCGGCCGAGGGCGCGGCAGACCTTTCTCGCGCCCTCTCGCTGTGGCGCGGATCGGTGTTGGCCGATCTGGCTGGTTATGATTTCGTCGCCCGGCTCAGTAGCCGCTTGGATGAGCTGCGGTTGCGGGCGAGTGAGTCGCGGATCGACGCGGAACTGGCGCTCGGGCACCACGCCTCGATGGTCGCCGAGCTGAACTCGTTGGCGGAGTCGCATCCGCTGCGTGAGCATCTGCAGGCACAACGGATCCTGGCGTTGTACCGCGCCGGCCGGCAGGCGGACGCGTTGGCGGCATTCCGGTCTGTTCGCCGACGGCTGATGGATGAGCTTGGGATCGAACCCGGCACCGAGCTGACTCAACTTCATCGGTCGATACTGAATCAGGATCCCAGGCTGCTGCTTGAAGACCGAGCACGCGGTCTTCAGCCGGGGGCCAAGCAGCTGAACGAGCCAGCGGTCCGTCCCTTGATCCAAAGGGTGTCGAAGCGCTCGGTCGCGATTTGCGTGGTCAGCGTGGTCGGTCTTGCCGGAGCGGGTGTGTACGCGGTGCGCCACTCGCGGTCATCGAGCCTGAAGTCGCTGCCTGCGAACAGCGTGGTTCGGATCGACGCGGACGGGTCGTTTCATGATGCGGTCACCGTCGGGGTCAGTCCGGACGGCGTGGCTCTTGCGCGAGGCGCGGCGTGGGTGGCCAATACCGGTGCCGACACGGTTTCGAAGATCGATCTGAAGAAACACGTCGTGGTTCAGCAGACCCGCGTCGGGAACGCCCCGCAGGCGCTCGCGGTGTCCGGCTCGGATCTGTGGGTGGTGAACAGCGGGGCGTCTAGCGTGTCTCGGCTGAGCCTGGATACCAGTCAGGTCACGGACACCGTGACCGTCGGGAATCTGCCAGGCGCAATCGCAGGCGGTGCGAGTGGAATCTGGGTGGTCAACACCGGCGATGACACCATCGAACGGATCGACCCGACAACAGGGGAGACGGACGAGCCGATTGCTGTCGGGTTCCTCCCCGACGGCATTGCCGTTGACGCGAACACGGTCTGGGTTGCGAACAGCGGTGAGGGAACTGTGTCCCCGGTCGACGTGAGATCGCGGATCGTGGGCAGCTCGATCTCTGTCGGTGCCGGACCCGACGGCATTGCCGTGTCCGACGGCGCGGTGTGGGTGTCGAACTCCTTGAGCCAGACCACAAGCCGCATCGACCCCGGGAGACGGCGGGTAGTGGGGACGATCCCGGTGGGCGACGGACCGCGGTCGATCACCCTGGTCAAGGACAGGCTGTGGGTGTCCAACGAGTTCGACGGCACCGTCACAATCATCGACCCGCGTGCGGGCAAGGAGGTGAGACGGATCCCAACCGGCGCATCGGTGCGCGGGCTGGTCAGCGACGGGACGTCGGCCTACGTGACGACCCGGTCCTTGGTCGCAGCGGGACACCGCGGCGGCACGCTGCACGTTACTTCCGGGTTCTTGCCCAACGATTCCGGCATCGACCCGTCGAACGCCGACGTGGCAGCACACTTTACGGCGTACTCATTGGTCTACGACGGTTTGGTCGGACTGCGACGGACCGGTGGCGCGGCCGGCGTCACGCTGGTGCCGGACCTCGCGCTCGACCTACCGCGGCCCTCGCCGGACGGGCTGGAGTACGTGTTCACCCTGCGCCGGGGGATCCACTACTCGAACGGCGCCGAGGTCAAGCCAGACGACATCAGACGCGGCTTGCAGCAAGAACTGACCCTCGGTGGAAATTCCGGGCTGCTCGCGAACATCGTCGGAGCGCCCGACTGTGTTCGGCTCAAGAAGGTGTGCGACCTGTCCAAAGGGGTCGACGTGGACAGCAACACGTTCCGGATCGCGTTCCACCTACGCGTCCCCGATCCCGACTTCCTCTACAAGCTCACCGAACCGATGTTTGCCACTCCGGAAGGAGATCCGGGCGTACCGGCGACGACGCCCCGCCCGGCGACTGGTCCCTACATGATCGGTGAGTATCGGAGTCGCACCAGGTTCACGTTGGTGCGTAACCCACAGTTCCACCCGTGGTCCGTCGCTGCGCAGCCCGAGGGCTACCCGGACGAGATCGAATGGACACTTGAACCAAACCTCAACCGCGCGGTCCACAACGTCCTGGCCGGCATCTCTGACGCTGACCAGCGAGCCCCTGATGCCGCCGATTACGCCGCCTTGCGCCGAACCAATCCCGGTCACTTGCGGTCGGACTTCACCCCCGCGACGGTCTTTCTGTTCCTCAACTCACACGTGGCACCGTTCAACAACCCAGACGTGCGGAAGGCGATCAACTTCGCTATTGATCGCAACGAGATCGTCGACTTGGCGGGTGGGGTCTCGGCCGCTGCACCAGCCTGCCAGGTCCTGCCGCCCAACTTCCCCGGCTACCGCCGACATTGCCCCTACACAGCCAATCCCACTCCGGACGGCAGCTACCACGGGCCCGACTTCGCCAGAGCCACGGCCTTGGTCACCCGCTCAGGCACTCGTGGCATGTCCGTCACGGTCGTTTCCCCCTTTGATGACCCGCCCATTGTCGCCGCCGCGAAGTATGTCGCGCGGGTGCTCACCAGACTGGGGTACAAGGCGCAGTTCGCTTCATTCACTGGCGACAATTACTTTTCCAGCGACAACCCCGCGCAGCTAGGAATGGCGCAGTGGTACATGGACTACCCCGCGCCGATGGATTTCCTCGGCGAGTTGTCCTGCACGTCGGGATGGCCAGGCGGGTATTGCAATCCGGCCGCGGACAATCTGTTCGTGCAGGCTCTCGATACCCAGCGGACCGACCCGGGCCGGGCTAGCGCCGAGTGGGCGCGCCTGGACCGGGTGCTCACCGACGACGCGGCCCGGCTCAGCTTGTACAACCGGCTATCCACAATCGTGCTGTCGGATCGGGTCGGCAATTACCTGTCCAATCCGAAGTACGGTCCGCTCTACGGACAAATGTGGGTGGTCAAATAATCGAAAATGCCGGGCCTCACGACGCTGAGTCTCAGTCCGAGGGAACCTTGCGCTAACTGGTCAACTGCGAACGGCAGTCGCCGCCGTCCGGTTGTCAAGATCGATTGAGTTGACGCCACCGACTACATAACGGCGCGATCAGGCACATTGGCGATGCCGACGCGAACGCATATATTCGGCGATCTCGAGCGCTGTACTTGAGCCTCGCTCTGGCCGCCGGCACCACGCCGCGTGCAGCACCATAGTGCAGCGCTGCCTTTAGTTCGGGACGAAGAGGCCGTGGGTTCAAATCCCGCCACCCCGACCAGCTCAATGGCTGAAAAGAGTACGTCGGCGGTTCGATCCCGCCCTGGTCACCGCGCCCAGGCACTAG
Organism: Pseudonocardiales bacterium; assembly: GCA_030840295.1. Taxonomy (GTDB): domain Bacteria; phylum Actinomycetota; class Actinomycetes; order Mycobacteriales; family Jatrophihabitantaceae; genus Jatrophihabitans_A. The sequence goes on from JAVEET010000127.1 coordinate 6,021, forward strand.
AACGTCGGTGGAGGTGCGATCAGCGATCAGCGATCAGTCGTGGTAGCTGGTCATACCCGCTCGATGCGCGGCGTGCCCTTGCGCCGCATGCGAACCTCCGGTTCGGTGCTCAACGTCTCGTCATTGAACCCAGCGGAGAGGGCGCGCAGTCCGACATGGAGGTAGACGGTCAGGTCAGCGTCCGCACGGCCGGCCCACATTTCGTACGCCGCTCTGCAGGTGGCAAGCGTCGCTCGGCCAACGGCAAGCGGGTAGAGAGAGTCCGCGGGGTGATCGGTGCGGCGGGCGACGAATTCGCTGATGGCACGTTCCCACGCGTCGTAGTGCACGGCCGCGCTGGCGGCGAGGTCGGGAACCGTAGCGATGAGGTTCATTCGGGCTCGCAGTTCGGGTACATCCTCGGCGGAGTAGTGGTTGGCCGCGATGACCGCCTCGCGTACCCCGTCCATCACCGACAGCTCATCGGAGGTCCCGTTGAGCAGGGCGCGGATGGTGTCGACTTCGTGGTCGAACTCGCTCCACAGGACGCTGGCTTTGGAGTCGTAGTAGCGGAAGAAGGTGCGACGGCTGACCCCGGCGCCCGCGGCGATGTCATCGACGGTCGTTGCGTCGAAGCCTCGCTCGGTGAACAGTCGCAGCGCGACGAGTTCCAGTTCGCGGGCACTGGTGCCGGGCGGTCGGCCGCGTCGGGCACCATTGCCGGCGGGTTCGATGGCGGTCACGTGCGTTCTCCCGCCGACTATTATTCCGTCACTGGGGTGACGTTATCCTATCGGAGATTCGACATGCAGTGCCGAATATCGCGAAATCGTTGATCGAGCTCGTCAGGCCGAAAGCGACGGCTCCCGCCACCCGACCATGACCGAAGTGCTCGTATACGCAGAACCGGGGCGGTCGGGCATGGGTTCCTGCATGCGATGCGCTGATGCAATCCGTGCCTCCGAATCGCACTCGTCTGTTCCTCGCCATCGGCGCCGCGACCGTCTTACTGGCTGTTGTTGTAGGGATGGTCAACCGCAGTCGCGTACACACTGCACCCGCGACTGCGGTCCGGACGCTGACGGCCTCCGCCTCGACTGCAGGGCTCGCGTCGTCAGAGTTGTGAGGCAACCGCGATTTCAGCGCTGAGCATCCAGGCCTGCTTTTCCAGGGCTGCAATGAGCGCGTGCAGCAGGTCACTGGTCGTCGGGTCCTCGGCGTCGACGGCGCCGTGTACTTCGCGCATCGTCGTGACCGCTTCCCGTAGCCGGCTCGTGATCAACCCCGCCACAAGACGCGTGTCGTACCCGCCAGCCGGGAACATAGGCAGGCTGGTACTCGCTGCTACGGTGTCGGACCGGCCGTCCGGGCTCACGGCAAGGGCCCGCATCCGCTCGGCGATGGTGTCGGCGCCTTCTCGGGCGATATCCACGATCTCGTCGAGTTGCAGATGCAGATCTCGGAAGTTGTGCCCGACGAGGTTCCAGTGCGCTTGCTTGCCCTGCAGGTGCAGCTCGACCAAGTCGACAAGCACCCGCTGAAGGCATTGTGCAAACGCCGGTGACGCGACGAACTGCTGGGTGTCGCCGTCCGCGTGTCGGTTCGATCTCGAGTTGGCTTTGCTGACTGTTGCGGTCACGGTACGTCCACTGTCCTAACTGATTCAGCTGTTGCTGATGGGGGGGCGGCGAGATGTCGATTTACTCAGACCACTGAGATCCCAGGATGATCTCGACGAAGTCCTGGCGGGTGAATCCTGGGACGAAGCGTGCGAGAACGTCGTCGTTCATCGTGCCGAAGGTGGTGTCGGGGCGATCCTTCATTCCGTCGGTGAAGGCCTGGAGGATGTTCTGCTTGAAGTTCGGCCGCTCGTGCGCGGCGGTGACTGCGTCGATGTCGTCGGGCTTGATCTCGTCGAGGTCGAAGCCGAGCACGTCGGCTTCGACGCCGGCCGTAACGAGGGCGACCTCAGGCGCAAGGTGCTCGACGATTCCGGGTGTGGTGTGTAGGGCGATCCCGAGCCACACGGCACGGGCCTCGGCCTGGCCGCGGTCGTGCGCGAGGAGGAAGTCGCGGGCCAGGTCGGCGCCGTCGACCTCGAAGCGCTGATCGGTGCGGCGGTAGCGCTCGGTGAGGCCGAGGTCGTGGAACATGGCTCCGACGTAGAGCAGCTCGGGGTCGACGTGCAGGCCTCGGTGTTGCCCCTTGAGGCTGCCGAAAAGAAACACCCGCCGCGAGTGGTGGAACAGGACTGGTGTCGCGGCCTCACGGACAAGTTCGGTGGCCTCGCGGACCAGCGCGGTGTCCGGGATCGTGATCCCGGCGATCGTCTCCATCATGAATATCTCCTTGGGTCGTCTTCTGAAATGGGCGTACCTCTAGCGTGGTTGCCAGGGGACCTGGCCGCCCCGCCGTGGCGGCCAGGTTTCCCACGAAAGCGGACGCGATGCGAGGATCGGAGTGCGTGGTGGCGACAGCAATGCATGACCGGCCCCACCGGGTGGGGGTGGTGGTCTTCGACGGTGTGAAGATGCTCGATGTGGCAGGACCCAGCGAGGTGTTCGCCGAGAGCAACAGGCTCGGGGCGAACTACCAGCTGTCCGTATGCGCAGTCGGGGGCGGTGCGGTCATGTCGTCGACTGGGATGCGGATCTCCGCCGACCTCGACGCCGCAGCCGACGGTCTCGGGTTCGACACCCTGCTGGTGATGGGTGGTGACCTGCTGCCGACCCGACCCATCGACCCGGAGCTTCGCGACGCGGTCGGCGGCCTTGCCGCACGGTCTCGGCGGGTCTGTTCGATCTGCACGGGCGCCTTCATCCTGGCCGCGGCCGGGCTGCTGGACGGCCACCGGGCGACCACCCACTGGCAGCACACCGGGCTGCTGGCGCGCGCCTATCCAGCGATCACCGTCGAGCCTGACGCGATCTTCATCCGTGACGGCGACCTGCTCACGTCCGCCGGCGTCACCGCCGGCATCGACCTGGCCCTGGCGCTACTCGAGGACGATCGAGGCGAGGACCTGGCACGGCAGGTGGCCCAGTCCCTCGTCGTCTTCCTCCAACGCCCCGGCGGGCAGTCCCAATTCTCACCAACTCTGCAAGGACCTCGGCCCCGTACACCCCTGTTGCGCAGCGTGTTCGATGCGATAGCGGCCGACCCGGCAGCTGATCACTCCATCGCAGCGATGGCCGCGAACGCCTCGCTCAGCCCCCGACACCTGACCAGGCTGTTTCATGACGAGCTGGGCACCACCCCGGCGAAGTACGTCGATGCCGTCCGGTTCGACAGTGCGAAAGCTGCCCTCGACGCCGGGCTCAGAGTCAGCGAGGCGGCCGAGCGGGCCGGCTACGGCAGCCCGGAGTCGCTACGCCGGGCCTTCATCAGCCGGCTCGGCGTCTCGCCGCGGGCCTATCAGCAGCGGTTCCGCTCGGCGCAGCGTGCCGACGCCACACCATCTGGGCACGTCTGATAGCCAAACGCGGTGCCGCGGGCCGCTTCAGCGGGCGAAGCGCAATCTGCGAAGGGGCGTCGCCTCGGACGCTGGGCGACCGAGCAGCAACCTGAACCGCAGGGCCGAGATCACCGTGAGAAGGATGAGAGTGGCCCACACGACGAGGCCAAACGCCACCTCACCGGACGTGAAGGGGCGTCCACGCGCCATGGCGTGCCACGGGAAGCCGCCGGACCAGCGGTTGTACACCTGCAGTAGGAAGAGGCCGGCAAGTACGTTGTAGGCGGTCGCCACGCCGACGTCGAGCAGGAACGCAGGAGCAGCCGCCCAGGCCAGATACTGGACACCGAACGCCGGACTGAGTAGCAAGAATGATGTCAGCGACCAGCATGCTGCTTCGACGGCCTGGTCCCCCCGCTGCCATACGAGCGCCGCCGGGCCCAAGGCGCAAATCGCGACGACGATGGTCTTGCCGGGACTGACGGACAGTGCGACAAGCTGCTGGTTGTGTGTCCAGCTCAGCAGCTGAACGATGCCCCACTGCCGGTCCGCAATACCGGAGTAGCCGATGACGTGATGCATGACGGCCCATCGCTGCGAGAGCAGCGGCCACGCCCACAGCACCACGAAGGTGGCGCCGAATCCCGCGGCTACGCGCGCCAACAGGTCTCGCCGATGCCGGAGGGCGTAGACGCCCAATGCTGGGAGCATGACGACTGGGACCACCTTCACGCTCACCGCCAGGGCCAGCGCGATCCCAGCGAACAATGGCGCGTCCCGGTCAACGAGTAGATACGCGCCGAGCAAAGCCAGCATCACGAACAGGGGGTCGGTGTTGCCGTGGTAGCCGGACACCAAGAACAGCACCGGGCTGATCCCGACCAGAATTCCCGCCGCCGTCGCCTTGCGCAGTGACCAACGGCGCCTCACCATCTCGAACACCAACAGCGCCGAGAACACATCCGCGATGCTCGACACGGATCGGATTGTGAAACCCAAAGGAATGCCGGCTCGAACCAGCTGGTTGGCTGCCGCGAGGTAGTAACCCATCAGCGGAGGGTGATTGTAAATCGTACCGGCAACATGATGAAAGTCGATCGAGTAAACGCCAACCGGGCCTGCGACGGACACGCCGTGGGCGAACTTGGTCCAGGTCAGCACGTCTTCGGTGCCGAAGGTGCGGGAGGCGAGGATCAGCTTGGGCACCAGCGTGGCCAGGGCGACCCCTAACACGGTCAGCCGGCAAGTTCTCGTCATGCGTCAGGAGCCTAGCCGTATGACTCGACGCATCAAGTACAAGCAGTATCCGGCAGGTTACTGGGCAATTGCCATCACGAGCCTGGTCATCGACAGCCCGATTTGCGTACCGGGTTAATCTTGGTCGTCGCCCTGCGAGTCCAGCCGTCGAGGAGATCGCCATCACCGCCGTTCTCCGTACGCGCCTAGCCATCCAGCCTGTGACCGGTTCCCTGCTGGCACTTGCGTTGCCGCCGTTGCTGCATCTGATCCATGCCGATGTCCTCGTGCTCGCCGTCGCCTGGTTTGTTATTGCCGGCATGCTCACCGCCGGCCGCACGCTTGTCGACCGGCTGGTACTCGCCGGAATAATTCTGCTGGCCGCACTTCTTTCAGCGGGCCTTATCTTCTCGGCGTGGTGGTGGGGGCTCGCTCCCGTTCCGATCGGGATGGCGTTGCTTCTGAGTCTGACGGTCATCGCGACTGCCAGACGCCAACGGCTGTCGGTCCCGATGCGGGCTGAGATATCTGACGCGGTAGTGGTCGGAAGCGGTGCTATCGCCTTTTGGCTGGTCACTCGACCCCTGGCTGGGCTAGATCAGCTGCAACGGCTTCGCCTTTCGGCGCTGACCCTGGACCGGATGGCACATTATGCGCTGTTCGAGTCCATTCAGCGACTCGGTGGGTACGACTTCCAGCACCAGGCGGCCGCGCGACTGTCCGTCCAGACGCCCACCGAGGTCGTGTACCCACAAGGCTCACATTTTCTCCTGGCGGTCATGAACAATTTTCTGTCAGCGGCGACGACTACGCCGACGGGACCGGCGCTGCTCAACCGCTATTTCGTGCTTGTCCTCGGGGTATACAGCCTTGGCGTCGCCGCCGTTGTGTGGAGCGCACGCTGGATCGCTGGCCCGAACGCGAGCGCAGCCGGGCGTCTGATGGTCACGCTGCTCGCCGCGTCATTCGCGCTGTTCGGGCCAACCGCGGCCCTCATCAACGGTGCGGACTCGCAGCTTTTCGGGATGTCGATGCTCGTCCTGGCCGCGGCCTTAATCGTTCGACCGGTCGAATCGTTCCCGGAACAAGTTCTGTTGGCATCCGCTGCCACGGTTGCGGTGTTCTACACCTACAACGTCTACGGCGCGTTGGCTGCTCTCGGCTTCATTGTCGCCGCGGTGCTGTACCGCCTGCCGCTCATCCGCCGCTGGCCGGTGACCGTCGGCATCGGTTTGCCGGCCGCCGTTGTTGCCCTGCTGCCGTCCTACCTGACGTTATCCGGCAACTTCGACGTCCAGAAACAGGCACTCGTCGCTGGTGGTCACATGCCGATGTCCGGGCTGCTGGTTCCGATCGTCACGGTCATCGCCATTCTGCCCATCCTCAGCTACCGGGCTCGGCGCGAACGGGTCTGGCGGGGGGTAGCCGCCCTCCTCGGGTCGATCGTCCTGGTGCTGGGCCTGTTCGCTCTGTACGGCTCCGCGCACGCCGGCGGAAGCTATTACTACGGCAAACTTTTGGGTGCCGCCTATTTGTGCACGGTGGCGCTGCTTGGGCTGCTCGGACTCGTCGTTGGGCGACAGGAGTCGAATCGCGCAGAATCCGAAACTACCTCGGCGCGCCGAGCAGCACCTCGCAGCCGATTGCCCGATCACCTGGTGAGCGTCATCGCGGTTGCTGCTCTCCTCTTGTTCTCCGGGTTTCAGCAGCGGCTACCAGGCACCACCAACGGATCCAAGCCGGTCAATTACGTTCCACTAGCTCAGTGGAGCTCCGGAGTAAGCGGCAACCTCAATTCCGCGCTATACGCCCACCTCGTGAACGAGCGTGAACTGCCATCGACGACGCCGACCATCATTGTGTCCGGCCCGAGCGCTGGGCAGGCCTGGGGCAACACCTTCTATGTGTCGGCGATGAGTGGCAACCTCGGTGCGATGCAGGGCCCTCTCGCCTTCCTCGGCGGCACCAGGCCGCTCACTGCGAAGCAGGTAGCGGCGGGAGTCGGCATGTCCCGGAAATTCGTGGCCGTTGTCCGTGCTGCGGCACAGGTCAGCCTGCAACCGCCACGCATCATCGTCACCGACGCGAAGTTGAGCGCTGACATCTCGGCGTCCCTACGAAAGGCACCGGAGGTCCTGGCAACCGTGATCACCGACCCCGGCCTCAAGCGGAACTGACGTTTCAGCCGAACTGACTCTCCAGCCGAACTGACTCTCCACGCGCTGCCTCCACCCCCGAACTCAGCTGGGTCGCAGGGGCTCATTACCGGCCCCTAGAATGAACCGTCATGAGTGGTCACCCTCGTCCTGTGGTCATCGTTGGCGATCCAGTCCTGCATAGTCGGAGTGAGACGGTCTCAGACTTCTCCGATGACTTGAAGCAGCTGATCGACGACATGTTCGCGACCATGTACCTGGCAGAAGGTGTCGGCCTCGCCGCCCCCCAGGTCGGCGTCGGGCTGCGGGTGTTCGTCTATGACTGCTATGACGACGAGGGCATCTACTACAAGGGTCATGTCGTCAATCCGGTGATCACGGCGACCAGCACCGAAACCGATGACGGGGACGAGGGATGCCTGTCGGTTCCGGGACCGTTTGCGACGGTCGCGCGTCCGCATACGGTCACAGTCACCGGCGTCGATGCCACAGGCACTTCCATCGAGGTGACCGGATCGGGATTCTTCGCCCGCTGTCTGCTGCACGAGACCGAGCACCTGCAGGGCACCCTGTACATCGATCATCTGAACCGGCGGCGGCGCAGCCGGGTCCTCGCGGCCATCGAGCCTTTCCCGTGGAATGCCGATCTCCCGGACGCCCTCACGTCCTAACGACCCGATTGTGTAACGTTCGGCATCCCTGTCATGCCTGATGTTGCACGATCGGGTCGGTGAGTCTGACAATCTGGTGTTAATTGTAAATCTGGCTTATTCGTGGCACCCTTCTGTCAAGAACCGCAGGGACAGGGAGGCACCATGTCGAGCACTGCAACCCAAGCATTACCCACCCCGTCCTGGACGGATCGCAAGCGGTATCTGTGGCTGCTGAGCATGATTGTCCCGCTCGTGCCGGTGGCGGGCTGGGGGCTGGTGAACGCCACCGGCCTGCGGCTGTTCTGGTGGTTCGGGCCGATGTTCATCTACATCCTGATGCCGCTCGCCGATGTGCTGCTCGGCCGAGACTCGGAGAACCCGCCCGAATCGGCGCTGGCGTGGCTCGAACAGGACAAGTACTACCGCTGGTGCACCTACCTTTTCCTGCCGCTGCAGTACGCCAGCATGGCCTGGGCTTCGTGGTTGTGGAGCCGCTCGGATCTGGCCATCGTCGACAAGATCGGCCTTGCCGCGACCATGGGCATAGTGTCGGGCATAGCCATCAACACCGCCCATGAACTGGGACACAAGAAGGAACATGCCGAGCGCTGGTTCGCCAAGATCGCGCTTGCCCCGGTGCTGTATGGGCATTTCTTCATCGAACACAACCGCGGCCATCACGTCCGGGTGGCGACGCCCGAGGATCCGGCCTCCTCCAGGCTGGGCGAATCGTTCTGGCACTTCCTGCCACGAACCATGATCGGTAGCCTGCGCTCCGGGTGGGCTTTGGAAGCACGCCGGTTGCGCCGCCGGGACCGGTCCAGATTCTCGCTGCGAAACGACCTCCTCAACGCCTGGTTGATGAGCGTCGTGCTCTTCGCGGCGCTGGCGGTTACCTTCGGCCCAAGCGTCCTGCCTTATCTCCTCGGGCAAGCCGTGCTCGGCATGACCCTGTTGGAGGTGGTCAACTACCTCGAACATTACGGTCTCCTGCGGCGAACCGAGCCGAACGGACGATTCGAGCGCGTGCAACCCCGACACAGCTGGAACTCCAACAACATCGCCTCGAACGTATTTCTCTATCATTTGCAAAGGCATTCCGACCACCACGCCAATCCGACCCGGCGCTATCAGGCGCTGCGAGATACCGATGGGGCGCCGCAACTTCCGGCGGGGTATGCCGTCATGATCGTGCTCGCCTACTGCACCCCGTTGTGGCGCCGGGTCATGGACGCCAAGGTGGTCGCTCACTACGAGGGTGACTACACCTCGGCCAACGTGCATCCGGGCGCGGCCAAGCGGCTGAACCGCCGGTTCGGACGTCCGGTCTCGGCCGACCAGCGCTCGGTAACCTGAGGAGAACAGGCATGAACAGCTACCGATGCCCGGTGTGCGACTACGTCTTCGACGAACTCCTTGGCCATCCCCGGGAGGGCTTTCCCGCTGGTACGCCTTGGGAATCGGTTCCCGATGACTGGACCTGTCCGGACTGCGGGGTTCGGGAAAAGGTCGACTTCGAGCCGATTGCACCCGCAGGGGGGGCGCCGTGGGGGGCGCGGATGAAGGGCGCGGGGGGGGGCGCGGATGAAGCACCGGTCGCAGTGGCGGCGGACACATCACGTGCGCAGTGGCGGCGGAAACATCACGTGCGCAGGGCAGCTGACACCATCAGGTCAGTGATCCGTTCGAGCATGCCCAGCGTGGTGTCCAAATCATGGGTCGGCTGAACCAGGTGGGACAAGGTCAACCGCACCAACGACTCGATGAGCTCACCCAGTAAGGCCGGTGGATACTCGGGAAAGTTCTCGACGAACCAATCGGTGAGGACGGAGATGGCTGTGCTCAGCACCGGCCCGGACTGAG
>JAVEET010000144.1 GCA_030840295.1 Pseudonocardiales bacterium
CGCCGAGGTTGCCCACGCCCGATCCGCCGTAGATCTCGGCGTCGGTGTTCAGGACCTCGTCCCAGCGACCCGGCAGCGGCAGGCCGAGTTGGTACTGCTCGTGGGGCATAGCCGAGAAGTTCACCACCGCGGCAAGCACTGACCCGTCGTCGCCCCATCTGAGGAAGGAGAATACGTTCCCGCTGGCGTCGTTGGCGTCGATCCAGCCGAAGCCCTCGGGGACGATGTCCTGCGACCACAGGGCGCGAGTCTGCCGGTAGGAAGTGTTGAGGTCCCCGACCAGCCGTAAGACGCCTGCATGATCGGCTGCATCGAGCAACCACCAGTCAAGCGAGCGCCCTTCGCTCCATTCGCCGCCCTGGGCGAACTCCGAACCCTGAAAGATCAGCTGCTTGCCGGGATGCGCCCACATGAACGCGTACAGGGCGCGCAACGTGGCCATCTGTTGCCAACGGTCGCCCGGGATCTTGTTGAGCAAGGACCCCTTGCCGTGCACGACCTCGTCGTGGCTGAACGGGAGCACGTAGTTCTCGGAGTAGGCGTACACCATCGAGAACGTCAGCTGATGGTGGTGGTACTGCCGGTGGATAGGCTCCTTCTGGATGTATTCGAGGGTGTCGTGCATCCATCCCATGTTCCACTTGAATCCGAAGCCGAGGCCGCCCAAATGGGTCGGCCGGGTGACTCCAGGCCACGAGGTGGACTCCTCGGCGATGGTGATTACTCCCGGGACCCGCTTGTAGACCGTCGCGTTCATCTCCTGCAGGAATCCGACGGCTTCGAGGTTCTCCCGTCCGCCGAACTTGTTCGGCAGCCATTCGCCGGCCTTGCGGGAGTAATCCAGGTACAACATCGAGGCAACCGCGTCAACGCGGAGCCCGTCGATGTGGAACTCCTCGAGCCAGTAGACGGCGTTGGCAACCAGGAAGTTGCGGACTTCCCGGCGGCCGAAATCGAAGACATAGGTGCCCCAGTCCGGTTGTTCACCGCGCCGCGGATCGGCGTGTTCGTACAGCGCCGTGCCGTCGAAGCGGGCCAGGGCCCAGGCATCTTTCGGGAAGTGCGCCGGTACCCAGTCGACGATCACGCCGATGCCGGCCTGATGCAACGCGTCGACCAGGTAGCGGAAGTCATCGGGGTTCCCGAAGCGGCTGGTCGGTGCGAAGTAAGAGGTGACCTGATATCCCCAGGAGCCGCCAAAGGGGTGCTCGGCCACTGGCAGGAACTCGACGTGGGTGAACCCCGTCTGGCGCACGTAGTCGACCAACTCCTTGGCCAGCTCCCGGTATCCCAGGCCCTGCCGCCAAGACCCGAGATGCACCTCGTAAACCGACATGGGGGAGGCGTGCCACGCGGTTTGAGCCCGCTGCTTCAGCCACTCGCTGTCATTCCACTCATGGGCTGCGGTGAACACCACCGACGCCGTCTGCGGCGGAACCTCGGTCGCGAAGGCCATCGGGTCGGCCTTCTCCCGCCACGCGCCGTCCTTGCCCAGGATGTTGAACTTGTACCTCGTGCCGTCGCCGACGTCCGGTACGAACAGCTCCCAGACGCCGGACGATCCGAGCGAGCGCATCGGGAAGGCGCGACCGGACCAGTAGTCGAAATCGCCCTGGACCCGGACCCCGGCCGCGTTGGGGGCCCAGACCGCGAACGAGGTGCCCGTTACCCGCGGGCTGACGCCGGCCGGGGTGTCATAACTGCGGACGTGCGCGCCCAGCACCTTCCACAGCTCTTCGTGGCGGCCCTCGCCGAGCAGGTGCAGGTCGAGTTCGCCGAGCGTCGGCAACCATCGGTAGGGATCGTCGACGAGGTGGCGCTCGGAGCCGTAACCCACCTCGAGACGGTAGTCGGAGGGATCGGTGTCGACGACCCCGGCGAAGACGCCAGCCGGGTGGATCTGGTCCAGCGGCGTGCGCTTGCCATCGAGCACGACGCTCACCGAATCCGCTTCCGGTCGCAATGTGCGGATGGCGGTCTTGCCCGGTCCGACCGGGTGGGCGCCGAGCACGGAGTGTGGCTGCGCATGATTGCCCGCCACCAGGCGGTCGAGTTCTTCGGTGCTGGGTTTGAACGAGCTCGCTGGGGTGGACTGCATGTCTACCTTCTTCGCATCGTCGGTCTTCGCGTCGTCGGTCTTCGCGTCGTCGGTCGTCGCATCACGAGTGGCGTCCTCACCAGGTGCGGATCGGCCGGGTGTTGTTGGGCGGGGCCGGTGGGCTGGCGCCGGGATGCCGGGGCCGTGCTCAGGCACTCTGCGCCAGGCGTTGTAGGGAGGCCTGCGGGATGGGCAGCCAGTTCGGACGGTTCCGTGCTTCGTAGACGAGTTCGTAGACCGCCTTGTCGGCTTCGAACGCACGGAGCAAGACGGCCGCCTCCTCCGGATCCAGTCCGCCACCTTCGGCGTAGCCGGCGCAGAAAGCGGAACGATTCCGATCGGCCCATTCGGTGGCGCGGAACTCCGATTGCGGCGTCGCCCGGACGTCGATGAGCTGGTGGCGGGCCGCATAGTCGAAACTCCGGAGCATGCCGGCCACGTCCCGGATCGGTGAGTCCTGCGCCCGGCGTTCAGCGATGCTCTTGGCCGGTTCCCCTTCGAAATCGAGGAAGACCCAGCGGTGGACGGTTCGCAGCACCTGGCCCAGATGCAGATCACCGTGCACTCGCTGGGCCAGAACCGGCTCGCCGTAGGTGGCAAGGTCGGCGTAGGCCTGCCGCAGGCCGTCGGCGACCTCGGCCAGCGAGGGCACCTCGGCCAGAGCCGAATCCAGCCGGGCGGTCATCGCCGCCGCCCGGTCGCCCAGATCCGTGGCGTCGAGCGCCGAGGTCCCGAAGGATTCCGCCAGATCCGCATGGACCTCGGCCGCTGAGACTCCGAGCCGGTGCGCCTCCGCGGCAAAGTCGCCGCCGGCTTCCTCGGCGTGCAGGTCCGCCTCGGCCATCAGATCTCGGACGCTGGCGGTCGCCAGTTGCCAGCCATCGGTCGCGGTGGTCATGAATTCCTGGACCATGGCCAGGCTCCAGGGTTCGTCGTCGATCCGCGCGGTGACATGACCGAGGAGGCGGGCCACGTGGCGTGCTCCCAACCGGCTCAGTTCAGCGTGGATCTCGATGTCCGGGTTGAGCCCTGCCTCTATCCGCCGAAAGGCCTTCATGATGGCGACGTCACCGAACACCAGGGAGGTGTTGGACTGCTCCGAGGTCAGGGCCAGGCTGGTTTCGTGTACCGGGATCTCATCCGGATCGGCTGACCGCGCGAAGTCGACGCCGTCCAGCCGCGCCTCCGTCTGGACGGCGCGTAGCCACGTTCCGGTCACTTCTTTGTCGTGCAGGGCGTCGTAGAGCTCGATCGGATCACCGCTGTCGGCATCCACGACGGAGCCGACGAGGACGTGGTCCAGGTTCTCGGCGGGCTTGTCCCGCAGGACCAGAGGCACCTGGTAATGCTCCAGGCTGCCATCGTCGTACTCGACGTCGGCGATCCAGATCTGAACCGTGTGCGGCACCTCGGTGAGAGTGGCGAGCAGGCGGGCCTCGATGCGCCCTTCCCGCGACTTGCCCGCATACCAACGCTGCTGGCCGAGCCAATCCCGTAGGACTCGGGTCACTTCGGCCGGATCGACTTTCACTCGGACATTCCTTTCCTGCCGCTGCCCAGAAACTCGGCGTCAACGGCCTGAGGCGCCCCACCGCCAGTGGTGGAGACGAGCTCATCGCCATCGATCACAATCGATCCCTCGGCGGCGGGTAAACCGGTTCCCGCCGGTGGTTGGTGCTGCGGAATGCGCAACCAGTAGAAGCCGTGCCCGGCCAATGTGAGCAGGTAGGGCAACTCACCGATCGCCGGGAAATGGCTGCCGCCGGTCATCTCGACCGGTTCGGCTCCTTCCCAGTGCCGCAGGTCCAGTTCCACAGCTTGGGGGAAGCGGGACAGGTTGTTCACACAGAGCACTACGTCGTCGCCGAACTCGCGGACGAAGGACAGCACGGAGGGATTGGAACCGCCGAGGTCAGCGAAGGTGCCGAGACCGAAAGCTGGGTTGGCCTTGCGAAGCCCGATCATCCGGCGCGTCCAGTGCAACAGTGATGAGGTGTTACGGGTCTGCGCCTCGACGTTGGTGACCTGGTAGCCGTAGACAGAGTCGGAGTTGACCGGCAGGTACATCCGTCCCGGTTCGGCGGTCGAGAAGCCGGCGTTGCGGTC
>JAVEET010000164.1 GCA_030840295.1 Pseudonocardiales bacterium
AGCAACGAGTCGTTGTAGTTGCCCAGTGGTGAGACGTTGAAGCCATGCACCCACTTGCCGCTGGCGTACCGGTACGGGGGGTAGATCAAAGGTAGGTACGGGGTCTGATCGTTGACGATCTGCTGGATCTGGGTATACATGGCCTGCCGTTTGACCGGGTCGATCTCCGACCGGGCATCGTTGGTCAGCTTCGTGGCAGTGGGATCGCTCCAGTAGGTGTTGAAGGAGCTGGAGCCGGCATTGACGTCGACACCGAACGTGACTACCTCGTCCGGATCGATGATGTCGTTTGTCCAGTATCGTTCACCGATGCCGTAGTTTCCGGTCTTCTCCTTGCCGTATGCAGTGACCAACTCATACGAATCGATCTTGACAGTGATGCCGATCTTGGCCAGCGAGTCCTTGATGACCACTGCTTCGGCCTGACCGGCGGCATCGCCACTGACGGTTACGATGTTGGTGCTGAACCCGTTCGGGTAGCCGGCGGCGGCCAACAACGACTTCGCCTTGTTCAGATCGACGGCCGGCTTCGGGAGTTGGTCGTCGAAATAGAGCATCTTGTAGGGCAGGAAGGACGTTGCCGGGATGCCGGCGGACTGGTAGGCGAGCTTGTTCATCTGACCCAGATCGACGGCGTAGCGGACGGCCTGACGAACCTTCACATTGGAGAAGTACTTGTCCTTGTTGGACAACTGGATGAAGTCGACGCGGGTGGACGGGAACAGGTTGACCGTCAGGTTCGGGTTCGCCTTGATCTGATTGGTGAGATTGCCAGGAGGGTTCTCGATCACGTCGACGTTCTTGCTCTGCAGATCAAGCACCCGGGTGTTGTCATTGGTGACGATCTTGATCTTCACGTTCGCGATCTTCGGTTTGGTGCCGTAGTAGTTGTCGTTGCGTTTGAGGTCAACCTCGGTCTCGGGCGAGTACGAAGTCACGACGAACGGGCCGCTGCCCACGGGATGGGTGAAGAACTTGTCTCCCTGAGCCTGGACAAGCTTCTGCGGAAGGGCAGAGAACGCGTACATGGCGAGGTCGGCCAGTAACGGGGCATGCGGGTGGGACAGGGTAACGACAACTGTTTTTGCATCCGGCGCGGTGATCTCTTTGACCGCCGTGATCAGGAAACCCCAGCCCCCTTCGAATTTCTTGGCTCGATCGATGGAGAATTTCACGTCACCCGCGGTTACCGGCGAACCGTCTGAGAATTTCGCGTCACGCAGTTTGAAGGTGTAGGTGAGGTTGTCCGGCGAGATAGTCCATGACGACGCGAGGTCGGGAACGATCTTGGTCCCGGTCGGGTCAGCCTGCACCAACCGGCTGTACAGCGTCTGGTCCAGCCAGATCGACTCGTTCACTGAGGATACTTCTGGGTCGAGGGTATCGACCTTCACGGGGTTGGCGATGATGAGCGTGTCCGATTGCTTTGCGGTACCCGACGCGGACGATCCGCCCCCGGATCCGCAGGCGGCGAGTAGGACCGCGGAGGCGAGGGTCGCCGCGAGGCCGACCGATCGCAGCGGGTGGGCAACGCTAGGCCTGCTCGACAGGCGGCCACGCAGGCGACCGCTCGATGGTGGCGAGGCAGATGACATGGCGTACTCCCTTTGGTGGGCGTTCGGCTCGGAAACCGGGCGAATCGGGGACGGCCCGCTCGGGTGGATCGCGTCGTAGGGCATTCAGATCGAGGCAAGATGGGCGGCGGTGCTCAGTTGATGGCTGGTGGGCCGCTGTGCAGATGACAGGCCACCGTCCGGTTGGCCAGCGGCTGAATCGACCTAGGAACCTCGCGGCGACAGATGTCCATCACCTGCGGGCATCGAGGGTGGAAGACACAACCACTCGGCGGCGAGATCGGATTCGGCATGTCACCCCCGAGCGCCGCCCGCCGCGAGGTCTTGCGCGCGTGCAACTCGGGTGCCGCGTCCAGGAGCGCCTTGCTATAGGGATGCAGTGGCCGGCTGAACAATTCGGTGGTGGCGGCCTCCTCGACGACTCGCCCGAGATAGAGAACGGCGATCCGATCACTGAGCCGCCGGACCACCGCGAGGTCGTGCGTGATGAACAGATAGGTCAGACCGAGGTCACGACGTAGCTCCTCGAACAGGTTCAAAACTTGAGCCTGTACCGATACGTCGAGGGCAGAGACCGGCTCATCGGCCACGATGAGCCTCGGATTCACAGCCAATGCCCGAGCGATGCTCACTCGCTGACGGCCACCGCCGCTCAGTTGATCCGGTCGCTGGTCGATCAGTTCCGATGGAAAGCCCACTTTGCCCAGCAAGCGCTTGGCCTCAGCCGCACGTTCGGCCGCGGAAGTCGTGCCGTGAACCGCCAGGACTTCCTCGATCGAGGCTCCGACTGACCGGTACGGGTTCAAGGTGGAGTACGGATCCTGCAGGATGATCTGGATCCGCTGCCGCAACTGTCTGGACCGCGTTCGCGACGCCTGATGAATGTTTTCGTCCTCGAAGTAGACCTCACCCGAAGTGGGCTTCTCCAGCCGAAGTATCAGTCGGCCGAGAGTGCTCTTGCCTGATCCGGTTTCGCCTACTACGCCGAGGGTCTGTCCTTGGCGCACTTCGATGGACACACCGTCCACGGCTCGCAGGACCTGTCCTGGCTCACGACGAAACCGGTCACCGGCACCTCGGCGGATGCCGAAATGCTTGGCCAAGCCCGAGGTCCGTAACAGGACCGGGGCGTCGTCGGTGGTGCTGGTCAACGGATGCCTGCCGTTTCTTGGTCCCGGCTGTGCCGAGCAGAGATGGGGGCGCCGAGGCGGTGTTGCGGTGCGTCGCGGTGCGATGTCGGAACGGTAAGTCGTCAGTCGACAATCGGTCAATGGACAATCCAAAAACTTTTCCTAGCCGAAACAATCGCCGAGCTGGACCGCAACCGGTACCGGCATCTATCGACACACAGCCTTTGCCCGGCTGGGTTCGCCACCGGATCCGGGCAGCGGCTGTTACCAGCAGGGAACACCTGGGCCTCCGCCCTTGACCCATTGTCGACAATCGACCTATGCTGCGTCCGACTCCCCTACTCCAATCCTCGAGATCCCTTAGCCCTGGTCGAGACACGTTCAGCGGTCGCCTAACGAGAGAAGCTTCCACATGGATGTTGCCTACGATTTCTCAGCCAAGGTCGCAGTGGTCACCGGTGCCGCTCGAGGTGTCGGTCGCAGCATCGTGGCGGCGCTCGTCGAGGCGGGCGCCAGTGTTGTCGCCGCTGACCGGGACGCGCCAGGTCTGGCCGAGACCTGCCGACGGCACGGCCCTGCCGTAACCGCGGTGGTTGCAGATATCAGCTCGGCTGATGGCGCAGCTCAGATCGTAGCCGCGGCGAGCACTCAGTACGGTCGACTGAACATCTGCGTCAACAACGCCGCGGTCGCCCCGCACGCCGGCCTACTCGACGAGCGGGCCGACGTCTGGGACAAGGTCTACGCAGTCAACTGCCGAGGCACCTTCCTCATGACCCAGGCCGCCGCCCGAGTCATGATCGACCAGGGCACGGGCGGGCGCATCATCAACTTCTCATCCGGAGTCAGCAGTCGCGGCTCCGCCGGTGCCGCGGCCTATGCAAGCAGCCGGGCCGCCACCGAAAGCTTCACCCGAGTCGCGGCGATTGAATTGGCCCCGCACGAGATCCTGGTCAACTGCGTGAGCCCAGGTCTGATCGACACCCAGCCGAAACCGCTTCCCCCATCAATGGCTGACAGCCTGGGCCGGCGCATCCCCGCATTGCCACTGGCCCGACCGGGGCAGCCCGAGGAGGTCGCTCAACTCGTCCTATGGCTGAGCTCTGACGGAGCCAGCTATGTCACCGGTGGTGTGTACAGCGTGGATGGGGGCGCGGGGGTGGGCGGCCGGCCGAGCGGGAAAGTCATCGACGAAGACGTTCGGTACGACTGGGTGACCGGCCGGACCCGCGGCACCATGGAGAATCGGCTTGCGTAGCAGCGGATACCCCGCCACCACGATGTCCGCTAACCCGTGTGCTCAATCCTTAGCGCCCCGATGTGCGGCGTCAGCGAGTTGACCTAACCGCGTGCGGATTTCGTCTGCCGAGTGTTTCACGGCAGCCGGTCTGCCGAATGCTCAAGACCGGACGCACTGTGCAACAACGATTCAGCGGAGTCCATCAACTCGTCGCTTTGCCAAAGCAGACGCATCCGGTAGGAACTACCCCACGCCGACGAACGGGTCGAGCGAGCCTCCCGCGCTGACGGTGCATCCTCATAGTTGATCGAGTGACCAACGCGTCTCGCCCGGCCGTCTCATGCCACCGATAGAGCTAAGCGCGCCGATAGTCAGTCAAATGTCGGCCGAAGTCGTTAAACGCTTCAGCGCGGAGATCTGCTCTTCGCCGTCGATCCGCCACCTCGCCCGCATCCATTACTGATGTCTGGGCCTGTCGCCCCGAGAGGGCGACTCGTCCGAGAGTTCGCCGCGCCGGATGCTGCGCGATCCGATCCGAGGCGTCCGCCGACCGCAGTGTTCGGCGGTCAGCGAGTCGGGGATCGATGCCGGTGAGTCGTGCGTCCAAGGCGGCGTCGAGGATCGTCTCGTACAGCCGAGGGCTGAGTTGATCGGTCACGACCGGCGTGTGGCGCAGCTCCCGGACGATGGGCGGGGCATCTAACAGGTTTCGCAAGCACTGAGTGCTCGCCAGGCAGCTTGCGGCGGGGCCAAAGCCCCGGTACCGCGATCGCCTGACGAGCCAGCTCAAGATCGCCCGATTTCCGCCGATTGTGGGTGAGTCGAAGGAGGGAGGGCAATGTCTGTACACGAGGGCGGCTCCGCTGGTGAGAAGGCGCGGGCGCTGCGGCACACAGCGGCCGAATATCGCCTCAAGGCCGAGCGCATCGACGTCATGGCTTCGAAATATGAATCCGGAGAGGTAGGCGAACGCCGGGTAGCGGACGTCCTGCGCCCACTGGAAGGCGCTCACTGCCACGTCCTTTACGACCGGCTGCTCAACCCGGGACAGTCCCGCGTGAACCTCGATCACATCGTGGTCAGCGTCGCCGGCGCCTACCTAATCGACGCCAAAAACTGGTCTGGGCAGGTCACCGCCTCGCCTGCCGGCTTGAAGAAGACGGTGAACGGCCGCACCCGATCGATGAACCAGCAGGCCGACAAGGTTCGCCACATGGCCGAGAAGATGGAGCTCGCAACCTCGACGGTGATCGAACCAGTGATTTGCCTCGCCGGTGACCAGGCGGCGACCTTCGGCGAACCGATACAGGTCCGCGGCGTCTTCGTCGTCCCCGTTGATCGGCTCGCCGACTGGCTGACCTCCCGTCCGCGACCGACAGGCACGAATGACCTCAGGAGACAGACCGTCAAGTTCGCCGCGACGTTTCCATCAGCAACCCAACCAGCCTTCCTGGCCATCCCGCCCAGGCGACCCCATCGCCGGGCCACCAGCCCAGACCGCCGAGCCACAATCACCCGCACAGGTGGCCGACGGAAGCAGCGTCCGCCGGTTCGTCCCGCAGGTTCGCGCCGAGCAAGAATGCTCAAACGGCTCCTCGCCCTCGCTGCGTTACTACTGATGATGCCTCTCGTCATCACGTTCGTGATTGTTGGCTCAACTGTGGCGGGGAAGGCTCTCGCGCATCACATCGCCGCCGGACTGCCGACTCCTACGACTACCAACTGGACTCCCCCGTGCACAGGCGTCACAGACGGCATTGTCGCGAAGGCTGACGCACACACGGTCTACCGCTACCAGAACGGCTCGGGCGACACCTGCACGTGGGGGTACGTGCCCCGGCCCGGCAGTCTTGCTCCGGGAAACATCAAGATCGCCACGGGCTGGACCGCCAAGTACGGCTACTCGGGCATCGGCCCGACAGCCAAATACCTCCACACGGCGACCAGCGAAACCCTCGTCGTGCCGCAGTTCGCCGCCGTTCCCGGCTCCAAGGTTCCGGCGGCACGGATTACTCAACCGATCGCCGTCACCGTCTCCTGGCCCGGAACGCAGCGCGAGCCGGCGCATGTCAAGCAGGCAGTCACGACGCTCGCGGGCGAGACAGCCAAGCACATGCCGACCGGGCCGGGA
Source organism: Pseudonocardiales bacterium (assembly GCA_030840295.1). Taxonomy (GTDB): domain Bacteria; phylum Actinomycetota; class Actinomycetes; order Mycobacteriales; family Jatrophihabitantaceae; genus Jatrophihabitans_A. Next base: position 6,076 of record JAVEET010000164.1, read on the forward strand.
TCATCGACGATCACCTACCGCTAACCGCGCCGCGCGACCAAGTCACACCGACAGCGATAGTCACCGGGCTGTCGCCGTCATCGCGACCATGCCGGTGCAGGGGCTAGCTCGGCGATCCGGCCATCCGTGGATGCCGAGTCGCGATCGGGACTCGGCGACGCTCGGCTTAGCGTCCGGCTTGGCGTTGACGGGTATGGCGGTCGAGGAGTCCGAGGTTGACGTCGGTCGCCGCGAGGTCGAAGGCCTCTGGGCATCCATGGTCGCCTCACATTACTTCCGAGGAGTTGTCATGGGCGAGGCCTTGCGGCATACATCGCGAGTCTGGCGATTAGCCGCCGGTTTCTGATTCGAGGAGCTGACTGCCAATTACCGCTAGTAGCTGCAACTTGTTGTGATCCGCTGTGCCAGGCGCTGCGGTGAAGACCAACAACGACTGGGCTTGGTCTGGATCGACCAGCGTCTGGCAGTGCACCGAGATGAGTCCGACCTTCGGGTGCAGGATCCGTTTTCGGTTGGTGAACAAGACGCCGACCTCGTGCTTGTCCCACAACGTCTCGAACTCCGAGCTCTCGCGCTTGAGCTCCTCAGCGAGAGTCGCCGCTCGCGAACGACTGCCTTCGCGCGCAGCGACCGTGCGCAGCTGGGCCACGTAGACCCTGCTGTGGACCGAGTGGTCGTCTTGCAAGTACATCGCGCGCTCGGCTGGGTCGGTAAACCAGCGATAGATGATGCTTCGAGCGGGACCGGTGAACTGGGTCTGGTCCCCGAGCAGCGCTGTGGCGAGCCGCGTTTGAACGATCGTCTCGCCGGTGCCTGTGACGACCTGGGCGGGGGTGTCCTCAAGCCGGTCGAGGATGCGCATCATTCCGGCGTTGACGTGCTCATTGCGTGAGACCCGTGCCGGCGCACTGTGTCCGGCCAGGACGAACAGATGGTCACGCTCATCGAGTGTCAGGCGAAGTCCACGCGCGATGGCAGCGATCATCGGCTCGGATGGTTGCGGCCCGCGGCCACGCTCGATTCGACTGTAGTAGTCAGTCGACATGCCGCACAGCACGGCAACCTCTTCGCGCCGAAGGCCGGGGGTACGTCGGCGCTGACCGCGTGGGAGTCCGACGTCGTCGGGTTGCAGCGCTTCGCGGCGGGTGCGTAGGAAGTCCGCCAAGTTGGTCCGGTCCATGTGTTTACTGTGCCGGACTGGCGTGCCCGGGTCCACGGCCTACCAATCCCAGGCTGAGGCACCAACCGCAGATTGCTCAGCCCGGAAATGCCGACGCAATGCACGTGGTGGACCTGCCCGAGCCCTGCGCCCGGCCGGGCAGGTCCTCATCGCGGTCCAGGCCGCAGGAATAGTCCTCATGGACGTAGACCACGGCATCGTGGGCAAGCGCGTTGGCGCCACGACCGGCTCCATCGCCAAGCTAGGTTGCAGCGCTATAGAGAGTAATATAGCAACGTGTCCTCTCTGACCAAGTCAATTCCGGTGCGTGATCGCCTGCTGCTGGCGGGCGCCCAGTTGATGGATGAGGCGGGTGGGCCCGATGTGTCGACCCGGGCAGTGTGCGATTTGGCGGGGGTTCAGGCGCCGACGCTGTATCACCACTTCGGCAGCAAGGAGGGTCTGCTCGATGCGGTGGTGAGTCACGGGCTCCGCCGATTTCTGGACGAGCATCGCGACGACGCCGATCGTGACCAGGTTGACCCGATCGAGCAGATCCGGCAGGGCTGGGACATCCACGTGCGGTTCGGTCTGGCCCACCCCGCGTTTTACGCGCATATCTACGGGCACGTCGAGCGGGGCAAGCAGTGCGGCGTCGTCGCGGACGTGGAGTTGATGCTGCTGCAGGCGCTGGAGCCGGCGGCGCGGCGGGGGCGGTTGTCGGTGACACCGGCCGCGGCGGCGGCGCAAATCCTCGCCGCTAGCAGTGGCGTCGTGTTGGCGCTGATCACCGACCCCTCCGACCAGCCGGACATGAGCCTGTCCGAGCGGGTGCGGGATGCAATGCTGTCTTCGATCACGGTGCCGGCGGCGAGCCGGGCGGGTCCTGGCCGGCGGCGCAGCACCACCGCAGCGCAGCCGACCCCGGCGAGTGCGGCCGTCGCGTTGGCTGCCGCATTGGATGACGACTCGCCGGCTTTGACGACCACCGAGAACGCGCTACTGCGCGACTGGCTGACGCGGATTGCGAATCCCCAGCCCGGGCGCAGGTAGCGCCGCAACCCTGTTTCGCTGAGAGGAAACCCTCATGAGCAACACGCGCGTAGGTATCGATCTGACCGCCCTGCCCGCTACCGTCCTGCGGTATCTGGACGCGCACCGCGACAACGACCCCGACACGGCCATCACCGCCTTCGTCGCGGACGCCGTCGTCGTCGATGACGGCAAGACCTACACCGGCATCGCGGCGATCCGCGAGTGGCTGGGCCGCTCGGCCAGCGAGTACACCTACACCATCGCGCTCACCGCCGCCGCCAAGTTCGACGACACAAATTTCGAGGCTGTCAACCATCTCGAGGGCAACTTCCCGGGCGGCACAGTCGATCTGCGTTATCGGTTCACCCTCGATGATGACCGGCGCATCAGCCGCCTCGTCATCGCACCCTGACAGACTGCTGCGATCACACTCAGCGTGCGACGTTTCGTGAGCACGAATACGGGCGAGGCTCGCGCAATCG
>JAVEET010000187.1 GCA_030840295.1 Pseudonocardiales bacterium
GAGGCAGTCGCCTCGGCGCCATCAGTTACGAAACCGAGTACGCCGCGGAACCTGCGCCGCGTCGCTTGGTCAAGTTCCGCTGCGAGCGGGACCATGAATTCACCGTTCCGTTCTCCGACGAGGCTGACCTACCCGCGACCTGGGAGTGCAGGCTCGACGGCACCGTGGGCAAAGCTGTGGATGGCCCGGAGCCCGAGGCGAAGAAGGTAAAGCCGCCGCGTACGCACTGGGACATGCTCATCGAGCGGCGGAGTATCGCCGACCTCGAAGAGGTGTTGGCCGAGCGCCTGGACGTGCTGCGGGCCCGCCGGGGTGGCGGGAAGTCAACCAAGACCGCCTGATCACGGATCAAGAAGTAATCCCGTACATCCATCCGGATGTACGGGATTACTTTTTCCAGCTCACCTGCCCGATCGGATCAACGGCGCCGCAGCAGGCTCCTCAACTGGGCCGCGCGGTGGGCAGCGCCCCACTCGGTGACCCGAAGCAGGGCCTCCCGCACGATGTTGCCGCTCATCTTTGATTCGCCGATTTCTCGCTCCGCGAAGGTGATGGGTACCTCCACAACGCGGAAGCCCGCCTGTACCGTCCGCCAGGCCAGATCTACCTGAAAGCAATATCCCTGCGAGGAGATACCGGACAGTTCGATCGTCTGCAGCACGGTCCGGCGGTACACACGGTAGCCGCCGGTGGCGTCGTGCAGCTCGATACCGAGCGCGAGGCGGGTGTAGAGATTACCGCCCCGCGACAGCATCTCTCGCGACTTCGGCCAGTTCACGACCTGGCCGCCGGGCACCCAGCGCGAGCCCAGCACGAGGTCGGCATGACGAATTGCGGCGAGCAGTCGAGGTAGCTGTTCAGGCGCATGCGAGCCGTCCGCATCCATCTCGACGACGAGGTCGTAGCCGGCGTCCAAGGCCCAGCGGAACCCGGCGACATACGCCGCGCCCAGGCCGGCCTTCTCGCTTCGGTGCAGCACCTTGACCCGGCCGTCTTCGGCCGCGATCTTGTCCGCGACGTCACCCGTGCCGTCGGGGCTGCCGTCGTCCACCACGAGCGAGTGCGCGGCCGGCACCGCCGCGAAGAGCCGATCAAGGATGATCGGCAGGTTCTCCCGCTCGTTGTAGGTGGGAATGATCACGACGACCTTGGGAGCATCGGGAGTTGCTCCTACGGGGGCGGTCTCGTCGCCGGATTGGGTCACCCGTTCCTCTTTTCCATCGCAGGTTGTGCGCCGTGCTCCTGCCGCACCGGCGCGGTCGGTTCCATCACTTCGCCTCGCCCAGTCCGCCGACGCAACCACGGCATCACACCGGCGAGCGCACCGTAGACGGCGAATGCGGTCAACAACCACTCGGGCGTGGCGCCGACGCGCGTCGCCAGCGTAGTCGAGGTACGTAATGCCACCGTCCGGACGAGCACGTCCGCGGTGAACAGCGCACCCGACGCAGCGACGATATGACCGTCGGCGTCGATGATCGCCGACTTCCCGCTGGTCGCCACTTGGACCACCGTCCGACCGTTTTCCACGGCGCGCAACTGGCTCATCGCCAACTGCTGATATGTCTCGGCGCTGTGCCCGAAGGTGGCGTTGTTGGTCTGTATCACCAGGAGCTGAGCGCCGGCCTTGACCGAGGACCGGACCAGCGAGTCGTAGGCGACTTCGAAGCAGATGACGTCTCCCACGGGGTACGGCGTCTGGGTGAGCAGACCGTTGCCCCGGCCGGCGACCATATCCCGGCCGACCAGATCGACCTTCTTGCTGATCGCCCGAGCGATCGAGCGCAACGGGATGTACTCGCCGAACGGGACCGGATGGCGCTTGACGTAGCGCTGGCCCGGGCCCGGCTGAGCCGAGGTGGATGGCATCCAGACGATGCCCGCGTTGGTCACGTGGGTGTTGCCTGGCCCGTCGAGCAGCGCACCGACGAGGATCGGCACACCGACAGCGTCCACGGCCCGTTGGATCTGCTGCGCCGCGTCGGGGTTGGTCGTCGGGTCGATGTCGGAGGCATTCTCCGGCCACAGCACCAGCTCCGGCTTCGGCACAGTGCCGGCCTTGATCTGGGCGGCCAGCACCAGAGTTTGAGCGACATGGTTGTCCAGCACCTGCCGCCGGCGGGCGTTGAACTCCAGTCCGCGATCCGGCACGTCGCCTTGGATAGCCGCCACCGTGGTCGTGCGCGCCGGCTTTCCAGCGTGCAGCGGAACCCACAAGGCCGCTCCGAGAAGAACGATCAGGGCGGCCACGGCCAGCCGAGTGGTACTGCGCAGCAAGCCCGGACGGATGGCGGCCGCACCCAACAGGGAACCGATCAACGCGACCGCGAACGTGAGCAGCGGAGCACCGCCCAGTGCAGCGAACCATTTCAGCGGAGATTCGGACTGGCTGAAAGCCCACCGACCCCAGGGAAAGCCACCGAAAGGCGCCCGGTCACGCAGCGCCTCCTCAGCGACCCAACCGGCGGCAATCCAGACCGGTCCGAACCGGCGGCCCAGGAGTT
>JAVEET010000201.1 GCA_030840295.1 Pseudonocardiales bacterium
GGTAAGGCCGACGCGGTGCGGATCGCGTTACGCAGTGGACTCATCAACGTTCTGCTGACCCACGCGAGCCTGGCCCGGGAGGTCCTCGATACCGATCCGGCATCGGCCCTCGTGAGGTGAGGTCTCGGCATCGAATGACACGTTGCCGCGACCCCAGTCGCGCGACCGCCGCACTGGAACCGCCGCGATGCACTCGATCTCGACCTTGACGCCAGAGGGAAGAGAGCGCCCGCTTGAATCGTGGTTCTGGCCGGGCCGGATGCTAGGGCAGATTGAACGCTGCTTGCATATCTGGCGCATTGGCGGCATTGCGTAATGGATCGGCACCCAGGACCTGGTCGTACAGTCGGGTGAGCGAGTAATGCGTCAGGGCGGTGGTCACGACGGTATGGCCGCCGTCGAGGCTTTGATGCAGTACGACGGTGAGGACCTTGTTGACCGTGGTGTCGTTGTCCTCGTCGGCGGTGACCACGATGGCAAGCCGGCCGGTCTGGAAGTCCGGCGCGGCCATCAGTTGCGGTAGCCAGCTCTCGAGATAGTTGTCGGCGGTGCTGAGTGAACAGTCGTGGGCGTCGTTGCAGAGGTTGGGTATCCACAGCCCGGCATTGGGCAGTCGCCCGTCTGCGGCGTCAGTGGCGAGGTTGCCGCTCGCGGGCGTTCCCGCTGGTACATCGGCGTTCTGGCAGTTGCGCCGAGGAGTCGGGTCGCTGAAGTAGGCCCACGGGTTGTGTTTCACGGCGTAAGCGCCGCTGGAGGTGAGCGCGCAGTTGGCGGGCATCGACTCGGCATACGTTGCGGCTGTTAGACCACGTGCCAGGGCCTGATCGAAGATGCTGTCTCCCGCAATGGGCTGGCTGGACGGCGGGTTGTTATTGGTAACGCCGAAGGTGGAGCCACCGACGATGGCCAGGTAGTTGGGCAGTGAGGGGTGGCGGATAGCCGTGTAGTTGCTCGCGTAGGCGAATCGCTGGGCCAGCGAATCGAGGTAGGGCATGCCGGCAGTCATCTGGGCCAGCGAATGGTTTTCCACAACAACGGTCAGCAGCTTCGTGACATGACCGCTCGACGGGTTCGGTGAACTGGTACCTGGCGAGTTCGAGGTGGAGCTGGTGCCGGACACCGTTTCGGTCGACGTCGGGCTACTGGACGTCGTCGTGCTGGTCGTTGAGCTGCTTGCCGCGCCGGGGGTGAGCACCAACTGGGGTGGGTTGGGTCCTTCGCGGCTGTCCGCCAGGCGGCTGGCGGTCGCGGTCGTGGTCAAGGCGAACGAAACCACACCGGTTGTGGTGACCGCCGCGGTGACGTCGGCCTCCGTCCATTGACCCGAGCGCAGCGCTCCGGTAGTCGAGATCGGCGAACCGGCGGCAGGCCGGTTGGCCCAGGTAATGCCGGTCTCGGCCCAACCGCTGGAAGTGCCTGACACGGTCGTGCGAGTACTGCCGGTGGATCGTGAGAACAAGCGCAACACCGCTTTTGCCGGAGATTCGGTAATCCCCTGAACGTCGAAACTCAGATACGAGACCTGTGTGGCTCGGGGTGCCTGCTGCCGCAAGGTCGGAGCTGCGCCGTAGTTCGCACGGGGCGTGCCGGCATTGACGTAGGCGTCCTGCATCAGGGTTGCGACGGCATTGCCTTCGGCTGCGACCGGCCCGACGTCATGCCGGTCGTTCGTCAACACCAGGACGAGCCCAAGCACGAGCAGGCAACCGAGCACCGCCATCGAGGCAAGCCGAATCCTTCGGTGTGCCGCACGCCGCATCGCAGATACTCCCAACCGGGCACGCATCAGCAGAATGAGTGCCTAGGAGGCAAGGACGCGATTGACGCTACGTCCTGATCGTTTGCTTGCTGTGTGACTCACCAGGTGTAGGTGGCAACTGATCCAGCTTGCAGCGTGGCGGCGAAGGAGCTCACTCCGTCGGTCACCCGGAAAGTGCCATCCTGCGCGGCGGAGTTGAAGACGAGTAGGACGTGGGACCCGTCCGGGTTCCGCAGCGCGACCGTTTCGAGACCGGTGTTGCCCGCCGCCGTGGCGGACACGACCTGCGCGCCGGGAATCACGAACTTGCCGAGATGACCGAAGGCGTAGTAAGCCTCGTTGTAGGAGACCGTCCCGTTGTGCGGATCAATGCTGATAACTCCGCGGCAGTTCGTGCAGCCGCCATTGGCGGGGCCTCCGGACGGATCCAAGGCCGCGTTCCACTTCGACACCCAGGACGCGCCGTTGCCGATACCGTGGATGAGAAGCGTTTCGACGTCATAACGCAGGTTGTCCCGGAAGTTCGGCGACCAGTCGCCGCCGCTACATTCGCTGATGGCCAACGGCACGTCCGGATGCTTGGCGTGGAATCCCTGCAGCGCAGACACGTCACCGTGATAGCAATGAAAGGCGACACCGGCTATCGCCGACCGGACGGCGGAATCGGCTACCAGCTGTTCAGCGTCAGCGATCCGGTCATAGTTGTCGTCCAGCGCCCAGATGCCCACCTGCCCGAGCCCCGCGGCGGTCAGTGCCGGCCGCACATGCCGGGCTATCAGCTCCCGCTGCTGATCGACAGACAGCGTCATTCCCGCATAGCCGGCCGGGGAGAACGATGGCTCGTTCTGCACGGTGATACCAGCCACGCTGACTCCCGCAGCGTTGTACGCCTGCACGGCCCGGGCGAGATACTTCGCATACACGTTGTAGTACTCGCCCTTGAGGGTCCCGCCGATGACGGACCCATTGGACTTCATCCAGGCCGGGCCGCTCCATGCCGAGGCGACCACGGTCGCCGCCGGGTTGAGCTGTCGCACCTGCCGCAGCAACGCCAGGGTCGACATCGCCTCGGGACCGAGAGCGAAGTGTTGCAGGCCGGGGTCCGCGGTGCCGGCCGAGGTGTCGTCGTACGTGCCGTTGCCGGTGGAGAAGTCGTTCGGGCCGATCGGCTGCCTGAGTACCGACAGCCCGATACCGTCGGACCGACTGAACAGTGACGTGAGCGTGTGCAGGCGTTGCGCCTGGGACAGTCCAGAGATCAGCTGCGCCGATGCCCCGGTAAGTGACGCCCCGACGCCCCAGAACTGTTGGTAGCGACGGGAGTCATCGACAGTCACGGTGTGGTCGGCGCCACGTGCGGACGCGTGCGAGGTCATCGTCACAGGTGAACTGTGGAATAACTTTCGGTTTCCGTCGGCGGTCGTAAGCCACACCTGGACGACCTTGGCGGCAGTCGACGGTGCATTCGGTGCCGGGGGCGGCGAGTGCTGGGTTGCATGTGAGCACCCGGCGACGAGCCCGATCACGAGGCACAGCAGCGCAAACGTGAATCGCCCTCGATATCGGGGCCGTGGGGCTCGGGCCGGATTTCTGACCAGCGTTGACGTCATATCGCCTTTCATAGCTACCGGATCCAGATGAGAGGCGCATGTATTGCCATCTTTCAGCGGCGAATGTTTCGTCGCGTCACCGTGACCACTGCCCAACCGAGGTTGCAAACACCGTTCTCACGCGAGCCATGGTTACTATCGGTAGCGCAACCCCGTAGTCGAGTATTCAAAACCGAAGGCCGCCGAACCTTCGCACCGCAGGTCGCCGAACCTTCCGGTGCAGCGTGTCGTACGTAGTCCAGCGCACCGTCGCGCATGCGTCCAAGCCGCGACATCGACGCCAAGCACGTCGTCGTCATCCCAAGAAGTATCCGCCTGTCAATGCTGTGCGCTCCTGCGCGCCCCAGACCCTGGAGGTTGAGACTCTGTGACTTCCGCACCGACCTTAGCGCCGCTGCAAGTCGGCCGCGCGGCCCGAAATCTGCTCCTCGTCGACGATGACCAGTCCTTCATCGCTGCTGCACGTCTCGCGCTCGAGGATGCTGGATACCTCGTCACCACCTCGCCAACCGGATCGGCCGCCGAGCAACTGCTCGCCCAGGTCCGTCCTGACGTAGTGGTCGCGGATGTGTCGATGCCGGGCGGCGCCGGATTCGAGCTGCTGCGCAGGCTGCGTTCGGTGCATGTCGACCGCGCAGTCCCCGTGATCCTGCTGACGGCCAACGGTGAGGATGTCCTTACCGGACTGAGCCTGGGCGCCGATGACTGCGTCGCCCGTCCGCTGTCCATCAGCGAACTCGTGGCTCGGGTGAAGGCCAAGACCGCACGGCCTCCGGTGCCTGCGGAAATGGTGACCCGGGACCTGCGGACCGGGTTGATCGCGCAGAAGACCATGGTGGACGAGGCCGACCGTGAGCTTGTCCGCGGCCGCCGCGTGGACCGGCCCGGTTCGCTCGGAGTCGTGCAGTTGCAGGAGATGACGCGCCTGGTGGCCCGGTTCGGTCCCGGGACGACGACGAAGCTGGCCGAGCAGTTGGCTGATCTGCTTCGCGCTGACCCGCTTCCGTTGGAGCGCCTCGGGCTGGACACCTCGGGCCGGCTGCTTGTCCTGCTGCCCGAGACCCGACCGGAAGATGTCCAGCGTCGGCTGGCCGACCTGGCCGCCCAGGTCGCTGCGACCCGGTTCAGCATCGGCGAGGAGCACGTGCGGGTCACCCCGGTGACCGGCTGGGCCCGGTTCTCCGATGCTGCAAACGCCACGGAGTTGCTGGGGCGGGCACTGACTGCAACCGAGTCGGCCGCCAGCCACCTCGACCTGCTGCCGGTCGCCTGGACGCAGGCCCTGGAAGGGCGCACCCGAACGTCGCATTCGACCGGCGGTGTCCGCGTCCGCACCCTCCTCGATCATGTCAGGCTGCCTGCGCAGATTCTCGCCAGCTTCGTCATCGGGATCGGCGCACCGTTCGCGTTGTACGAGGCCCTCGGCCATGTAGGACTGGACGTCTCCGGTATCGCGTACTGGGTGGTGATGGCGGCGCTGCTGATCACCGCGATCAGCATCTGGGTCGAGGGGCTGTTTGCGCTGGACCCGAAGCAGCCGCCGAAGGAGCCCGGATCCCCTTATCCTGCCGCGACCGCTGTCATCGCGGCGTACCTGCCGAATGAGGCGGCCACCATTCTGGACACCGTGGAAGCGTTCCAGCGCATCGACTATCCCGGCGAGCTGCAGGTCATCGTCGCGTACAACACCCCGACGCCGATGGCCATCGAGGATGAGCTGCGGGACATCGCGCTGCTCGATCCACGGCTATTGCCGTTGAAGGTCGAGGGCAGCACCTCCAAGGCGCAGAACGTCAACGCTGCGATGAGCCACGTCAAGGGCGAGTTCGTGGGTATGTTCGACGCCGACCATCATCCCGACCCGAAGTCCTTCGACCGGGCCTGGCGATGGCTGTCCAACGGCTACGACGTCGTGCAGGGGCACTGCGTGATCCGTAACGGTGAAGCCTC
>JAVEET010000233.1 GCA_030840295.1 Pseudonocardiales bacterium
CACCGAGCGCAGCCTGCTCGAGCCGCTGCGGGAATTGCTCCGCGGGCGGACGGCGCTAGTGGCAAGCCACTCCGATGCGGTGCTGGATCTCTCGGATTACGTGATCACCCTCGAGGACGGACAGGTCAATGCCTGAGCGTGCGAGCATCGCGTTGCGACCGGGGCCCCTGGACGTCTCGAGCGCAACGAGCGCAACGAGCGGCCGATGAGCGCTCGCGCGAGGAGGTTGTCGAATGAGTTCGCATCCCCGCTCGGATCGACCTCGGCGGCCCCTCGGCTGGTGATCGGACTGCTGCTTGCGATAACCGCGGCGGTCGCGTCCGCCGCCCTGATGGGCCTGGCCGGCTGGTTCATCGTCAAGTCAGCCCAGACTGGCCTGTCCAGCACGTCGGGGTTCTCCTGGCTGTATCCCAGCGCGGGAGTCGAGGCCTTGGCCGTCATTCGGACCGCGGCCCGTTACGGCGAACGACTTTCCACGCATCGGTTGACGCTGGACCTGCAGGCCCAGGTGCGTACACGGCTGTTCGCCTCGGCGACACGGCTGCCGATTGCGAAGCTTCGGTCCCTGCGCAGCGGTGATCTGCTCGACCGGGTGCAAGCCGACGTCGACACCCTCGACCGGTACGTTCTCGCTGTCGCGGTCCCAGCTGTTGTGTGCACCGTGGTCGGCGCCGGAAGCCTCACGGTGTTGACGATGGTGCGCCCGCTGTTCGGTGCGGCGGCCGGCGGCCTGTTGATCCTCGCGCTGGCCATCAACCTGACGATGGACCAAGGAAGTCGTCGTCTCGGCGGCCAGCTCGCGACGGACCGATCCGCGGCGCGGTCACGCCTCATCGAGGCGATCGAAGGCCGGGCCGAGCTGGCCGGTTTTGGCGCGCGCGAGCTCGCGTACGACGAACTCCGCGAGCGTTTCGCGGAGCTGGATGTTCCCGCCCGGCGTCTGTCGGTCAGGAACGGTAACGGGCAGGCCGTGATCGCGATCGCCGCCGGGCTGGCCGTTGCCGCGATCCTCGCCGCCGGAGTGGGCGGCGGGCGACCATTGGATCCGGCCATGCTTGCCTTCGCCATCCTCCTAACACTGGCCCTGTTCGATGCCGTGAAAACGATCGGCTCGATCGGCCAGGAGGCCGGTCGGGCGCGCTCGGCCTGGCACCGGCTGCGCGAAGTGACTGGCCTGGCCCGAGTTGCCGGGCGTGACGTCGAGTCGACCGGCGGTCGTGACCTGGCGCCGTGGCCAGGCGACGCGCCGGTCGCCGCGCCGGTCGCCGCCGACATCGTCGTCCGCCGGCTGTCCGCCGGATACGGGAGCGGTCCGGTGCTCAAGCTGGCCCGGTTGGACATCGCCGCCGGCAGCCTGGTCATTCTCTCTGGGCCCTCGGGTGCGGGAAAGACCACACTGCTGTCCGTGCTTGCAGGGGAGCTTCCCGCCATGACCGGCGAGGTCCGCGTCGGCGGAGTCGATCCGGGCGCCCTGAGCTACGAAGAGCGCAGCCGCTACCTCACCCTGGTCGAGGCGGACAGCGGCGTCCTCAGCGGCACGATCGAGGACAACCTACGCCTGGCCCGTCCGGGGGCTACCGGAGCCGAGCTCGACGACGCCCTGCACGTTGCGGTCCTGTCGGAGTTCGTCGAGCGTGCGACCGACGTCGGACCAGCAGGCAGTTTCCTGTCCGGCGGGCAGCGCCGCCGGCTGGCGCTGGCCCAGGCCTACCTTCGTCGTCCGCGGCTGATGTTGCTCGACGAGCCGACGGAGGGCCTGGACGATGCGACCGCCGTGCAGGTATTGGCCGGTCTGCGCGCGGCGCTACCGGGCACCACGATCTTGGCGGCGATCCACGGGCGCAATGCCGGTGACGTGATCGGGCACGCCGATCGAGTCATTTACGTTGCCGACGGTGAGGACGTCAGCGATCGGGTCAGTTGAGTCCGGAGTCAGGTTGTGCAGTTTTCCGAAGCATCGACGTGTGGTTTGACGGGCGTTTTCCCGTCCAGCAGCAGGCCGACCAGCTGCTCGGCGAGCAGGTCGGTCACAGGTTGGCCGCTGACCAGCATTCGGTAGAACACGGCGCCGGCATACACGTCCAGCAGGAGATCGGTGTCCACGTCCTGTGGAAGGTCACCGCGGGCCGCAGCGCGGAGCAGGACTTCGACGACTGCAGAGCGTCGTGGCCGGATGAGCTGCTCCCGGAACTGTTCTGCCAACTCCGGATCGGACATCACGTCGGCAGCAAGAGCGGGGATGACGGCGCCCGCGGGCGTGCGGGCGAAGGTATGCACGACCCGTTGAACGGCGGTCAGCAGATCTTGGCGCAGGTCGCCGGTGTCGGTCTGCGCCGGAACGGGCAGGGCCGCGGCGACGGCTTCGATCACCAGGGCTCCCTTGGTAGGCCACCACCGATAGACCGTTGTCTTTCCGACTCCGGCTCGGGCCGCGACACCTTCGATCGTCAGCGCGCCGTAGCCGGCCTCGGCGAGCAGGTCGGTGGTCGCGGTCAGGATGGCGGCGTGCGCACGTGGGCTCCGCCGGCCGGCTGGCGCGACGCCTCGAGGCCGATCGGGTGCGCGTTCGGTCATGGTTGCTCCTCACAAAGTTCGTACGCAACGATACGTCGCGTCTTGACTCGGCGAAAGCCGGGTGCAAGGACATCTGGCAGGAGCGCCATCACTGCTATCTGTCAGAGTTCGCTACAGCGTTGTCTGCAAGCAGCTCTCGTACTTGCGGGATGACTTTGGTGCCGTAGAGCTCGATCGTGTGGAGGAGTTGTTCATGCGGCATGGTGCCGTTGCTGTATTTGAGGTCGAACCGGCTGAGGCCCAGCGTCTGGACCGCGCGAGCGATCTTGGCCGCGACGGTGTCGGGCGAGCCGGCAAAGATCGCGCCGTGCGCCACTTCGGAGTCAAACTGGCTGCGCGTCGCGGGCCCCCAGCCGCGCTCGGCGCCGATGCGGTCCCGCTGTGCTTTGAAGTGCGGGAACAGCGTCTCGCGAGCATCGGAGTCGGTGTCGGCGATGTAGCCGGGAGAGTGCGCACCGATGGGAAGTTCATCGTGGCTGAACTCTGCCAACGCCCGCCGGTAAAGCTCGGTGTATGGGGCGAACCGGGCCGGGTCTCCGCCGATGATCGCGAGCATCAGCGGGATTCCGTAACGGGCGGCACGTACGACTGACTCCGGCGAGCCACCGACCCCGATCCAGGTGTCGATCGAGCCCGATTCGGTTCTCGGGTAGGCCGTGGCCTTGACCAGCGACGGCCTCGTCGTGCCTTCCCAGGTGACCGGCTGCTCAGTGCGCAACGCCGCGAACAAATCGAGCTTCTCGGAGAAGAGCACCTCGTAGTCGGCGAGGTCGTAGCCGAACAGCGGGAACGACTCAGTGAACGAGCCGCGGCCCAGCGTTACTTCCGCACGTCCGTTGGATAGCGCGTCCAGCGTCGCGAACCGTTCATAGACACGGATCGGGTCGTCAGAACTCAACACCGTGACCGCAGTGCCGAGCTTGATCCGTTCGGTGCGTGAGGCGATGGCGGCGAGCACGACTTCCGGGGCTGTGACGGCAAAATCGTCGCGGTGATGTTCACCGACACCGAATGCGTCGACTCCTACCCGATCAGCCAGCACGGCCTGCTCGACGACATTGCGCAACACCTGCGCACTCGACAACCGCTCGCCATTTTCGTCCACGGTGATGTCACCGAAGGTATCGAGACCGAATTGCACCGGTCGAATCATGCGCACTCCTCAGATCATTGTTGAACTATCAACCACTGGGCCCACGTGATGATTCCTGAGGCGCCTGTCGACGAGCAGAATGTCGTGCGCGCCCGTCGCCGCCCGTTGTCGGAGGATGGGGGCAGGATCACCGAACATGACAGTGACCGGACGTTTGGAACTCGCCGCGTTTGACGCGCGGGACATCGACACGCTCGCCTCGTTCTACGCTGCGCTGGCCGGGTGGGAGATCGTGCGTAGGGAATCGGACTGGATCACGGTCCGGGCCGCAGACGGCCAAGAGATCGCGTTCCAGCTGGCGCCCGACCACATCCCACCCCAATGGCCAGGGCAGGAGCAGCCACAGCAGTTTCACCTCGACCTGCAGGTGGACGGCACTGAGGAGGCGGCGGAGCGCGCCATCGCCCTGGGCGCGACCCGGCTGGCCGATGGTCCGACGTGGATCACGCTTGCCGACCCGGCCGGCCACCCGTTCGACGTTTGCCAGTCGGACGGAGTCGGTCCGGCGATGACGCTGTTCGCGGTGACGATCGACGCGCCAGACGCGTCGGCGCTGGCCCACTTCTACGGCGATCTGCTGGGCATGGAGGTCACCTACGAGGGTCCCGAGGGCGCCTTGATCGCGGGTGCCGGCAAGAGCGTCATGTTCCAGCAGGTAGGCGACTACACCGCACCTGCGTGGCCGAACCCCGAACGCCCGCAACAGGCGCATCTCGACATCATCGTCGATGATCTCGACTCCGGCGAGGCGAGGGCCCTTGACCTCGGTGCCTCACGGCTGAACGGTGGTGGCGAGCGGTTCCGGGTCTTCGCCGATTTGGCCGGGCATCCGTTCTGCCTGACTGTCTAGCGCAGGCCGGTCCGATCAACAGCCGATTCGCCAGAATGGCGGCCAGGTCCGGCGCAGTTACTGCAGGGGCAGAGGGGATTCCATCCACCAGGGCGAGATGTCGTGCTCGATGGCGGTCACCCATTTGACCCAGTGGTAGCCGCGCCGACCTGGCACCACGAGACGCATCGGCGCGCCGTGCCCGACGGACAAGGGCCGTCCCCCCACATCCACGGCCAGCAGCAGCTCGTCGGTCAGTGGCAGCTTCCGTCGATATCCGGTCGCACTCCTGACTTCGATGCTGCCGCGCGAGCCGGCCGGCAGCAGCCGCGACACGTTCGCACCCGACCACAGCTGTCGCGACCACCACCCGCCGGTGCAGTCCAGGATCACGCTGGCCCGATCACCGACCGCGCGGATCTCCTCCACCGACCAATCACGGCGGGTTCCGCCGGACCGGACTGCCAACCGCCAGGCAACCGGATCGATTAGCGGAGCCTCATCCAAGAGCCATGACGTCGTCGGCATCCCGTCCGGGCTTCCCGAGGACCGTTCATAGGAACCAGTCGCACGACGGCTGGCGCCTGGCAGCGACAACGCCGCGGCAAGCCCTTCCAGGGTGGCGTATCCGACCGAAGCCGCGGCGATGAGCAGCCCGGTTCGAAGCAGGTTCCGCCGCGACACATCGCTGCAGCGGAACCGAACAGGACGGCGCCGAACATGCACGACCAGCGGCACCAACGCGGCCAGGGCCGCCGCGACATGCACCTGCAACGCGGTAAGACCTGCGGCACTGATCAACGTGCCGGTGCTGTGGGCCAACCCGGTCGCCACCGCTACCAACACGGTCGCGGCCAGGACCACCGACATCAG
>JAVEET010000271.1 GCA_030840295.1 Pseudonocardiales bacterium
TCGGCGAATTGACGTCCGAGCTATTTCGGCTGGTGGTCCGATCGGACGGCAGTCTGCGGGTCCGCTCGAGCACCCGCGTTACGGGATCACCGATGGCTGACGGGGCGTCGCATCTCTTCCTGTCGCCGAGCGGCCGGCGGGCCTATGTCTCGAACCGAGGGCCGGGGACGATTGCCGTTCTGGATCTGTCGTGCGAGCCCGCTGTGCTCATCGAGGAGATCTCGTGCGGGGGGACATCGCCACGCCAGTTCGCCTTCATCGACGACAGGTTGTGGATCGGCAATCAGCAGTCGGACAGCGTGAGATCCTATCGGGTCCGAACGGACGTGCAGGAGCAACACATAGCTACCCAAGAGTATGTGGACACGCCTATCCGGACCCCTACGTGGTTAGCCCCCGGTCGCCGGCGGCCGAAGGAGTCGTGGGAGCCGTCGGTGACGAGCGCGCCCCTCGGAAATCAAGGGCGATGAAGGCATTGGCTCGCGCGAGTTCCTGCCTGGAAACAGTCCGTGGTTTGCCATGAACATTCTCAAGGTCTGGTTGTGGTTTGCATCCTTCGCCCTCACCCGGACATACAGACCATCGCCAGGCTGACCAAGGCGGCTCGAAGCCGTCGTCGGACAAAGGACCCGCGGCTACTGGGCCTGCTCTGCGCCTCTTACGAGCAGCAAGGGTTACCACCGCGGCGGCGTGCGGGTTAGGCGCATGATTCAGTTCGGAATCGGACTGTTTGCGAAGTGCATTCAGGACGAACAGCCTCGTCACCGCAGGTAGGACTCTCCGGCCGTTGTGCCCACAGAGCCACACCCGCAAGTACGTGCGAGGTGTTTGCTCGTAGGCGCGTCGGGCCTGGTCATGCCGTAGACGACCAGCTTGGGCATGTTGACCAGGCATCACGCTCGAGTCCGCGCCCGTCCTCCCGCACTGTCCAGGCGGAGCCGCTGTCATCCAGGACAGCCTTGAGTGCCGAACGGGAGCCTGTGCCGCGCTGTACAGCACCGCGGCGTTAGCGCACAGCCTCCCTTTTGGCGATTCATCCCATGTAGCGGGAGGGTACCGGGACTCCCAACGTTGCTTGACCGCTCACAGGGTTGCGCGTAGACCTGACGCAGATTGTCCGCATCGAGTAGGACCGTTGGTCTTTTACGGGGGGACGCATCATGCGCTTGGCAGGGAAAGTTCTGATCGCGGCGGCCGCGGTGGTGGTCTCAGGTTTGGCGTTCATGACGCCGGCGAACGCGGCAACCCATCACACCTTGGTCGTGCATCCAGGGCAGTCCATCCAGAAAGCGGTGGACGCCGCTGCCGCTGGGGACACCGTTGTCGTGAAGTCCGGCAGCTACCGCCAGAGCGTCACCATCCAGAAAGACCGGCTTACACTGCGGGCCGACGGACCCGTGACCATCACCCCGCCAGCGGTGCTCGGCGGCTGCTCCGCCCCTGGAGAGGAGATGGGGATCTGCGTGATCCCGGCCGACATCAACCCTGACACCGGCGCCTACACCAACCGCGTCAGGAACGTCACCGTGACCGGCTTCCACGTCAAGGGCTTCCAAGGCATCGGCGTCTTCGGGTATGGCACCGACCACCTCCGGATCTCACACGTGCGCGCGGAGAACAACACCGTCTACGGCATCGTCAACTTCGACGGCCGGTTCACCACGATCTCCGACAACGCCGCCAGCGGCAGCGACGAGGCTGGACTGTATGTCGGTGACGCTCCCGACGCGCATTCGGTGGTGCGGGACAACCGGTCCTGGAACAACGCACTCGGCATTCTGGTCCGGCACACCCACCGCGTGACGGTCATCGACAACACGGTCACCGGAAACTGCCTCGGTGTGTACCTGCTCGATGACACGCAGCCCGGCGGTAGCGGCGACCACGTCGTGCGGGACAACACGGTCAACGCCAACAACAAATCCTGCCCCGGCTTCCCCGATGAGGGCGTGCCGCCGTTCAGCGGCGCAGGGATCGTGCTGGAGGGTTCGCAGCACAATCTGATCGTCGATAACGAGGTGAACGCAAACCGGGGCACGACCGCGTTGTCCGGAGGCATCGTCTTCCGCACCGCCGGCAACGGGAAGGGCGCAAGCTTCAACAACGTCCGAGACAACGAGCTGCACGGTAACCGGCCCGCCGACATCGTGCGAGACGCGACCAGCGTCGGCAACCGGTTCGCCGACAACGAATGCCGCACCTCAGTGCCCAAAGGACTGTGCCACCACTAAACACGCATGACAAGGGACTCGTCCTCGCTCCGGGCCAGACAGCGTCCGCTCACCAAATCCCGGCGGTAGTGCCTCCGACCAGCATCACGCGAGATATCTCATCGACTACGACCATGTTCCCCGCGGCAGATAGGCGGTACGCAAGAGCGCTCTCCATGGTGCCGACAAGGCGCCGCTACGGTCGCGTCAGGTCACACAAGCCGCGTCAGGCGACAGGCGAGCCAGCGGATGGCACGGATCCTCGTCGCGCTCGATCTGTCGGGTCCTCGGCGATATGGCACCCCCTTTGGGGGCAGGATCGCGCTGATGCTTGCGCCGGCCGCCTCTTTTCACCGAACGAAGGCCGAACGGCAAACATCAGTTATGCGCAAGTGAGACCGCGGCTTGCGCGGATGAGGCTGCGGATGCGCCAGCGAGACTTTCCGCCGCAACCAGATGGACTCCACAACTGGGGTTCACCTCGGTTGCTGCGCGCAGCGTGCCGAACGGCACAGTGGGAAAGATGAACGCAGTCCGTGAGGCGCGACGGGTCCTGGTCCTCACGGGGGCCGGTATCTCCGCGCCGTCGGGCGTCGTTGCTTGGCAGGCCAGGCCGTAACACGGCCAACGTGAGCGGTAGTCCGTTGACGGTCTACGGCTCGCGGTTGAGCGCGCATAGCATGGCGGTGCCCGGTCCCAAGGCAACCAGCCCGTGCACCAGAATCGGCGCTCGCGGGTCGTCCGATACAGCGTCGTGACCGAGCCCGCGGGACTGATGAGGTCCAGCCGTCCCGGCACCGACCGCGGTCCGGCCAGGACGTCGCCGTCGGAGGTGACCGACAGGATCGGAGAACCCGCCAGGTCGTAGCGACTCGCCCTGGGCCAAGCCCCGCGAGATCTCCTGCCGCTCCGCCGACGTCAGCGACTGCCCGGGTCTTGGCCGCGGGCGCGATCCCGCCGTTGGCCTTGACCACGCCGTGGATAGAGCCCGGGTGCTTGCCCAGAGCCCGGGCGATCTCACTGAGCGATTGCCAATCCTTCCATCGCTGCCAGAGCTCTTTCTTCTGAGCTGGGGTGAGACCAGGACAACCGATCGGGTTCATACAACCTCCAGTAGACAACGCTGATCATGCTGCGTTGCCCTGACCGGTTGAACTCACCGCCGCTCCTTTCAGGAACTCGTTCTCCATCCGCACCCGATGGATCTCAGCTTCCATCTCACTCACGCGGGCACGCTCCACCGGCGACAGGCCCCGCTCGGGCTCGGGATCAGCATCCCGCCACGCTTTCATCCAGTTCCCCAAAGTACCGTCATGCACGCCGAGATCGCGAGAAACCTTGGTACACCCAGTGAGGACTTTTGCAGGGCGTGGTGTTTGGCTGGGTCGTAGGGCTGGTTGTCTTGCCAGCAGCGCCAGGTGACGTGGAGCCAGGCTCGGGCGAGGATGCGGCGCCTGGTGTCACAGCCTGACGTCACCGATCAGGTGCACGTGCAGTCCCAGGTTGGCAAACGCGGCGGCCTTCGCGAGCAGAGCACGATCGGCTGTCTCGGCGTCGGGGGCATAGGCGACGTTGAGATGATTTGCCTTGTGCCGAGCCATGAACTGATCGCGACTGACCCCGTGCAGCACTGCATGCATGATGGGCCACTGCGGAGTAGTCGCATTGAGGCGCCGTCGAGTCTCCTCCTCAGGAAGCTCCAGGACCGTTGCCCGGCCGATGTCGACGTGCAGCGCACCAGCCATCAGGAAGACGCGCGACCATACGATCTCGCCGGGCTTCGAAACACCGGACAGCGTGCCCCCGCCGAGCGGGAAGTACATCGGCGGCTGGCGCATGCTCCACGACTTGTCGTAGCCGCCGTTGTGCGAGGCAGGCACCGAACCTGAGATCTCGAACACCCACACGAACTGGCCTTGGTAGTCGGCTCCCCAGCGGATGTCGTGCAGCGTGGTCGACGGATCTAGTCCCATTGCCGACCAAACCCGGTTGGTGACCAGGGAGTCGACGGCAACCCCCTCGTCCACCTCGTTGAAGTGCGGAAGCGCCGATCCGGGGTACAGCTCACGAGAGCCATCGCGACTCATCGCCGGCGGCCGTTCGACGTTATTGAGCAATCCCTCGGCGAGATCGCTCGCCGGGACGGTGTCCTTAAGTCCCTGTTGGTACTGGATCCCAACGGCATCCAGGCCGAAGTCATCGGCGATCCGCAGCGCCGCGATGTACATCTTGAACTGGCTTAGGAGTTGAGCGTCGGTGAGCTCGCTGGCCTCGTCTACTCCGGTGTGGAAGGTCATGCCGGCGTTGTCGAGCCAGGCTCGTACAGCTGCTGCTTCTGAAGCGCTGACCCGTCCCATCTCTGCGACCAGAGCGCTTTGTGACAACCGCTCCTTGTAGATGCCCAGCGGATTCAGCAGCTCGTCGTCGAAGATCGCGTTGTACATACCCATGCAACCTTCGTCGAAGACACCGATGATTGCCTTCTCGCTTGTCAGCTGGGTCGCCAGTGCAGCACCAAGTGATACCTCAGGGGTGTCCGGTAATGCAGGCAGGTCCCGCACATGGCTGAGGTCATGACTCAGCTCGTGCGTCTCAAGCCAGGTGTTGAGGCAGCGGACCGCCCAGTCGTCGGTGAAGTCCTCGCTCCACAAAGCCGAGTACGCTATTCCTGCTTTTGTCATGCTGGCTGTCAGGTTGAGCAGGCCTACCAAGCCAGGGAATTCTCCACTCCAATTCGCGACGACCAGAATTGGTCCGCGGTGACTGCGCAAACCGCTGAGTACGTGGTGGCTGTACTGCCAAACGCCCTCAACAATGATCAGCGGCGCATCGACGGGCAGGGTCTTGAAGACCTCGATACCGGCGCGCTGGCTGTCGATGAAGCCGTGGCCCTTGCTTTCATCGAACGGGTGACCGCGTTTCACGCTCCAGCCGAGTTTCTCCACGGCCGCGGTCAGATCCGCCTCGAGCTTCTCCTGGGTGGGCCAGCCAGCGACGTTGGCGCTTAACCGCAGGTCGCCGCTGGCAACCGCGTAGACGACGCCGGCCTCCGCCGCTGGCGGCGTGACGAGCTGCGGCATGGCGTAGGGGGTCATCGAAAGCTCCTTCATGAGACGGATTGGATTGATGGTGGACGTTCTTGCCACTCGGCCAGCACGTGAGTGAGCTCGGCTGAGGTGACGTAAAGCTGCCGGTACAGCGAATACAGCTGGTCGTAGACCGCTCTGGCATCCTCGCGGGGCGTGATGATCTCTTTGACGGGGTTCCAGAGCTCGATGTCTGCCGCCACGACCAGTTGGGCGGCAAGCAACGCCCCGCCGTAGCTCGCACCGATGGAATAGGTGCGCAGCTCCTGCTGCTGTCCGGTGATGTCTGAGACGATCTGTGTCCACAAAGAGCCCTGCGCTCCACCGCCTACGGCCACAACCCGTCGGATATCGCCACCTGCCGCGATCATTGCCTCGATGTTGTGACGGACACCGAAACCGGTTGCTTCGAGCGCGGAGCGGTAGAGGTCACCACGGCCGTGCGACAGGGTCAGCCCCGCGATCATCCCGCGGGCCTGCGGGTCCATGATCGGTGACCGCTCGCCTGCGAAGTAAGGCAACATCAGCAGGCCCCGCGCACCGATTCCGGAATTGTGGGCGAGTCGCAGAAGTTCGGAGTAGTCCGGTGAGCCGAAGAGTTCTCGCAGCCAGCTTGTGATCGCTCCGGACGTCGCCATGCCACCGGCCAGATTTCGCGTCTCTGGCAGCGCGCCGACCGTGCCCCACAGCACCGGACTGGTGAGGCGATCGGGGATGGTGTGGACCAGAAACATCGTCGTGCCATACATCAGCATCAGATCGCCGACCCGGTGGGCACCGACGCTGAGCGCCTCGGCCCACGCGTCGATCGTTCCGGTGATGACCGGTATGCCCGCTGGCAATCCGGTCGTTGCTGCGGCCTCGGCAGTCACGATGCCGGCGGCATCACCGGCCCAGCGCAGTGGCGGCATGTCGAGTCGGGGGGCAACCAAGTCGACCCATGGGTCGTACCAGGCGCGCGCGATCGTGTCGTAGAGCGGTGTGCACTGGCTTGCCGAGTGTTGATCCAGTACGTACTCACCGGTCAGCTTCCGCACCAGCCACGAACTTGGCATGTAGAGCCGACGTGCTCTGGCGAAGATCTCCGGCTCGTTATCGGCCACCCATGCCACCTTGGCGCCGGCAGCCTGGGTGGTGAGGGCCGAACCACAGCGCTCCAGGACGGCCGCTGCGCCGAGCTCCTTCTCTAGACGAGCAAGCTGAGCAACCGAACGGGTATCGACACCGTAAAGGATGGCCGGGCGAAGCGGTATGTCATTGTCGTCGGTAAGCATGACGCACGGGCCCATTCCGCTGACGCCGACCGCGACCACGTCGACATCACCTGGGGCGAGTAGCTCCCGGGCGATGGAAGCGAACTCGCTCCACCACAGGTTGCCGTCCATCTCGACCATTCCGGGTGCCGGCCGGTCGACGGAATGCTCTCGGACCGCGGAGCGACGCAGGCTGCCGTCCAGATCTACGAGGACACCTTTGCTACTCGACGTGCCGATATCGACACCGATGACGGCCGTCCGAAGCATGTTTCGGAAGTGTGCCAGAAATCGATTTCACGGTCAAGGTTCGGTAACGGTGTGGGACCCATTTGGCGTGAACTGTTAGCTGACTTCAAAACGTGGTCGGTGCGAAGCACGTTTCAGCGCTGAGATGCGACCCACGGTAGAGGCAAAGCCACGAAAACGCGCTCGCTGGCTCAGCGTGTGACGACGGGAAAGGCCCGGCTGGAGGGTTATCGCCGCGCACTTGGAGCGCACGGCATCGCATTCGACGAATCGCTGGTCGGACGTGGGTCGTTCACGCGAGACTCGGCTCTGAAAGACGCTCACACCATCCTTGGTCAACGCCCTCGTCCAACGGCGCTGTTCGCCGCGAACAACATTCTGGCCGAAGGTGCCGCCCGAGCTCTGGTGGAATTGAAGCTGCAGGCGCCGCGCGACATTTCCATCGTGGCCTTTCGACGATGCACCATGGATGTCGGCCATTCCTCGACCGCTGACCACTGTCGACCAGCCCGCCGGAGAAGCAGGACGGGTGGCCGCGACGCTGTTGCTGGACAGGCTTCGCGGCAAGCGAGACGCCGATCCACACGGTAATTCTCAGTTCGCGTTTGATCAGTCGAAGCTCGGTCGCGCCGCCTCGTACTTGACGCCTAGCGCTGCCGAACGCAGCGCACCGAGCGCTGCAGAGAGGTCAGGCTCATCGACCAACGCGCGGCCCACCACGAAATGTTGTGCGCCCGACTCGGCCAGCACGCCTATATTTGCCGCCGAAACATCGCCGTCGACCTGAATCTCGAGCTGAGCGCCGAAGATCGCCCTTGCTAGCTGGACTCGCTCGATCATCAACGGAAGCATCCGTTCATCTTCTAGATCGGGTTCGGTGGCGAGAACATTTATGAAGTCCAGACCCGGTGCCAGATATCCCAATGCGGCCATATCGCTGACTGGATTCAGAGCCATTCCGACAGATACTCCGAGAGCCCGCGCCAGACTCGCGATCCTCGCTGGATATCTGGTCGATTCCAGGTGAAATGCCACCCGGCTTGCACCCGCATCGGCGGCGGCGCGAAGTTGTTCCTCGGGAGTGCACACCATCAGGTGCGCCTCAACCGGGATGCTCAGAACGTCCGTCAGCGCCCTGATGACACGATGGCCGAACGTCAGATCGGGCACGAAGACGCCATCCGCGATATCGACGTGGATCCCATCCACGCCGGCATCCTCCAACGAGATCGCGAGTTCAGCGAGTCGACCCAGGTCAGCGCTCGTAATCGATGCCCAGAACATTCTCATGGAGGCGGGCGCTGACCGGGCTGGTTGATACCGCGACCCAGATCGAGCGTTGACGCATCGACAACCAGCGCATGCAACAGGCGAATCGTGGCTGAAAGATCGGACAGCTGGCCAGTTTCGACCGGACTGTGGGTATAGCGCACGGGTATCCCCAAACCGACCGCGGCGATTCCTTCCGCACTGGCCATTGGCAGGAATGCCGCGTCGGTAATCAGTCCGACGATCGCTTCATATTGAAGATCCACACCGGCGGTTGCGGCGGCGGATTCCACCGCGGTGACCAGCGCTGGATGAGGAATCAGGCCCCCGAGAGTGCCTCGGCCGTGGAAGGAAAGTCGCGACAGGACCACTCCGCCACCTAGGCGGACGGGGGAAACGCCGCGTAGGTCAGGAGTATCTGTCGCCGGAGACACATCGACATTGATAACGATATCCGGCTGATAGCGCTCGGCAAGCGCCAACGTACCGCGGACGTGGAACTCCTCCTGGGTGCTGAAGGCAACAGCCACCGGGCCGAGGGCTGGATCTGTTTTGAGCCGATCCACCAGCGCCAAAAGGGCTGTGACACCGAATCGATCGTCCAATGACGTGGTAGCGACCCTGTCCCCAGCGAGAACCTGCCAATTGAAGCCGTAGGTGCACGGATCGCCCACCGTGATGCCGAGGTCGGCAACCTCGTCGCGGCTGCCGGCGCCGACGTCGACGTACAACTCGCCAACCGGCTGACCTCGATACTTTTCCTCCGGCGGCGTCAGATGATGGCTCTTTACGCCTACCACGGCGGGAACATCGCCGTCTCTCGTCATCACCATGAGCCGCATTCCGGGCAGGACCCTTTCCGGGACTCCACCCAATCGCTGCACGCGGAGAAAGCCGTCTGGTTCGATCGCGGCCACTACAAGACCCAACTGGTCAAGGTGGGCGGTGACGAGCACCCTGTTGCCCGCGCCGGATCCGAGGCTGACTGCGACCTGGCCGAGCCGGTCGGTCACCGGATCCAGCTCACGACTGAGCAGGTGTTCGGTGATCAGAGCGGATAGTCGATCCTCATGCCCGGACGGTGCCGGTACGGCACACAGATCGTGCAGGACACCGGCGAGATCGTCCTCGAGGCTATCCGGCCAGCTGCTCACGCGCGCGGTCCCTGTACCGATGATATTTCCGATCCATTGATGTCAGGTGGCCGATCCAGCTGGCTGCTGACCGAGTTCACGGTCGAATAGCGCGCGTTGCGCTCCGCTGCATAGCCGCGGTCTCCGGGCTGCGGATCTGCTACCACCCGCAGTTTCGGGGCCCACGCCGAGGCGATCTGGCCGACCGGGGCGCCGAACAGGACGGCGGCGGCTTGAACGGCTGCTCCTCGCGCCGACATTGCGTCCCCCTCGGCCGAAGGCATGTGCACCGGTTCCCCGGAAAGGGAAGCCAGCACCTGACGATAAGCGGCCGAGTTTGCGGCACCACCCGTGACAAGCAGCCGTCCGTTCATCGGCATGCCGGTATCGGCGAGGGCTTGGCGCCCCTGCAATAGGCCGAGGACAACGCCCTCGACCACACAAAGGGCGAGTTCCTCCCTGGTCGCCGCAGAGCCCAGATCCGCCAGTACCCCGCGGGCGAACGGCCGGTTCGGGGTTCTTTCGCCGTCGAGGTAGGGCACCAGGATCGGTCGGCGGTGTTCGTGCCGATCAGCAGCCAGCGCCAAGCCTGCGAAGCTCTCCTGGTCAACGGCGAGCAGACGCGCGAAGGTGTCGGTTACTTTCGCTGCGTTGAGGGTGATCACTGCAGGCTGGAAGGAGCCGGACGCGCTCGCTGTGCCGTTGACGAGGCCGGCCGTGTTGGCGACCTGGCGCGGGCTCAGGCCGGTCACGACACCCGAGGTCCCCAACGAGATTACGACGTCGCCTAGCTCGATGCCGAGACCGAGTGCCGCCGCTGACTGGTCGCCGGTACCAGGTCCGACGAGCGTGTCGCTGGTTAGTCCGATGGCTGCCGCGCGTTCGGTGCATGCCAGCCCGGCAGCAGCTTGCGGGCCGCGAACCTCGGGTAATTGGCTGAGCCAGTCCCGGTGTGGATCGATGTGGGCGAGCAGCTCCTCACACCAGACGTCGGCGACAGGATCGAAGTAGCCGGTGCCGGAGGCGTCCGCCCGGTCGGTGACCGGCACGCCGGTCAACTGCAACGTCAACCAGTCATGCGGCAGCAATGCCATCGTCATCCGTTCGAATGCGACAGGCTCACGTTCAGCGAGCCAGGCCAGCTTCGTGACCGTGAACGCGGAAGTCGGGACGGACCCTGTCCGACGAACCCATTCCGCCGGACCGACCAGGCGCAGGAGACGTTCCGCCTGCGGCGCCGAGGTTGTGTCGTTCCAGAGCTTTGCCGGGCGCAGTACCTCGGCGTCGGGTCCGAGAGCCACCAGGCCGTGATGCTGGGCGGCGATCGAGATCGCCGAGATCGCCGACGGTGTGCATCGCGCCAGCGCACATGCCCGCGTCAACGCCTGGCCAAACGCCTGCCACCAGCTTTCCGGATCCTGTTCGCTGACAGGTGGCGTCGTGCTCACATGAGCAGCGCTGGCGACGGCCAGCCTGGCTCTGCTGTCCGCGTCGTACAGCACAACCGTGCAGGACTGCGTGGAGGAGTCGACGCCCGCGACCAGCCCCATCCGGCGCTCCTGTCTGGATCAGCTCAGCACGATCTTGAGGACGTTGACACTGCACGCTCGGTGCCCCTACCATTCCAGCAATCGATTTCTCGGTTGTCAATCCCTGCTCGCGACCCCGGCTCGTTTGGCACCACTGGCCAAACCGAGGCACAGAAGACAGAGGAGCGGTCCGTGACCGACGAACTATTTTTCACATCCGCGACCGACCTTGCGCGCCGAATCAAAGATAGGGAGTTCTCTGCCAGCGAGGTCGCCGACAACTTCCTGCGCCGAATCGATGACCTCAATCACGAAACGAACTCTTTCACTGAGGTTACCCACGATCTGGCAATCGAAACGGCCAAACGCTGCGACGAAGCGGCCGCGCGAGGAACGAGCCTGGGACCCCTGCACGGCGTCCCGGTGGGAATCAAGGATCTCTTCGATTTCCGGGCTGGTGTCCGTAACACCTTCGGCTCCCTACCGCTGAAGGACTTTGTGCCAGCCAAAACCACTGAGTACATTCAGCGGCTGGAGAAAGCCGGGGCCGTGATAGTCGGCAAGACGAATGCTCCGGAATTTGGCCACAAAGGAATCACCGACAACTTCGTCAGCGGAGCGACCAGCACACCGTTTGACCTGACCCGAAACTCCGGTGGATCGTCCGGCGGGAGCGCGGCAGCGGTTGCAGCGGGCCTCGTGCCACTTGCGCAGGGCACAGATGGTGGTGGGTCCGTACGGATTCCGTCTGCGTGGTGCGGCACCTTCGGTTACAAGCCTTCCTTCGGCCGCATCGCTGACATTGCACGGCCCGACTCCGCCGTATCCACCAGCCCGTTCGTCTCGACGGGCCCGATCGCTCGCTCGGTCGATGACGCCACACTGATGCTGTCGGTAATGGCCGGTCCACACCCGCGTGACCCCTACTGTCTGCCCGCACTCAGTGGCGGCTGGTCCATTCGGGCAGATTCCGGCCTGGCCGGCAAGCGAATCGCCTTCAGCTCGGATCTCAGCGGGTTTCCGGTGGATCCCGAAATAGCTGCCATGGTCAGTGAAGCGGCGACATCGCTGGAACTGGCGGGCGCCTCCGTGCACCAAGTCAAGATCAACTGGCCGGTAGACCAGTTCGAGCTTTCGGCGTTATGGCTGCGCATCACCGGTCTGATGTACATCTCCGCCCTCGAAGCGATCAAGGGTTGGGGGGTAGATCTCATCAACGATCACATCGACATTCTTACGCCGGCGTTCCGGGACATGATTCTGGCCGCACAGGAGCTGACGGCCGGTGACGTGCTGAAGGACAAGATGCTTCGCACGGCGGTGCAGGATGCGGTACAGGATGTCTTTGATGACTATGACTTCATCGTCTCGCCGACCCTCGCGACGTCTCCGGTGCAGAACGCGCGTGACGGCCTGACCGTCGGTCCGACCGAGCTGAACGGAACAGCGGTCGATCCGTCCATCGGCTGGTGCTTGACGTATCCGTTCAATTTCACGGGCAACCCTGCCGCCTCGGTCCCCGCAGGGTTGACTAGGGCCGGGCTGCCGGTGGGCATGCAGATCGTCGGGCGCCAACATGCTGACCTCGATGTGCTGGCTGCGTGCGCTGCCTACGAGGCCGCCGCTCCTTGGATCCAGACCTATCCCGGCAACAAATGACTCGCACTCGCGAAGTTGAGTTAGAGAAGATCGAACAGCGGCGCCCGGTCAACCGGTTCCAGGCTGTCGACGAGGCGCTCGACCAATGGTACCGCCCACGCGAGGTTCGCCGCGCTGGCGCGGTTGGGTACGTCCTCAGGGCGGTGTAGTACATCGAAATCGTTGAAGGTGAGGTGCACACTCGGAATTCCGGCCGCGTAAAACGGAGCGTCGTCCGTCCCCACCAGGGGCGGAAAGCGCGAGGACAACTGCAGTGCTGATCGACCAGAGGATTCAGCGAATGATGTGATCTGCCTGGCTACGTCGAATTCGAGAGTCTCCGGACCGACCGAGTACTCGAGAAGGTCTCCCCGCCCGAGCCCATCGATATTGACGACGAAACCTGTCGAAGCCCGCTCATCGTCTGACATGTTGGCGACGTAGGTGCGGGAGCCGGCGAGGTGCCATTCCTCCGCGGCAAAGAACACCAGTCGAACCGGACGCCGTGGGGGATGGGCTGACCACCTTCGGGCCAGTTCCAGCAGGGCAATCGTTCCGCTGCCGTTGTCGTATGCGCCAGGGGTATTCCAGAACGTGTCGTAGTGGCCGCAGACGATCGCCCGATCCGCGGTCGGCTCGCGTCCTTGGAGGTCGAGGTACAGATTGTTGCCGGTGGATTGCGCGCCCTGCTGGGTGTCGACCATGAGCCGCACCGTGACCTGGTTGCCGTCCCGGATCCAGTTGGTAAGCGTTACGCCGTCCTGGTACCCGATCGCCAGGTGGGGGCTAGCCGCCGCTGATCCGGAGGGCAGCGGTTGGGGCGCAGCAGGACCACTGTCGCGGGCGAGGATGTAGGCCAGCGGCGCGCCGTCGGCGACGACCACAAACTTGTGCCAGACCATCGCGTTGCTCCACAGCCCCTGCCTCCCCAGCGGCATCAGTGAACCCTCGATGGAGCCGGACGAGGCGGCACTCCAGAGCATCGGCCAGCATTCTATCTGCCGTTCGATCGGTGAGGTCACGAGTAACTCGGGGAAGCCCTCGGTGTGCCATCCGATCGTCTGCACCTCCTGAGTGCTGACAGGGGCGTCGAGGTCTGCCAGCCGCCCGGCCAGGTACTCCGCCGCGGCGATTTCTCCAGACGAACCGTGAAACCTCGGTCCGAGGTTTACCAGGGAGCAGAGGGCCTCATACACGTCATCAGAAACAGGTGCACCTTCCACAGACCTTCCCTTCGGCTCTCCGCGCGCACTTGGCCAATTGCCGTGGGCTGCTAGTTGCGCTGCCAGCACCAATCGAGAATCATTGCCGCATATGCCTTGGCGGCCTGCACGACTTCGTCGATCTGGACGTGTTCGTTCAGCCCGTGAACGCCGTTGCCGACCAGCCTGCCCGGACCACAGACAATGGCGGGCTGCCCCGCGGCGGCGAACAGGTTGGCATCAGAGGGGGTCCGCATCAAGCTGATCGGTTGCGCGTTTCCGGTCACTTCTGTCACCGCGCGTGCCAGCGAGCTCACCGCGGGATCATCGACTGGAATGTCGATCGGGTCATAGAACGTGTGCAGGAAGGGGAAAGTGATAACAGGGGGATGTGCGGATAGCCACGGATCCCCGACGCAGACGGTGTCTATAACCTGCTGGATCTCCTTGAGTCCATCAGCGCAGCTTCGGGTGGGGCTGAGAGTGACCGCAAGGACCGCCGAGCAGCTATCGGGGGTGGTGGCCTGCATGCCACCTCCGGCGATCTGGACGGGGTTCATCGCCATCGTGCCAGGAACCATCAACGGGTGCTTCTCGTACAGACCCCACTGCTGCTCCAGTTCGCGGAGCCTGGCAAGGATGCGGGTCATTACCTCAATCGCATTGACGCCGACGACGCCCTCTACCGACGGATGAATCGAGCGCACCCGGCCGGCCGCGTGACCTGCCTCGCCTTCGACGGCTATCTGGAGGAAGAACCATCCGACTGCAGCGGGGCAAACCTCAAGACCGGTGGGCTCCGCGATGACGGCCATGTCGGCGGTGGCACCATTGTCGAGGACGTTGTGCGGTCCGAGATCGACCTCGCCGGACTCCTCACCGATGATGAATGCGGCAGTCACCTGACCCGGGGGCACGACTCCGACCTCAACGAGCGCACGGATGGCCCACACGATCGCGGCATTGCCACCCTTCATGTCTGAGGCGCCTCGCCCGTACAGGGCTCCATCCACGACGTGTCCGCTCCACGGGTCTCCGCCGAGCCACTGAGTGTAGTGCTGTTCGGTGACCGGGACGACATCAGAGTGTCCGTTGAACAAGACCGATCGGTGCGTCTTGGGAGAGCTTGATCGCATCGAGGCGATGACATTGAAGTCGTCCGGCCCGGCTTGAACGAGCTTCACCTCCTCGAAGCACCCGAGGTCGGAGAGATAACCGCTGAGCCAGCGCTGACACTCGGTCGTACCGCCGGGCTCGAAGTCCAGCCCCCGGTTGGGATTGATGGACTTGTGCTGGATGTATTCGGTCAGAAACTCGATCAAGTCATCACGGCTGGTGTCAATCTGCGCGAAAACCCGCTCCTTAACGTACTCAGAGTTCGCCATGTGCCATGTCTCCTGGAGCTTTGATCACCAAATGATGAAGGGTCATCCTGATAGCGAGCCGCCTGAACGCTACCTCACCGTCAATGCCGGCCAGGTAGCGAACCGCATTGTGCACGGAGTTACCGGTTCGCCCCGCTCATGGTCATTCCGGCGACGACGTAGCGTTGACCGAGGGTGTACATCAGAAGTAGCGGTATAACGCTGAGGGTCGACGCAGCCATAAGCCAAGACCAGATTGCCGAGCCCTGCCCGTTGAGGTAAGCCAGGCCGACGGCCACCGGCATCTTGTTCTGGTCGTTCACAAATATCAGCGGTGAAATCATGTTGTTCCACGAGTTGATGAACGTCACGACGCCAAGCGCGGTAAAGGCTGACGTACTCAAGGGAACATAGATATTTCGTAGCACTCGCAGCGGACCGCAGCCGTCCAGAGTCGCGGCCTCACCGAGCTCGCGCGGAATGCCGCGGAATAGCTGTCTCAGGAGAAAGATTCCATACGCGTTACCAAGAAACGCCGGGACGATCAGTGGATACCACGTATTGATCCAGCCGATCTTGGACATCTCAGCGAAGATAGGCACCATGGTCGCCGCAAAAGGAACCGTCAGAGTTCCGAGTATGACGAGGAAGATGAACTCCCTGCCGCGAAACCTCAGGTAGACGAGGGCAAAGGCGGCCATCGCGCACGAGATCAGGGTGCCGACCGTTACAGCAGATGAGATCAGCAGCGAGTTGAGCAGGAACCGCAGGAACGGGTAGAGCTTCAAGATCTTGCTGTAGGCGTCCAGTGTCCAGGTGTTCGGCAGGATGCTGGGCGGAAAGGCATTGACCTCACTCTCGCTCTTGAAGGAGGTGAGCAACATCCAGATGATCGGGAACAGCACGATCAGCGTGACCGCGATCAATAACGTGTAAAGACTCGTCACTACTAGAACTCGGCCGACACTCGCCCGGCTTATAGCGACTCGACGACTCGTCGACCGGCGGCCGCCTGCCGCCGCCGACGCCAGGCCGGTACTGGCCGCGGTAGCCGTTGGATTAGTTTTCATAGTGCACCAACCGGTTCTGCAGTCGCAGCATCAGTGCTGTTCCGACCGAAAGTATTACCAGGAAAGTCACTGATGCAGCCGAGGCGTAGCCCATTCGTAGGTAGCTAAAGCCCTGCTGGAATATGAAGTAGATGATAGTCAACGTGGTATTACCTGGGCCGCCCTGCGTCATCACGTAGGTTTGCTCGAAGACCTGGAATGACATGATGATGCCGATCAGCGCCCCGAAGAATATCGTGGGTGACAACAGTGGAATCGTGATGTGCCGGAACTTCCGAAAGTTGCCAGCACCGTCAATCGCGGCGGCGTCATACAGTGTCTCGGGAACAGCCTGGAGACCTGCAAGGAATACGATGATATTGAAACCGATGGACCGCCATACTCCGACGATGATGATCGACGGCATCGACATCTTGGCACTCGTCAGCCACCTGTAAGGGCCCAAACCGACGAAGTGAAACAGATAGTTCAGCAGTCCGTATTGCGGGTTGAACATCCAGGACCACAATAGGCCGCTAGCGACCACTCCGACCGTCATCGGGACGAAGAACAGAACCCGGAAGAAGGACATCGCCGGCAGCTTCTGGTTCAGCAGCAACGCAATGCCCAAGCCAAGCGCCATACTAAGTGGCACTGAGATTCCGGTGTAGTAGAACGTGTTCTTCCAAGCGGTCCAAAAAACGGTGTCATGGAACAGCTGCTTGAAGTTCGTAAGGCCGACCCAGGTAGGGCTACCTAACAGGCTCCAGTCCGTAAAGCTGATGTAGATGGCAACGATAAACGGACCTACGGTGAAGAACAGCAGTCCGAGCAGCGTCGGGGTAACCAAGGCCCAAGCCCAGAGAGATTCGCGACGCGCTGCCATGCTTTTGGGCCGAAAGACTCTGGAAGGCGTCAGGGTTCTGCCAATCACGTGCTAGCACTCTCCTTCGATCGTTCGCTCGACCCTGTGTAGACCGAGGCCCTAGCGCTCAGACCTTGCGTCAGCTCCAAGCGATTGGCGAAAGCTTGCTGGAGTCGAACCAGGGGTAGCGGGCCAGTGAGTTGTTCACCTGTGAAGTAGCCGATTTCATTGCGTCGGCGACGTTGGCGTTGGAGTTGAAGCAGGCATCCAGCGCCTTGCTATAAATGCCCTGGTACTCCAACCACGCCGGGTGGAAGGCGAAGTCGAAGTGATTCGCCCAACCATCCGTCCAAGCCTTCATATTCGGCGCACCGGTCTGCACGAATGCTGGGCTGTCCGCTGCGCTCTTCAGCGACGGTGTCAGGCCACGCCCGGGTGTCTTAGCGGTGACGGTCTGACCTTCGGTGACAATGAAATCGAGTAGCTTCCAGGCCTCGTCCGGGTGTTTCGTTGTTGAACCCATCACCCATGACTGGTACCAGCCGATGCCGCCAGGCTTTTGCTTCTTCGGCATCTCAACGACGTTCCACTTGAAGTCTTTGATCTGGGACAGCAAGGCCATCTCGTAGTTGCCCTGAACCTTCATTCCAATCAGTCCGGTGAGGAACGGGTTACCGGTGGACTGAATGTAGCCAGGCAGTGACGACACGCCAAGCGGCGCCGGCGAGACGTTGTACTTGTGAATCAGATCTACGGCGAACTGGATAGCTTCGAGCGCCTCCGGCTGGTCCAGCGCGCCCTTGGTGTAGGTGGAGTCCAGGAAGTTTCCCCCGTTTTCCCTTACGAAGCTGCCCCAAACCTCCTGGGAACTGTTCCAGGAGTAGAAGCCATACTGCTGCTTGCCAGCCTTGTTTTTCTTGGTCATCGCTTGCGCGGCGTGCAGTAGTTCGTCCCAGCTCCAGCCGGCGGTAGGCGCATCGAGCCCGGCAGCGTGGAACATGTCCTCGTTATAGGCGAGGGCAACGTGATCGATTTCGCCAGGGATGCCGTAGATCTTGTTCTCCCAGACGGTGTCCTCACCGGTCGGCGAGCCGAAGTAGTTGTTCAGCGAGATATTCGCCGACTTGATGCGATCGGTGAGATCCATCAAGGCCTTATTCTGGACCGCCTGGTAGAAGTAGGCGCCGCTCATCATGAATACGTCAGGCAGTGTCCGCGATGCAATCGATGTCGCGAGCTTGCTGTAATAGGTTGAAAAGTCAGTACGGGTCACGTTGATGCCGATATCGGGGTTGGCCTTCTTGAATGCCGCGATGATGTTGTCCTGGATGGCCGTCCGGGACGGCTCGGAGTACATCCACACATTCAGGGTCGCCTTGCCGGAGCTCGACCCGCCGCCTGAGCCACCACTGCATGCCGAGAGAAGCCCGCCAAGCGTCGCCGCGCCCACGACTGACCCCGCTGCTCCGAGGAACCCGCGTCGGGAAAGCCCACGCTGAATACCGTCCATGATCGCTCCTATCTAAGACTCGATGTACCGGCAAGGTTTGCCAGTTTCCGGGGACATCCGGCGTTCTTGACGTTCGTTGCTAGACGCGCTCACCGCGGCGACGCTGCTTGTTGCCGATCGCCTCCGGCCAGCCACGTCAGCAGCTGGACGAATACATCGGCGAATTGGGGCCATTCAAGGAAATCGATACTTGCCCAGTGCGGTGCACAGTCGCTCGTGAAGGTCGCGACTCGGCCGGAACCGTGGCTGCCAACAACGATGAGCGGGTCGTCCTCGACTGCGACGATCGTTGCGGCATCGGCCTTCGCCGTTACCCGGTTGTACCCCAAGACGTATGGCCAGGCAGCCGGTAGGTCAGTGACGATGGGATGTGCCGACTCAACCACCTTGGGCTCAACGCCGTCCGGCCGTTCGACCCGATCGTCATACTCGCTCATCGTCACCGGGAGCACCTCGGCCAGTGGACTGCTGCCGAATCGGGCCCGGCCCTGCATTCCAGCGAAGGACATGTATCCACCGACCATCAGAAGTGCGCCGCCCTGCGAAACCCACTCCGCGAGGACTCTGAGACGGCTGATGCTGCGTCGACCGGACAAGCAGTCGTCTGTCAGTTCGAAGGAGTCAGCGCCAACATCGCTGACCACGACGACGTCATAGTCGTTGAGCGCTGCCACCGAGGCCGGAAAGTCACGCGCGACAAGATGAGCGGGAATTCGCGATACCTCCATACCGGCTGCCTCGAGGCCGTTAACCAGCTCAATACCGCCTTCCTCGTACCGTGGTTGCGTGAAGACGTCGCTACCCTTGATATGAGTACCACCAGATACCCAGCTTTCACCGGCGAGGATGACGCGTGGCTTTCTCAGCGCAGGCAAGTCCATTTTGAACCCTTCATGCGTGGCGCTTCTGAAATCGATTTCTCGAAAATTACCAGCCCCTCTGGTGGGGTGTCAACGGTTGCGCCTAGAGGCCTAACCGCTGACTGATGAATCCGTCATCTGCCGCGGGATCCAGCGACACGCGATGTTCACAACGGTGCACCGCGCATGTAACGTCTCAGCTCCACGCAGGGCCAGCGGGCGTCCCGGTCAAGCGCAGTTCCAGTTGTCCCTCGTCGTCGTTTCACTCAGCAGCGCGCTAAATTTCCGGTGCGGTGACCTTGACGTTATCCACACCTAGGCCAGTCCGGCGCGGTCCGCAGAAGCCGGCATCAATTCAGGAGGATCTATGACATCCCGCTTCGCTAAGGCCTTTCCTGGCATCCGTAAGCCGCTTATTGCGATGGCGCATGTGCCGCCGTTGCCTGGCACCCCCCTCTACGATTCGGCTGCCGGGGTCCAGGGCCTGGTCGACCAGGTCAAGCGCGATACCGAGATCCTGCTGGAAGCCGGCTTCGATGCCATTCTGTTCTGCAACGAAGGTGACCGCCCATACCAGCTGCGTGCGGGATTGGAGTCATCGGCGGTGATGGCTCGAGTCGTGACCGAATGCCGACCAGCCGACCGTCCGTACGGGGTCGACTTTCTCTGGGACGCCTCCTGCGCACTCGCGGTTGGAGTCGCGACCGATGCGAGTTTTATGCGAGAGGTGGTGACCGGCGTATGGGAATCAGACATGGGGCTCTGGCAGACCGATGCCGCGACAGTCCTGCGCGAGCGGCGTCGGCTGGACCGTGACGATCTAGCTATCTTCATGAACATTACTCCCGAATTCGCATCCCCGATCGGTCAGCGCACGCCGGCGCAGAGCGCAAGCTCAGCCGTGGTTTCCAGCCTGGCCGATGGCATCCTGGTCTCCGGTCCGATGGCCGGGGCCGAGCCCGACGTCCGGACCGTAGCCGAAGTGCGTGAGGCTGTCCCCGACGATGTTCCGGTTCTGCTTAACACGGGAGCGAAGGCCGCAACGATCGCGAAGTTCCTTGAGCACGCGGACGGCTGCATTGTTGGCAGTGACCTGAAGGTCGACGGCTACACCTGGAACCCGGTCGACCCGCAGCGCGCGCAACGATTCATCGAATCGGCGCGAGCGGCTTAGCTTCACCCAGCGGGGCGGCATTGCACGCCGTCGACCTTTCCGGCGACATCGCATCGAGCGGCGTGCGGGACGACGACCGTTGCCCCACGTCCGATCGCAAACGACCCCAGTCGCCGGTCAGTCCCCCTGCCCTCAGCGGAGATGACCAGAACAGAGAATCCTGGGGGGAGCGGGCCGGCGGCAATGTCTGCGCTCGAAAGAACTCCGCAACTCGGCCGGAAGCAGCGAGCCAGCCGCGGCGGTTCGCAGCGATGCAAAATCGCTCAGGCGTGCCGGCGCGCCGGTCCATGCAGCCGAGCGCCTCATCGAAAGGCAGCCCCCAACATCGCATGATCGGGCGAAAACGGAAGGCTTTTCCACTCAAGCAATGCTGAGAAGTCTGTTGGTTCTTGCAGTTCAATGAGCTGGACGTCCTTGTCGATCGCGTGTGGCATGCCGGCCGGGTAAAGAATCGCATCGCCGGTAGCGACCGGAACTCGGTTGGTCGCACCGAGCAGAGCGCCTACATCCTGTTCGCGGACCCAACGGGACAGCTCATTCGGCTCGATGTCGCGCGCGAAGCCGAGATGTACGCCGGCAGGTTGGGTCCTAACAGGGTGGGTTGCATGTTCACCTCGGACTAGGCGCGCCGCAACAAGGGGATGAGCAAATGCCTGCGCAGATAAGCTGATTCACGGTCCCAACCGCATTGATCCAGACGAACTCGGCGTTGCCTGCGGCTCGTACAGTCACTAAGTTGATACGAATGGACCTTCGCATCTTCACCGAACCCCAGCAGGGCGCGACCTACGACACGGTGCTCGCCGCCGCCCTCCGTACCCAGGAATGTGGATACTCGGCCTTCTTCCGCTCCGACCACTACCTGCGGATCGGTGCCGGTGATGGCCGCCCCGGACCGACCGACGCTTGGACCACGCTTGCCGGTCTGGCGCGCGAAACCTCAACCATCAGGCTGGGGACGCTCGTCTCCTCGGCCACCTTTCGCTACCCGGGAGCGCTGGCCATCCAGGTCGCTCAGGTCGACCAGATGAGCGGCGGCCGAGTCGAGTTCGGCCTTGGCGCCGGCTGGTTCGAGGAGGAGCATGCCGCGTACGGCATCCCATTTCCGGCGCTTGGCGAGCGCTTCGATCGTCTTGAGGAACAGCTTTCCATCCTTACCGGGATGTGGTCGACGCCAGAGGATGCCCGGTATTACTTCGCGGGCAAGTACTACACCGTGGTCGATTCCCCCGCGTTGCCCAAGCCGTGTCAGCCATCCATGCCGATCTTGATCGGTGGCGGCGGCGCTCGTCGCACTCCTGCGTTGGCTGCTCGGTTCGGAAGCGAATACAACATGGT
>JAVEET010000317.1 GCA_030840295.1 Pseudonocardiales bacterium
GGTGTCCTTCCAGCTCACGATGAAACCATCGATACCGGCGCCTTTGGCAAGTCGGATCTGCTGCCTCATGATCCGCGGATCATCGCTGGAATACCTTCCAACCGCGGGGTAGTCGATCTTCGCGCGGCTCCACGAGCTCGCGTCGAACCACTGGTAGTAGAACGCGAATATCGGGACCGGAGACCCGTGGTTGCCCGAGGTAGGCGAGGTCACCGCCGAGCCGCCCGGCCCCGCCGAGCTCGACGCCGCGGCGGCGGGCGCCGTGGTTGGATGCCACGCCACCAGCATGAGGAATGTCGCCAGGCACAGCAGAAGCGGGCCGGGACGCCGCGTCATGTCAGAACCTGTTCCTTCGACGCTTCTTCATACGACGGAGCGTTCGGCGTCCACTGTCGCACGCTGTCAGCAGGCCTTCTGCTCTGCAGGTAGCGACCGACGGCAATCAGGCCTAACGCCAGGAGCAGACCGAGTCCTCCGAGCACCGAGAGGTCGAGCAGGCTGATCACGGTAAGATCAGACGATTTGTCGCGCGACAGCGTGAATTGAGTCGAGGTCACCAACGCAAGGCCAGCTTTGATCTGGAGCTTGTACGTCCCGCGCGGCAGGTCGTTGAGCACCGCTCGGTGCTGGGCGTCGAACGGTACTGTCTCGGCGGCGCCGTCGGGATACGTGACAACGATGGACTTGCCACGTGAGGTGGGGAAGAGCGCGTCATGGGCTGTCACCGTGAGGTTGTAGAACTGGGTGACAAACCGCGGATTGGACGTGCTCGGAAGGAAGGCCTGCCGACCGGCATCGACTACGTTTGTTCCCCGCACGATGACGGATTGCAGCGAGTACTTGACCGGCACGGCCGACAGCACGCTGTGGTGATACGCCGGACGGACGACGTCCAGCCAGGTCGGGCTGGAGGGCGACATGGTCATGAGTTGACCGAAGTCACTCTTGACGGTGATGGCGGACACCTCAGCCGGGTTCACCGTGGTCCCATCCTGCCGAACGACGATGGGCTGAACCTGCCGTTGCAGGGAGAATGCGGCCGTCACGGCGTAATCGGCGCGCAGGGGCAAGCGTTTGACCGACTTCGCAAAGGCTTGATCCGGATCGCGCTGACCGCCCCAGCGGCTGAACTGGTAACGCTGCGCAGGTGTTGACACCGACGTCTTGACCAGGGTGAGCGTGTGCCCGGCGAAATCGTGTGGGGCGACATAACGCGCCACACCTGTGCCGTCGGTCACGACGTTGTGCCCGTCGAACGTGAACTGCACGCCCGCCAGGGGCGGGGCTGTCTTGATCGTCAACGTGATAAACCATGGCTTGCGGTGCGGATGCGGTCGGATGATCCCTGGTTGACGAACAGTGTTGCTCGGTGCGCGCAGACTCTTGTGTGGATGTGGTCGGGGGGTCCGGTGCTTCGGCGGGGAAGCGACGGTACCCGGGACGCTCGACGGGTTGTGGCCGCCAGCCGGGGGTTTGGGAGTGCTCGTGTCCGGTGACGGGACGGGGGCAGTGGTGGTCGGCGGGTCTGTGGTGATCGGTGGCGTGGTCGGCGGGTCTGTGGTGATCGGTGGAGTCGTCGGCGGAGTCGTGGGCGGGTCCGTGGTGAGCGCCGGCGTGGTGAGCGCCGGCGTGGTGATCGGCGGGTCCGTGGTGAACGGCGGCGTGGTCGGAGGCAGCGATATGTCCGCTGGCAATCCGGCCCGCATGGCAGACAGCGACACATCGACGGGCCGGCCGGACAGCGGAGCCGCTGAGCTGGTCCCGGTGGGAACTATGACTGCAGCAGCAATTGCCACAACTGCGAACGTTCTGAGCGTCGACTTCACCCTCATGAGTCAGCTCCCACCGTTTCCGCGGGTTCCTGCACCCGACGGTGTTCTACCGGGGGCGTCGGTCGTCTGCGGCGCGAGCGCAGCGCCGCGAAGGCCACCGAGCCGAGCACGGCGAGCACGGCCAAGCCGTAGCACCAGTACACGATGCCGACGCTGACCAGCGGCGCATGTGCCGCTTGCGGCTGACCGATCTGGAGCTTCGGCGGTCGTGGTTTGCTGGTGAAATCGAAGGCAGCGGCCAGCGATTTGGCACTCTTGTCACGCGAGGCCAGCGGTGCGACCTGCCAGTTGTGCTCGATGAAGGCCAAGGCGCTGGTGTAGTCCATGACCGTGTGGTTCACCTTGCCCGCAGGAACGTACGGGCTGACCAGCAATGCCGGCACTCGTAACCCGTAGCCGTTCCGGTCGACCTGCGGTGGCCGGACGTGGTCGAACCATCCGCCGGAACCGTCGTAGGAGAGCATGAACGCCGACGAGTCCCAATACTTGCTGACCATCAGGTTGCCGACCAGGTTGTTGACCAGCTTCTGGCCACCCGCGATGGCGTGTGCCGAACGCTCTGTGGGGCCCGAGCTCGAGATATAGGAAACGGCCGGCAGGTTGCCTGCATCGAGGTCGCGGTAGTACTGCGCCATGTCGACGATGTGGGGCTTTAGCGCCGGGTCGTCGAGGAAGCGGTCGATGTTGAGCAGCGGCACCCGTAGCGGCTGGCTGCTGGGATTGCTCTTGGAGACGGTCCGGTAGTTCTGGGCCGGGTCGTAGCCCTGCACGTAGAACTTCCAGCTCACCCCGCTCGCCTGCAGGCGATCGAAGATCGTCACCTGCTTTGCGTAGGCAGCCGCGATTGCCTGCGGTGAGCCGGTCGGCGCCGCCGCGCCGGCCACCCAATAGTTGCGGTTCGCTCGCTGCCCGGTCATGGTCGAGGAGAAGAAGCGATCGAAGAGGGTGTACTGGTCGGCCAGATCCCAATAGGTAGCCAGGTCGCGGCGATCGTAGTAACCCATCGTGGTCTTTCCGTCGCGGCCCTCGTTCTGATAGGCAGCGACGAAGCCGTCCAT
Organism: Pseudonocardiales bacterium; assembly: GCA_030840295.1. GTDB lineage: Bacteria > Actinomycetota > Actinomycetes > Mycobacteriales > Jatrophihabitantaceae > Jatrophihabitans_A. Next base: position 2,891 of record JAVEET010000317.1, read on the forward strand.
CCGACCGCCGTCATACTGATTCTGAACCTCGACGGTTCCGCCGCCGGGAGACTGCGGGGCGCTTCCGTGCAGGGGGAACGGTGCCACACAGTCCGCGGCGGGTCCGGTCACGACGTATCGCTGGCAGGCTTTCGGTGGGATGCCGTCGGCGCCGGGATACATTCCGAAATAGTTGTCGAAGGATCGGTCGCCCTGCATCATGAAGACGAAATGCTTGATCGGCGTGGTGGTCGAGGCGTCGGCCGTCGTTGCGGCGGTTGCGGAAGTCTCGAAGGGTGCGGCAGCCGATACGGCTATCAGCAGCGCGGCCGTGGCTGCCAGTCGCTTGAGCGGGCTTCTCATCAGGACCTCACCCGGTAGATGACAACCACCGAGGCCGGACCATCCTTGCCGCTCGGCGAGCGAACGGTGATCGTCGACCT
>JAVEET010000320.1 GCA_030840295.1 Pseudonocardiales bacterium
CTCATGCGGCTGTGGGCCGAGGGCCAGTCGCCGGCCTCCATCGACGTCATCCCCTTCGCCGACATAATGCCCGGCGTACGGGATGGAAAGTACGACGCCGGCCTGGTCATCCATGAGGCCCGGTTCACCTACCCGCAGTACGGCCTGGCCGCGCTGGCCGATCTCGGCGAGTGGTGGGAGTCGACGACCGGACACCCGATCCCACTAGGGGCCATCATCGCCCGGCGTGATCCGGCTCGTCCGGAACTGGATCCGGCCCGGCTCACCGAGGTGATCAGGGCCTCGGTGGACTACGCGTTCGCCGATCCGCAGGCCTCGGCCGAGTTCGTCGCGGCGCACGCCGACGAGATGGACCCGGACGTGCAGCGCCAGCACATCGCCCTGTACGTCAACGAGTTCAGCCGCGATCTCGGCGAGGAGGGTTACGCCGCGATCACCGAACTGCTCGACCGAGCGCACGCCGCCGGGCTCGTCCCCGAGGTGGGGTCACTGCGCGACTGACGAAGTCGCGTCGTCGCCGCGGCCCGGGTGGTCCGCCGGGCTGACCAGGTCCGCATCCCGAGCTGCCTCGGCACGCCGCCGCTCGTCCGTCACCGGAGTCAGAAGGATGGCCAGCAGCGGGAACACCGCCGCGATCGAAAAGCCGAGGGCATAGCCGTGTCCTGAGATCACGGCGCCCAGCAAGGGCGGAGTCAGGGTGGCGGCGATGTTCTGGGCGGTGTTCTGCGCACCCAGCGCCCGGCCCGCCCAGGATGAACCGGCGATCTCGGCGACAGCGGTGAAGGCCAGCCCGTTGTCAGCCACCGTGATGACCGCGCCCACCACCAGCACCAGCACCACCCAGGACGAGGAATACCGGTCACCCAGGGCAGCCGCGGCCATGATGGCGGCGCTGGCCACCGCCAGTTGCCGCATCGGACGCAACCGGCTCGCCACCCGATCCGACCAGATCCCGCTGCCGATCCGGCCCAGTGCGCCGAGCAACTGGGCCACGAAAAGCACCCGGCCGGCGGCGCTGGGATCCCAGTGCCGTACGCCGACCAGATAGACCATCGAGAATCCCGAAACCACGAATTGCGGGATGACCAGCATGGTCGAGGCAGCGTGCAATCGCCACAGGGTTGGGGCGCGGTATGGAGTCGGCGGGCGCTGCGAGCCGGCCGTGGCCGACCGAGCGGGCCGGGGCGGATCCAGAGCGAATAACGCCACCAGGGCCGCCAGCAGCGCGCAGGTCACCGCAGGCACGGCCAGGGCCACACCGAGGCCCCAGCGAGAGGCCACCGGCGGGAGCAGGATCGCGGCGTAGGCAACGCCGAGAGGTTGCCCGGTTTGCCTGATACCCATGGCGAAACCACGCTCGTGGGCGGCGAACCAGCCCAGCACCATGCGCCCGCTCGCGGCGTTGACCGAGGCGGCCGACGCGCCGGCCAGGGCCAGGGACACGCAGAGCGCGACGACCGAACCGAGTTGGGTCGACACCAGCAGGAACGCTGTCGCCAGAATCAGGCCGGATGCTATGACCCATCGCTCGCCGTAGCGGTCGGCGACCGCGCCCCAGGCGATCAAGGTGAGCAACAACCCGAGGGCCGGAGCCGCGACCACGGCGCCGGCCTCGGGCAGGGACAGCTGCAGCTCGGTCCGCAACTGCGGGATCAGCATAGGTAGCCCGTACAGAAACGAGCTAGCGGCGGCTTGGGCGAAAAGCCCGAGGGCCAGGATCACCCAGCGCCGGCTCCCGACAGCCGATCGTGTAACACCCGGCAGCGTAGGCGTGCCAGGTGTTACACGATCGCCGAAGTTGACTAGGACTCCAGGTTGTCCGCGACGGCCCGAAGCAGCGTCGCGACCTTCTTTCCCTCGGCACGATCCGGGTAATGCCCGCGCCGCAGGGAGTTGCCGACCTTGTCGAGAAGCTTGATGAGATCCTCGACGATCGGAGTCATCTCCTCGGCCGGTCGGCGGGTCGCCTTGACCACGGACGGCACCGGATCGAGCAGTCGAACCTGCAGGGCCTGATTGCCCTTGCGGCCCTGTACGACGCCGAATTCCACCCGCTGGCCAGGTTTGAGCTCGGCCACGCCCACTGGGAGCGCGTCCTTGTGTACGAACACGTCGGCGCCTTCATCGTCGGCCAGGAAGCCGAAGCCCTTCTCGCCGTCGAACCACTTCACCTTGCCGGATGGCATGAGGGAACACCCCAATACTCGTTGGTCGCGCTACACAGAAAACGCCCGCACGTCGTGCGGACGTCAATGTCACAGAATATCGTTGTCACAGTAGCTGGCGCACCGGAGATACTGGTGACATGCCCGACTCGATGCCAGCACCGGCGCGCGCCAGCACATCGCGGAGCTCTCGGCCCAGGACGGTTCAAGCCGGTTTCACCCTGTTCGCCATCGGACTGATCTTCCTGCTGATAACGGTGGCGCCGTTCTTCTGGGGGGAGCACAACCGCTCGGTGTGGTTGAACCTCGGGTGCCTGCTCGCACCGCTCGGCCTCGGACTGGCCATGGTCGGCATATTCCGCTCGACCAGGGCCGATCAGCGGGCCGCGGCCGCGCAGCTCCGGCGCTGAGCCGCTCAGGCCACCCGTTCAGCCGGCAGTCCACCCGAGCGTCGCGGTGCACGCCTGCAGGCAGCTCCGGCGCGGTCAGCAAATTTCGCGACCAGCCCGCGCTCTCCGGCCAGCATCGGGCGAGGTTGACCGCAACGAGTGACGCTCCGCCGACTGCCATGTCGACGACCCTGGCCGCATGGCACACTGGTTATTCGTACTTGGTGACTCGACCAACCGGTCCCGGGTCGCGCACACAGAAGGTGGGCCGCACATGGCAGGCACGGTTTCGCCGCGCACCGCAGCGCCGCAGCTCGATTGGGAAGAGGACTACCCCGAGCATCCGGTCAACGAGCTGCTAGCGCAGAACCCCGGGGCCCAGTCGCCGTTCGGCGACGACATCAGCTTCCCGCTCCCGGTGGAGAGCCTGTACTACGAACACCCGAAGCGGGAGAACCGGCCGCACCTCGCAGGTCACTGACTCCCACATCACTGACTCCTACATCACTGACGAGGCCGCAGTGACCGCGTTACCGGATGCTTCCGAACGAGCCGGTGCGCCGCACACCCTGACCGACTGGCTGCGCCGGTCCTCCGACCTCGACCTGATGGCGCTGCTGCGCCGGCGCCCCGATCTGGCCCTGCCGGCACCGGTGGACCTCGCCACCCTGGCCAGCCGGGCCAGCGTCCGTTCCTCCATCGCACGAGCCCTCGACGCCCTCGATGCTTTCTCGCTGCGTGTGCTGGAGGTGGTAGCCGGCCTCGGCGCCGGCGTTTCCACCACGACCGTGCACAGCTGGTTCGCACCAGGGGACACAACTGCGGTCGACGCAGCTGTCGGGCGCTTACGCGACTGGCTGTTGTTGTGGGGCGAGAACGACAATCTGCATCCGGTCGGGGCCGTCCGGGAAGTCATCGGTCCTTACCCAGCCGGGCTCGGTCGCAGCGCGGACGAGTTGTTCGCCATGGTCAATGACATCGCCCTGGCCCCGCTGTTGCGACGGCTCGGACTACCGCCGGCCACCCAACCCGGATCCGGAGCGGCCGCCGCGACCGCCGTCATCGCGGACCTCGATCATCTGCTGGGCCAATGCGACGAGGCCGAACGGGCCATCCTGGACCGGCTCGCCGAAGGCCCGCCGATCGGCGGCCTGCGCAACGCGACCATGATCCGGGCCGACAGCGCAGCTGCAGCCGCCGGCCCGGCCCGGTCTCTGCTGAATCGAGGCCTGCTCGTTCCGGTCGACCGGGACACCGTCGAACTCCCACGCGAGATCGCACTGCGGCTGAGGAATCATCCGGCCGGTGACGTCCAGCGCGAGCCGGTTCCGGTCGCGGCCACCGAACGCGGCACCTCGGTCATCGACGGTGGCGGATCGAATGCGGTGCTCGGGACCGTCCGGCTGGTCGAGCTCGTGTTGAACGCGATCGCCGACGACCCACCGGTTCAGCTGCGGGCGGGCGGACTGGGGGTGCGAGACCTGCGGCGGCTGGCCCGGGTGCTGGACGTGACCGAGAGCGTGACCGGACTGCTGATCGAGGTGGCCTACGAGGCAGGCTTGTTGTCCTCCACCACCCATGTCGATCCGTCCTATCTGCCCACTACCGAGTTCGACTCGTGGCTGCGCCGCAGTACGGCCGCCCGGTGGGTCCAGCTCGCGAACGCGTGGCTGGCGATGACCCGGTTGCCGAGCTTGATCGGTGAACGTGACGAGCGGGACAAGACGATCGCGCCGCTGTCGGCCGATGTCGAACGGCACAGCGCCCCCGGTCTGCGGCTGCAACTGCTGCGGCTGCTCGCCGAGCTGCCCCCCGGTCAGGCGCCCACCGCGGACGCCGCAGTGCTGGCCCGGCTGTCCTGGATGGCGCCACGTCGCGCGTCGACCAGCCGGCCGTTGGCCGCCGCCATGCTGGCCGAGGCCGCCACGCTCGGGGTGACCGGGTACGGAGCGATCACCGGCTACACCCGGGCCCTGGTGGACGGCGCTGAGACCGGCGCGGTCAGGGCAGAACTGAACGCCACTGATCTGCTCAGCGCGGCCCTGCCGGAGGCGGTCGAGGAATTCCTGTTGCAGCCAGACCTGACCGCGGTCGTGCCGGGACCGCCTACCGCCGACCTGGAGCACGAGCTGGCCCTCACGGCGGATCTGGAGTCGACTGGCGGCGCCTCGGTATACCGGATCTCACCGGCCAGCCTGCGCCGGGCGCTGGATGCCGGACGATCAGGTTCGGACCTGCTGCAATTCTTCACCAACTACTCCCGTACTCCGGTGCCACAAGCGCTGCAGTACCTGATCAACGACGTTGCTGCTCAGCACGGCCGGCTACGGACCGGCACCGCGACGAGCTACCTGCGCTGTGATGACGAGAGCCTGCTCGATCGTGTGATGACTGATCCGATCGCGGACAGTCTGAACCTGCAGCGGATCGCACCGACCGTGGTGGTGTCCTCGTCCGGCATCAGCGTCCTGCTGGACAAGATGCGAGCCGCCGGATTCGCACCGGCAGCCGAGTCATCGGACGGCGCCATCGTCAGCCTGGCCGCGGACGCGCCCCGGGTGCCGGGCCGCCAGCATTCACGGCTGGCCCGAATACGACCGACCGCGATCCCGGACGACCAGCTCGCAGAGGTGGTGGCCCGCTTACGGACCAGCGAGCGGCTGTCCGTGGCGGTCACCCAGTCCACGAACCGGGTGTCCCAGCAGATCCCGGGCGTCACCTCGGCCTCGATCCTCGAGTTGCTGCGTTCTGCGATCCGCGGTGAGCGGACCATCGCGCTTGGCTACGTCGATGACACCGGCACACCATCGCAGCGGACCTTGATGCCGATCTCGCTGGGCGGTGGCATGGTCCGCGGCCATGATCCCGACGATTCCCGGCTGCGCAGCTATCCGCTTCAGCGGATCACCACGGTGGTCCTGCTCGAGGACGACTGAGCCGAGGGACCACCGTTTGGGCGGATTTTCCTCGATCGATCAACACCGAACACCGCGTTGTCGGGGTTCCTTGGCACAATGGACAGTTCGCGCACGCAAGTCGAGGAGCAGGTGTGACCGACGGACCACTGATCGTTCAATCCGACAAGACCCTTCTACTCGAGGTCGACCATGAGCTGGCCGGCGAAGCGCGCGCGGCCATCGCCCCGTTCGCCGAACTCGAGCGCTCCCCCGAGCATGTGCACACCTACCGACTCACGCCGTTGGGCCTGTGGAACGCGCGGGCCGCGGGGCACGACGCCGAGCAGGTCGTCGATGCGCTGGTTCGGTTCAGCCGCTACACCGTGCCGCACGCGCTGCTGGTCGACGTCGCCGACACCATGGATCGCTACGGCCGGCTGCAGTTGGCCAAGCACCCGGTGCATGGCCTGGTCCTGATCTCACTCGACCGCGCGGTCCTGGAAGAGGTTCTGCGTCAGAAGAAGATCGCTCCGATGCTGGGCGAACGTATCGACGACGACACCGTGTTCGTCCACCCGTCCGAGCGCGGCCGGCTCAAGCAGGCCTTGCTCAAGGTGGGTTGGCCCGCCGAGGACCTGGCCGGTTATGTCGACGGCGAGGCTCACCCCATCGAGCTGGACAATGCCGATTGGACGCTACGGCCCTACCAGCAGCTGGCCGTGGATTCGTTCTGGGCCGGTGGCTCCGGCGTGGTGGTGCTGCCCTGTGGGGCCGGAAAGACCCTGGTGGGCGCGGCTGCGATGGCCCAGGCCAAGGCCACCACGCTGATCCTCGTCACCAACACCGTGAGCGGGCGGCAATGGAAGCGGGAACTGCTGGCGCGCACCTCGCTGACCGAGGAGGAGATCGGTGAGTACTCCGGCGAGAAGAAGGAGATCCGCCCGGTCACCATCGCCACGTACCAGATCATGACGACCCGCCGGAAGGGCGAGTACCGCCACCTCGAACTGTTCGACTCGCGCGACTGGGGCCTCGTGATCTACGACGAGGTGCACCTGCTGCCCGCGCCGATTTTCCGGTTGACCGCAGATCTGCAGTCCCGACGGCGGCTGGGTCTGACCGCGACCCTGGTCCGCGAGGATGGCCGCGAGGGCGATGTGTTCTCCCTGATCGGTCCCAAGCGCTACGACGCGCCGTGGAAGGACATCGAGAACCAGGGTTGGATCGCGCCGGCCGATTGTTCCGAGGTCCGGGTCACGCTCACCGACGCCGAGCGGATGGCGTACGCGACCGCGGAGCCCGAGGACAAGTACAAGCTGGCCGCCACCGTACGGACGAAGCTGCCGGTGATCGAGGCCATCGTGAACAGGCACCCGGACGACCAGGTGCTGGTTATCGGGGCCTATCTGGATCAGCTCGCTGAGATCGCCGCCCATCTGGGCGACGTGCCGATCATCCAGGGCTCGACCCCCAACAAGGAGCGGGAACGGCTGTTCGACGAGTTCCGCCGGGGTGAGAGCCGGGTGCTGGTGGTCAGCAAGGTCGCCAACTTTTCCATCGACCTGCCCGAAGCCGCGGTGGCCATCCAGATATCGGGCACCTTCGGATCCCGACAGGAGGAGGCCCAGCGGCTCGGCCGGGTGTTGCGGCCGAAGGCCGACAAGCGCCAGGCCCACTTCTACACGGTGGTCAGCCGAGACACGCTGGACGCCGAGTATGCCGCGCACCGCCAGCGATTCCTGGCCGAACAGGGTTACGCGTACACGATCATCGACGCAGATGATCTTCTTCGCCCGCTTTAACACATGGCACTGCGTCGGCCCCAGCTGGCATCCCAGGGTGGTACCGAATTGGCATGAGTAAGCAAGTCGCCGTACGCCTCCCGTTTCGAGCACTACAGCACTGGGAAGTGCGAGTGGATCATGAGAGTGTTTGATCTCGATTGGTAGTTACCGCATGCGCCGCGGTTACCGTGCGCAGTCTTGGGCGATGTTGTTGACTTTTGTTAGAGCATGATGAACGCTGAATCCGTCCCCGTCTGTTCG
>JAVEET010000342.1 GCA_030840295.1 Pseudonocardiales bacterium
AGTCGGCGGATTCGCGCCACCTCGGCCAGCGTGACCGCGGCAGCCACCGAGGCATTGAGCGATTCTGCTTGTGCGGACATCGGAATCGAGACCGTGACATCACAGGTCTCGCCGACCAACCGGGACAGACCGCGACCCTCCGACCCGACCACGATCACCAACGGGTCAGCGGCAAAGGGCAATTCGTCGAGGGTCGTTTTCCCGTCGGCATCCAGACCGGCCACCGACAACCCGGCCTTCTGGCAGTCCTTCAGCGCCCGCACCAGATTGTTGACCTGAGCCACCGGGATATGTGCGGCGGTGCCGGCCGAGGTCCGCCAGGCGGTGGCGGTCACACCGGCCGAACGACGGGTCGGGACGATGATGCCTTGAGCCCCGAAGGCCACCGCGGACCGGATGATCGCGCCGAGGTTGCGCGGATCGGTCACCCCGTCCAGGGCCACCAGCAACGGCGTGGTGGTGGACTGGGCCACCAGATCCAGCAGATCGGGCAGCTCGTCGTACTGGAACGCCGGAATCTGCAGGGCAATCCCCTGATGCAGGATCCCACCGGTCCGCCGGTCGAGCTCAGCCCGGCTCACTTCCAGGATCGGCAGGCCGCGGTCCGCTGCGAGCTTGATGGCATCAGTCACCCGCTCGTCGGACTCGATGCCGACCGCGACGTAGAGGGCCTTGGCCGGGATCTCCGCCCGCAGCGCCTCAGCGACTGGATTGCGTCCCACCAGCAGTTCCGGGGCATCGGAGTTCTTGCCCGGAGCACCCCGGCGACGTGGTGCCTCGGCGGCCCGGCGTTCGGCTGACGCGGCCCGGCGCGCGGCGGGATGACCCTTACGTTCGCTGGCCTTCGGCGTCGGGCCCTTACCGGTCAGAGCCCGGACGCGCTTGCCTCCCGAGCCGACGGTCGCTCCCTTCTTCTGCTTGCGCACCGCGCCCTTGCGGGATGAATTGCCTGCCATCAGTGATCCAACTTCCATCGGGGTCCAGCCGGGGTGTCCTCGACGAGCACACCCGCCGCGGCCAGTGAATCGCGAATCGCGTCACCGGCGGCATAATCCTTGCGCTCGCGCGCGGCCTGTCGCTGCTGCAGAGCCAGCCGGACGAGGTGATCCACGGTCTCGGTGAGCTGCTCGGCCTCGCCGTTCTCATCCCGCCAGCGCAGCGGATTCAGGCCGAGCACCTCGGTCATGGACAACACCTCGGAAAGCCGGTTGAAGGTCTCTTCCTTGTCACCGGACTCGAGGGCGTTGTTGCCCGCCCTCAGCGAGGCGTGCAGCACCGCGAGCGCCGCCGGAACGGAGAGGTCGTTGTCCATGGCGGCCGCGAACTCGTCCGGCAGTCTGGACTGTACGTCCGGGTCGGTCGAGCCCAGGCTCTCGATGGCATGCAGTACGAAGCGCTCGATCCGTCCGTACGCGACGGCAGCCTCGTTCAGGGCCTCCGGGGAGTACTCGATGGCCGAACGGTAATGCGCGGCACCGAGGTAATAGCGCAACTCGACCGGGCGCCACTGCTTGGCCATCTCGCTGACCAGCACCGTATTGCCCAACGACTTCGACATCTTCTCGCCCGCGAGGGTGACCCAGCCGTTGTGCATCCAGTACCGGGCGAACTCGTCGCCGGCCGCCTTGGATTGGGCGATCTCGTTCTCGTGGTGCGGAAAGATCAGATCGAGCCCGCCGCCGTGGATGTCGAAAACCGGCCCCAGGTATTTGCCGGCCATCGCTGAGCACTCCAGGTGCCAGCCCGGGCGACCGTCTCCCCAGGGCGTGGGCCACGCCGGCTCACCGGGTTTGGCCGATTTCCACAGGGCAAAGTCGCGTGGATCGCGCTTGCGGGCGTCGCCGGCCGAATCACCGGCGGGCTGCATCGCGTCGATCTTCTGACCGGACAGCTCTCCGTAGGACGGCCATGACTTCACGTCGAAGTAGACATCGCCGTCCACGGCATAGGCATGCCCGCGCTCGATCAGCCGCTCCATCAAGGTGATCATCTCGGTGATGTGGCCGGTAGCTCGCGGCTCGATGGTGGGTGGCAGGCAGCCCAGGATCTCGTAGCCCTCGCGGAACGCGGCCTCGTAGATCGCGGCATGTGCCCACCACGGACGTCCGGCCTCGGCAGACTTGGCGATGATCTTGTCGTCGATATCGGTCACGTTGCGAACGAAGGTCACCTGGTAGCCGCGGTAGGTCAGCCAGCGGCGCAGGATGTCGAAGTTCAACCCGGAACGAAGATGCCCGATGTGTGGTGCGGCCTGCACGGTCGCACCACAGAGGTAGATCGACGCCTTACCGGGTTCGAGCGGGATGAACTCCCGCACCGTCCTGGTTTCGGAGTCGTAGAACCTGAGCGTCACCCGGCAATCCTACGGAATCGCGGGAGCTCGCCGCGCCACCGCCGAAATCAGTAGCGCTGGATCACCCGGCTGGGCGTGACCCGGACGACGACGCGCACGTTGTCGGTGCCGTCGTCACCGGTGTACGTCTGCCCCGTGTAGATCTGGGACAACCGTTCGATGAGCTCGGGGCCGTTCTCGGTGGTCATGGAGACGGTCCCGCGCACCTCGATATAGCCGTACGGGTTGTCCTTGTCCAGGATCAGCACGCTGGTACGCGGGTCCCGCAGCCAGTTGGTCTCCTTCTTGCGGCCCTGAAGGGTGGACAGCAGCAGCTCGTTGCCGTCGTAGGTTGCCCACAGCACCGATGTCTGAGGTGAGCCGTCCGTATTGGACGTCGCCACCACGACGAAATTCGCGGCATCGAGCAGCTCCTTGGCTTTGGCAGGCAGGGACGCAGTCTGAAGGGTCATACCCCCAATCCTGCTACACCCGGCATGCCACCGACTAGTTTCAACGACATGGACGACACCCCGAGCGAGGACGGCAGCGCAGGCACCCGCACGGCGGGCAGGCACCTCAGCCCCGGTCTGCACGCCGAATCGCTCGTAGTAAGCGTGGGACGTCCGGCGCCGGGGCCGGACGTCCCCGTCAACCAGCCGGTGGTGCTCACCGCGACCTATCACGCTGGCGGCCCCCGCGGCTACGCCCGGGCGGGCAGCGACACCTCGGCCGCGTTCGAGGACGCGATCGGTGCCCTCGAGGGCGGCCTGGCCACCTCGTTCGCGTCCGGTATGGCGGCCTCGTCAGCGCTCATCGAGAGCCTGCCGACCGGCTCGGTGCTCGTCCTGCCGACGTCCTTCTACAACCACCACCGCACCCTGTTCGACGCCCAGGTCGAGCTGGGCCGGCTGAGCCTGCGTCCGGTGGACACCACCGACACCGACGCCGTGATCACCGCCCTGGCCGGCGCGACCCTGTTGTGGCTGGAGCTGCCGACCAACCCGATGCTCACGGTCGCCGATCTGCCCACCCTGGCCACCGAGGCTCGGGCCCGCGGCGTCCTCACGGTCGTCGATGCCACGCTGGCCACTCCGCTGGGGCTGCGTCCCTTGGATCACGGCGCGGATGTCGTGATGCACTCGGCGACCAAGTGGCTTGCCGGGCACAGCGATGTGATCTCCGGGGTGCTGGTCGCCAGGGATCGTGACCTCGCACAACGGATCGCGACCCGCCGCAACCTCACCGGCGCCATCCCCGGAGCGCTGGAGTCCTACCTCGCGCTGCGCGGCCTACGCACTCTCGCGGTACGCATGGAGCGGGCATGCGAGAACACCGCCGTGCTGGCCGGGCGCCTCCGCGAGCACCCCGCAGTGACCGGCGTGCGCTACCTGGGCTTCCCCGACCATCCACAGGCCGACCTGGTCGCGAAGCTGCTCGGCCATCACGGTGCCGTGCTCTCCTTCACCACCGACTCCGTCCAGCGAGCCGATGACCTGTGCCGTCGCGTGGAGCTCATCACCCACGCGACGAGTCTCGGTGGCGTCGAGTCGTTGATCGAACGTCGTGGTGGCTATCCCGGCGAGGCGTCGCAGGGCACTCCGGCCGAACTCGTCCGGTTCTCCGTCGGGATCGAGCATGTCGAGGATCTCTGGGCCGATCTGGCGCAGGCGCTCAGCTGAGTGATCAGCTCGCACCTTCAGAGACCATAGCGGGGCCATAGAGGGGCCATAGCGGGGGCCATAGCCCTCATGAAGGCGAGTGGATCACCCAAGGAGGCGACTGATCAGGGCGGTCGCCATGGCTGCGATGCCCTCGCCACGACCGATCAGGCCCAGACCGTCGGTCGTCGTGGCCGACAGGCTTACCGGCGCGCCGACCAGCCCGGTGAGCCGCTCCTCGGCCTCGGCCCGGCGCGGAGCCAGTTTCGGCTGGTTGCCGATCAACTGCACCGCCACGTTGCCGATGGTCCAGCCGGCCGTCGCCAGCCGCTGGACCACCTCGATGAGTAGCTCACCGCCGGAGGCGCCGGCCCAGCGAGGATCGTCGACGCCGAAGACCGTACCGAGGTCACCAAGACCGGCCGCGGACAGTAGCGCATCGCAGGCGGCATGGCAGACGACGTCACCGTCCGAATGACCGGCGCAGCCGTCGATGCCGGGCCAGTGCAGCCCAGCGATCCAGCACGGTCGCCCGACCTCGATCGGATGTACATCCACGCCGAGGCCGACTCGGGGCAAGGGTGTCATCGCAAGATGTCCGAGGAGGCGGCTAATGCCTCGGCGACCAACAGGTCATGCGGCGTGGTGATCTTGAACGACAACTCCGAGCCCGGAACCGTCATGATGTCCAAACCCATCGCCTCCAGCAATCCGGCGTCGTCGGTCGTCCCCGCGCTGCCCAGCTCCTGCGCCTCGGCATGTGCGGTATCCAGGATCGACCGCCGGAAACCTTGCGGCGTCTGAACCGCCCGCAGATCGCTCCTATCGACGGTTGCGGTGACCGTCCCGCGCTCGTCCACCCGCTTGATGGTGTCGGTCACTGGCAGCACCGGGACGACGCCGCTGGCACCGGCGAGGAGTCCATCCAGGACCGCGGAGATGACCCCGGCCGGGACCAGCGGCCGAGCGGCATCGTGCACCAGGACGAATTCAGCCTCCGGATCAGCTGCAGCCAGACCGAGCAGGACGGACTGCTGCCGGGTGTGCCCACCGGCGACCACCGTGACCTCGGGACCGAGGACCCGCTGGATGGTCTCCCGAGCTGACCGCGGTGTCACGACCACCACCGAGTCCACCCGCGGATGGCGCGACATGGCAACGGCCGCCCACTCGAAAAGTGGACGGCCGTTGAGCAGAACCAAAGCCTTAGCTGTGCCAGCGCCTAGACGCTCACCCGATCCGGCGGCCACCACAATGGCGGCAACACTCATCTGCAAATTCCCGATGATCGAAGAAAAGTGCGCGGCGAAATTACGCGACGGCCTCGGCAAGCACCTCGTCCAAGACCAATTCGGCCTTGTCCTCGTTTGTGCCTTCCGCCAAAGCCAATTCACTCACCAGGATTTGACGTGCCTTGGCCAACATGCGCTTTTCTCCCGCGGACAATCCACGGTCTTTCTCGCGTCGCCACAAATCGCGCACAACTTCAGCAACCTTATTCACATCACCGGAGGCCAGCTTCTCGCCGTTCGCCTTGTAGCGACGCGACCAGTTGGTGGGCTCCTCGGTGTGCGGAGCGCGCAGTACCTCGAACACGCGGTCCAGGCCTTCTTGGCCCACGACATCGCGAACGCCGACGATCTCGGCATTGTCTGCAGGAACACGCACGGTGAGGTCACCCTGCTGAACCTTCAGAACAAGGTAAATACGCTCTTCACCCTTGATGATGCGAGTCTCGATTGCCTCAATTTTGGCAGCACCGTGATGTGGATAAACGACGGTCTCACCGACCTCGAACGTCATAGAGGCAACCCCTTTCGCTGATATCAAGGGTAACACGGAAGGGCGACACGCCCAGATGTCTTGATCTTTGTTCACTTGCGCGACCGTGCTAGTCACCGGCGGTGTCGGACGTCATCCGCCCGCGAAGGGCCCGTTGCCACCCGCCCACCGGGGCCTGTAGCGCCGATCGCTAGGCTGTCGCCGTTCGGTGGGATCACCTCGATGTCCTGCCGCCGAAGCCCGTCGCCCCGCCCGGGGTCGCGCGCTCGGCGCGGCGCAGGTCGAGTGAGCAAGAGTCGACGTGGGTGGAGGAATGACCGTGGTGAGCGAAACACAGCGCCGCACAGAAGGCCGCTCACAGTGCAGCACCCGGCACGGCCTACGGCGCGCCGGTGCATTCCGCTTGACCGGGGCCCAGCGGGTCCTGGTGGGCATCGCGGCAGCCGCCAGCAGTGTCGTCCTGCTCGCCGGCTGCGCTGCCGGCAAGGATGCCCAGACTGTTGAACAGAAACCGGCCATCGACGGCGTCAGCGCCGATTCGGCGACAATTGGTATCCGCGACGCGGGGGTAGCCGCACCGGAGACCGGCACGAGTTATCCCGCCGGCAGCGACGCCCCGCTCCGGCTCTATGTGGTGAACAACGGCACCGCGGACGACAAGCTCACCGCCGTCAGCAGTGACGCCTCAACATCGGCTCTGCTCACCCTCACCGGGCCGCCCGGCACCAGCAGCACGTCCACTTCGGGGTCCGCATCCGAGTCCGCCTCGCCGTCGGCCTCAGGCAGCGCGTCTGCCACCGGGTCCGCCTCCGCGTCCGCCTCCGCGTCAGGATCCGGGTCAGGATCCACCTCAGGCTCGGTGTCCGGCTCAGCTTCGCCGTCGGCGGCCGCGACCAGCGTGCCGATTCCGATTCCGGCCAACTCAAGTGTCGCGGTCGGCTACAGCGCCATCGGCCCGACGATCATCCTTCAGCACTTGAACAAGCAGCTGTTCACCTCGCAAACCGTGCAGGTCACCTTCACCTTCGCCAGCGGCGTCACCATCACCGCTGCCCTGCCGGTGCAGCTGACCTCGGGCGGCGCTTCGGCTCCCACCGTGGACATCTCGCCCACCGGCGGCTGATCGGCGCTTCGCTCAGTTCGGCGGCCGGATTTGTCGGAGCCGGCCGGTAGCGTCTGGGTCGTGACCAAGCCGACGGGCAGAACTGCCAAGCGCGCGAGCAGCAGCTACGCCTGTACCGAATGCGGCATGACCGCGGTTCGCTGGGTCGGCCGATGTCCGGAGTGCCAAGCCTGGGGCACCATGACCGAAGCGGGCGTGCGGGCCGCGGCGCTGAGCATCCCGGCACCGGTGACGCCGCGCGAATCAGCCCAGCCCATCAGCCGGGTCGATCCGGCTGTGGCCCGGGCCAAGGCGACCGGTATCGCCGAACTGGACCGGGTGCTCGGGGGTGGGCTGGTTCCGGGTTCAGTGCTCTTACTCGCCGGTGAGCCGGGGGTCGGCAAATCCACCCTGCTGCTCGAGGTCGGCCAGAAGTTCGCTCAGCTCGGCGGGTTGCCGGCGCTGCTGATCACCGGCGAGGAATCCACCGCTCAGGTCCGGGCCCGGGCACATCGCACCCACACGATGCATTCAGACTTCTTCCTGGCCGCCGAGAACGACCTCGGGGCGGTATTGGCCCACCTCGACGAGGTGAAGCCCGGCCTGTTGATCCTCGATTCGGTGCAGACGATCGCGTCTTCGGCGGTCGACGGCGGCGTGGGCGGCGTGCCGCAGATCCGCGCGGTCACCGCCGCGATCAGCTCCGTGGCCAAGGAACGCGGTATAGCCACCGTCCTAGTCGGGCATGTCACCAAGGACGGTTCGATCGCCGGCCCACGCGCGCTGGAACACCTGGTGGATGTCGTCCTGTACTTCGAGGGCGACCGGCACACCTCGCTGCGGATGTTGCGGGCGATCAAGAACCGGTTCGGCGCCACTGACGAGGTCGGTTGCTTCGAGATGCACGAAGAGGGCATCGATGAGCTGGCCGATCCGTCCGGGCTGTTCGTCAGCACGCGGGATATCCCGGTTCCGGGTACCTGCGTCACCGTCACAGTGACCGGTCGCCGGCCGCTACTGTCCGAGGTCCAGTCCCTGGTCTCGTCGGGCGCAGCCGCGGGATCAGCCCGCCGATCGTTCACCGATCTCGACTCGTCGCGAGTGAACATGCTGCTTGCGGTACTGCAACGCAACGCCGGTCTGAACCGGCTGGTCGAGCGCGACGTTTATGCCGCGAGCGTGGGCGGCATCAAGATCACCGAACCCGCCGTGGACCTGGCCATCGTCCTGGCCATCGCCTCCGCCGGGCACGAGAAGCCGCTGCCGAGCAACCTGTGCGCCATCGGTGAGGTCTCGCTGTCCGGGGACGTGCGCCGGGTCAGCAGCGTGCAACGCCGACTGTCCGAAGCGGGCCGGTTGGGCTTCAAGAAGGCCCTGATCCCCACCGGCTCGGACTGGTCCCACGTGCCGGGTATCAAGGTGTTCGAGGTCCCCACGGTGTCTGCGGCCTGGGACTTTGTTTCTCAGTTGTGACCAGCTGCGCGGGGGAGGACGGGCGCGGCATCGACCCCGACTTCTAGACTAAGGCTGCCCTACCGCGTAGAACCGCGCCGTGCCGGTCGAGAGCACGGTGATCACGTTCGTCAGGAGCCTACCGAGTGCCGATCAGTGAACGCGATGATGCCCTACGCGCCGTACTTGCCGTCGTCGCGCCAGGCACCGGGCTGCGTGACGGGTTGGAACGGGTGCTGCGGGGTAACACGGGGGCCTTGATCGTCCTCGGCCACGACAAGGTGGTCGATTCGTTGTGCACCGGCGGCTTCGGCATCGACATCGAATTCGCCGCGACCCGCCTTCGGGAACTGGCGAAGATGGACGGTGCGGTCGTACTCAGCTCGGACGGCAGCCGGATCGTTCGTGCCGCCGTCCACCTCATGCCGGATCCGGCGATCCCCACCGAGGAATCCGGCACCCGGCACCGCACCGCCCAGCGAGTGGCTCAGCAGACCGGCTTCCCGGTGATCTCGGTATCGCAGTCGATGAAGATCATCAGCCTCTACCTCGGGACGCGTCGGCACGTGATGGAGGATTCCGCCTCGCTCTTGTCCCGCGCCAACCAGGCGGTTGCCACCCTCGAGCGTTACAAGACCCGCCTGGACGAGGTGTCCAACACCCTCTCCGCCCTGGAGATCGAGGACCTCGTCACCGTCCGGGACGCCACCGCGGTGTCACAACGGCTGGAGATGGTGCGCCGGATCTCCGACGAGATCTCCAGTTATGTGGTCGAACTCGGTACGGACGGGCGGTTGCTCGCCCTGCAGATGGAGGAGTTGCTCGCCGGCGTCGATTCCGACCGGGAACTGATCGTGCGCGATTACCTGCCCCTATCCCGGCGCAACCGGACGGCCGAGTCGTCGCTGGAGGAGCTCGGTCAGCTGAGCGCAACCGACCTGCTCGACCCGCTGAACGTGGCCAAGGCCCTCGGCTACCCCGCCACCCACGAGTCCATGGACATCACCGTCAGCCCGCGGGGCTACCGCCTGCTGTCCCGGGTGCCACGCCTGCCCAACTTGGTACTGACCCGCATCGTGGAGCACTTCGGTGGCCTGCAGAAGGTCCTGGCGGCCACCGTGGACGAGCTGCAGAACGTCGAGGGCGTCGGGGATTCGCGCGCCCGATCAATCCGCGAGGCGCTGTCCCGGCTAGCGGATGCCTCGATCATCGAGCGCTATTCCTGAGCGTAGGAAAGCAGCGGCGCGCCCAGGGGCGCAGCCTTGGCAAAGGAGCTCAGCCGGTGAACGAGAAGCTCGCGGGCTTGCCCCGTTGGTTGCTCAGGAACGCGGAGACCGTATAACTTCCCGCGGGCACCCGCTGACGAACCCCCGCGCAGCCAGGCTGTGACGACAACCCCGACCATTCGATCTGACGCCGGGTGGGCCGGCCGACCGGCAAGGTCTGCTTGGCCGAGCCGGGTTGCACCTGGCAGTCATGGCTGCCCCAGATCCGGGCGCTGCCCGAGTAGACCCGCAACTCGATCTGCGTGTCGGCCAAGTCCGTCACGCAGGCCTGGGGGCCCGTGTTGGTCACCACCAGGGCCACCATCGGTTTGTCACCGACCACGTAGCTCTTGGCATCGGTGGCCGCCGAGATGCTCAGCTGGGCGGTCGTGCAGTTCGCTGGTGCGGCCGAGGTCGCGGTCACCGACGTCGACGGTGCGGCCGAAGTTGTGCCCAGTGCGCTGCTGCTGGCCGGCGCCGCGGTGGTGGGGCTGCCCGATCGAGCAGCGGTGTCCGTCGTGCTGCCACCGGTGTTGAAGATGGCATAGGCGCTGAGCACGATCAGAACCAGGGCAGCGGCCAGCAGCAACCGTCGACGCCAGTAGACGGATGGAGCGAGGTCTCCCACCGGATGCAGCATTGCCTGATTACGTTAGTGGAGGGCCGGACCCCGATACCTCAGGCGGTGCCGTTCGAGTGCCAGGATGGTCAGTGTCATGACTTCCACGTCACCGAATCCGGCCCGCCGAACCAACCCGGACGCCGAGCCTGAACTCGCCACTGCGCTGATCGACTGGTTCGCGGTGCACGCCCGGGAGCTGCCCTGGCGCCGAGCCGGCCGCTCGCCCTGGGCAGTGCTGGTCAGCGAGGTGATGTTGCAGCAGACCCCGGTCAACCGGGTGCTGCCGTCCTACCGCAGCTGGCTGCAACGCTGGCCGGAACCGGCTGCGCTGGCCGCGGACTCGCCAGGCGAGGCGGTGCGGATGTGGGGCAAGCTCGGCTACCCGCGCCGCGCCCTGCGACTGCATGCCTGTGCCGTCGCCCTGACCGAACAGCACGGTGGCCAGGTGCCGAGCTCCCTCGAAGAGCTGCTCGCCCTGCCCGGGGTCGGGGCGTACACCGCACGCGCCGTGCTGGCTTTCGCCTACCGGCAGCGCGCAGCGGTGGTCGACACCAACGTCCGCCGGGTCCTGGCCCGCGCAGTGGCCGGGGTGGGCCAAGCAGGGCTGCCCTCCGTGGTCCGTGACCTGGCCGGCATGGAGGCCGTGCTGCCCGCCGAGGACGAGCGGGCGGCCCGGTTCTGCGCCGCGATCATGGAACTGGGGGCGTTGGTGTGCACCTCGGCCAGCCCGTCCTGCGGTCGTTGCCCGATCAGCGACGGCTGTGCTTGGAGATTGGCCGGCTCACGACCGTACGACGGTCCGGTGAGCCGGCCACAGCGGTTCGCCGGAACCGACCGGCAGGTCCGCGGGCTCCTGCTGGACGTGCTGCGGGCCGCGGACGGCCCGGTGGAGCAGGCCACGCTGGATATGGTGTGGCCCGAGGCGGTGCAGCGTCAGCGCGCCCGGGACGGTCTGGTGGCCGACGGGCTGCTGGATCCACTGCCGGACGGCCGGTACGCGCTGCCTAGCTGAGTCCAACAAGTCCGCAATCGTGTAACGCCCGGCATCCATGAGATGCCGGGCGTTACACGATCTGGTGTTGCGGGGTTACTCGACGGTGCCGGCAACCTCTTTGGTCGGCGGTGCGTCCGGCACGACGTCCGGCTTGGGCTCACCTCGGAAGGTGAACTGCTCCTTACCGTCCTCGCCGACCTCGGTGTCGACGACCACGATCTGGCCGGCACCCAACTCGCCGAACAGGATCTTCTCGCTCAGGCTGTCCTCGATCTCGCGCTGAATCGTCCGGCGCAGTGGCCGGGCACCCAGCGAGGGGTCGTAGCCCTTCTTGGCCAGCAGCGCCTTGGCCGCAGCCGTGAGTTCGAGCCCCATGTCCTTGTTCCGCAGCTGAGCATCGACCCGGGCGCTCATCAGATCGACGATCGTGACGATCTCGTCCTCGGTCAGCTGGTGGAACACGATGATGTCGTCGATCCGGTTGAGGAACTCAGGCCGGAAGTGCTGCTTGAGCTCGTCGTTGACCTTTTGCTTCATCCGGTCGTAATTCGACGTTTCATCGTTCGAACCGGCGAAGCCCAGGCTGCCCACCGACTTCGAGGCATCGCGGGTACCGAGGTTCGTGGTCAGGATCAGCACCGTGTTCTTGAAGTCCACGATCCGTCCCTGGCCATCGGTCAGCCGACCGTCCTCGAGCACCTGCAACAGCGTGTTGAAGACGTCCGGGTGAGCCTTCTCGACCTCGTCGAACAGCACCACCGAGAACGGCTTGCGCCGCACCTTCTCGGTCAGCTGACCACCCTCGTCGTAACCGACGTAGCCGGGTGGGGCACCGACCAGCCGCGACACGGTGTAGCGGTCGTGGAACTCGGACATGTCGAGCTGGATCAACGCATCGTCGTCGCCGAAGAGGAACTCCGCCAGCGTCTTGGACAGTTCGGTCTTACCCACACCGGACGGGCCGGCGAAGATGAACGAACCACCTGGGCGCTTCGGGTCCTTCAGGCCGGCACGGGTGCGCCGGATGGCCTGCGAGACCGCCTTGATGGCCTGCTGCTGGCCGATGACGCGCTTGTGCAGCTCGTCCTCCATCCGCAGCAGCCGGGACGTCTCCTCCTCGGTGAGCTTGAACACCGGGATGCCGGTCCAGTTGGCCAGCACCTCCGCGATCTGCTCGTCGTCGACCTCGGCCACGACGTCCAGGTCGCCCGCCTTCCACTCACGTTCACGCTGAGCCTTGTCGTTGAGCAGGTTCTTCTCCTTGTCACGGAGCGAAGCTGCCTTCTCGAAGTCCTGCGCGTCGATGGCCGATTCCTTGTCGCGGCGGACATCGGCGATCCGGTCATCGAACTCGCGCAGATCCGGCGGTGCGGTCATCCGGCGGATTCGCATCCGAGACCCGGCCTCGTCGATGAGGTCGATCGCCTTGTCAGGCAGGAACCGGTCGGAGATGTAGCGATCAGCGAGCCCGGCCGCGGCGACCAACGCGGAGTCCGTGATGGACACCCGGTGGTGAGCCTCGTACCGGTCGCGCAGACCCTTCAGGATCTCGATGGTGTGCGCCACCGACGGCTCACCCACCTGCACCGGTTGGAAGCGTCGCTCGAGGGCGGCGTCCTTCTCCAGGTGCTTGCGGTATTCGTCGAGGGTGGTGGCACCGATCGTCTGCAGCTCGCCGCGAGCCAACATCGGCTTCAGGATGGAGGCCGCGTCGATGGCGCCCTCCGCCGCACCGGCGCCCACCAATGTGTGGATCTCATCGATGAACATGATGATGTCGCCACGCGTGCGGATTTCCTTGAGGACCTTCTTCAGGCGCTCCTCGAAGTCACCGCGGTACCGGGAACCGGCAACCAGGGACCCCAGGTCAAGCGTGTAGAGCTGCTTGTCCTTCAGTGTCTCCGGAACCTCGCCCTTGACGATGGACTGCGCAAGCCCCTCGACGACCGCAGTCTTACCGACGCCGGGCTCTCCGATGAGCACCGGGTTGTTCTTGGTACGGCGAGAAAGGACCTGCATCAGGCGCTCGATCTCTTTCTCCCGGCCGATGACCGGATCGAGCTTGCCCTCACGGGCGGCCTGCGTCAGGTTGCGGCCGAACTGGTCCAGTACCAGCGAGGTGGACGGTGCGCCCTCAGGGGCAGCGCCGGCCGGCTCTTTGGACTGGTAACCGTTCAGCAGCTGGATGACCTGCTGCCGGACCCGGTTCAGGTCGGCGCCGAGCTTGACCAGGACCTGCGCGGCGACACCTTCGCCCTCGCGGATCAGGCCCAGCAGGATGTGCTCGGTACCGATGTAGTTGTGACCCAGTTGCAGGGCCTCCCGAAGCGAAAGCTCCAGGACCTTCTTCGCACGCGGCGTGAACGGGATGTGCCCGGACGGAGCCTGCTGCCCCTGGCCGATGATCTCTTCGACCTGCTGGCGGACAGCTTCGAGCGAGATGCCGAGGGATTCCATAGCCTTGGCGGCCACGCCTTCGCCCTCGTGGATCAGCCCGAGCAGTATGTGCTCGGTGCCGATGTAGTTGTGGTTGAGCATCCGTGCCTCTTCTTGGGCCAGGACGACAACTCGGCGCGCACGGTCGGTAAACCGTTCGAACATGGCTCTCACTCCCCTAACCGCGTGATCGGGTTCATGAGGGGATTCGGTGAAC
>JAVEET010000016.1 GCA_030840295.1 Pseudonocardiales bacterium
GTCTTGGTGTGCGGGCGCAGACGCTTTCCGGCGCGGGCCGTCGCCTCGGCGACCCTTCGCACGTTGGACAGGGTCCGTTGCCCGGACACCATCAGAGTCGGCGTGTCCGGAGCGGACTCCGCCGCCAGGGCGAACCAGTCGTCCGTGTGAGTGGTGATCACGACAACGATCATGCCTCACCGATGGTCACGGCGCTGGACAGCCGTGGCACGACAGGCTCGTCAGTATGACTGCCTCATCTGAACGACCTCGTCGAATGAATCAGGATTGCCGCCATTCCAAACCTTGCGAGCCGCTGAGATCTCAACACGGTTGCTATGCCGGCCGTGGCGGTTCTGCCTGCGGCGCCAAACGCCGGCGTGGCAGAGTTCGCAGGCGCAGATAGCAACGCCAGTCCAGCTCCACGTCCACGTGCAACGTGTGGTGATGCTGCGACATGCATCGCGTTCGGGAAGATCGCAGTCGCCGGAGCGGTGGTCATGCTCTTCGTGAGCGCCAATTTCGCCACGAGCAATACGAACGGCGAAAGGCGTGTGGGCATCGGTGCGTGACATCGAGACACTCCGGGATCGGAAGCGCCGGCCCGCGGCCCCGGATGAGGACGAACCGGCGCTATAGCCTCTCGATCCCGTCGGGCGACTCATGCGTCATGCAGCCCATGATGACACGAACTAGCAAGATCCCTGAGTCGATCCGCTGTCAGTTTCGGCCTCGGTGAAGCCCGCGTCTCGTCAGCGGGTTGCTGTGTCCAGGCCTACTCGTCGCGGCCGGGTTGCGGCGTAGAGATCGAATCCGGCGTCGATCCAGGTCCGCAGTCCGTCGGGGTCACGGTCGGTGGACCGGATCGCCGGTGGCCTGGCCGTTCTTCGTACACGCACCACTCGGCGGGGCCTGATACCGCCCGCAAACGAATAGCGGACCTGGTCAGCTGGGTGGCGCTCCTCAGTTCTACCGAGTTAACTTGCAATGTAAGCATGTAATTGAACTTGGTGGAGTTCGGATATGACCTCAATACCTGCAGGGCAGCCTCCCGAAACGGCGCATCCTGAGGAGCCGCTCGACGCCTACTCACGGGTCGTCACCAGCGTGGCCAGCGCATTGACCCCACACGTAGCCGCATTGCGGGTGCAGGCCCGGGGGCGCACCGGGCGAATGCAGGAGGGCTCCGGATCGGCGGTGGTATTCGCTGACGACGGCTTTCTGATCACCAATGCGCACGTCGTGGCTGGCGCGAGCACCGGCACCGCCGCCTTCGCCGACGGCACCGAAACATCCATCGACATCGTCGGCGCCGATCCGCTGTCTGACCTCGCCATCGTGCGCGGCCGCGGCGGCACCCCCGCCGCGGCCGTGCTGGGCGATGCCGATGGGCTGCGGGTCGGCCAACTGGTGGTAGCTGTCGGAAATCCATTGGGCCTGAGCGGATCTATCACCGCCGGGGTCGTCAGCGGCCTGGGTCGATCGTTGCCTACCCTGTCGCCCGGCCGGGTCATCGAGGACGTGATCCAAACCGACGCCGCGCTCAATCCGGGCAACTCAGGCGGCGCGCTGGCGGACGCCAACGGACGGGTGGTCGGCATAAACACCGCGGTTGCCGGACTTGGTCTGGGCCTCGCGGTGCCGATCAACACCACCACGCGGCGCATCATCGCCGCCCTACTTTCCGACGGCAGGGTTCGCCGAGGCTACCTCGGACTGGTCAGTACTCCGGCGCCACTGCCTGCCGAGCTCGCCATCAGGACCGGGCAACGTCGCGGACTGCGGGTGATCGAAGTCGTCCCAGGCGCCCCTGCAGATCTGGCCGGCCTGAAGTCCGGCGATCTGGTCCTTGCCGCCGGCCGGGCGCCGGTAGCCGATGCCCAAAGCCTGCAGCGACTGCTCTTCACTGAATCCATCGGACGGCCACTGCCTGTCACGGTATTGCGAAACGGGGCGATGGTGGACGTCATAACCCATCCTATCGAGCTCGCGTGACGAGGCCGGAGATGATCTCCTGACGTATCCGATAGACACCTCAATATTGATACGTCAATCATCGTGATATGATTGACGTATCAATTAGGTGAGGTGAGTGGTCGTGACGGACGCCGAACTAGCTACCCGGGCGGTAGCGCGGCCACGGATGACGTCGAACGAACTCACGATCTGGCGGTGTTTGCTGGACACGACCGGCGAGCTTCGCAAAAGGCTGGGAACGCAGATACTGCAGGACTCGAGCCTCTCACCGGCCGACTATCAGGTGCTGCTGGCGTTGAAAGAGGCGGCCGGCAGGCGGCTGCGCTCATCGGAGTTAGCCGCGAACATCGACTGGGAACGAAGCCGGCTGTCTCATCACCTCGGACGAATGGAGCGACGCGGTCTGATCCGCCGCGACGACTGCGCAACCGACAGCCGCGGCGCAGAGGTCTCGCTCACCGAGGACGGCGCAGCGGTGTTCCGCCGTGCGACCGCGCCCCATCTGAGGGCGATCAAGAAGCATTTCGCCGACGCCTTGACGCCTGACCAGTTCCAGGCGCTCGCTGACATCCTGCAGGCGCTGCAGAACCACCTCCACCCAGAATCCATGGCTGATCGCCTCGGGCGTGATAGGTCATGAGCAGCGCATTGCTGTCGGCTGCATCGTTACCGCGGATCGCCGTGCTGGGCGCTGGCCATGTCGGTCCGGTGATTGCGCGGGTCGCGATCGAGGCTGGTTACCAGGTCTCGATCGCGGCATCCGGCGACCCCGACCGGATCGCACTCATTACCCAGGTGCTGGTACCGGGAGCCGCGCCACGATGGGCAGCCGACGCCGTGGCGGACTCCGACATCGTGGTGTTGGCGATTCCGCTCCATAAGTTCGCGGCCCTCGACCCAGGCCTGGTGGCCGACAAGCTCGTCATCGACACGATGAACTACTGGCCGCCCGTCGACGGCGTCCGGGAGATGTTCGAAGATCGCCGGTACGGCAGCAGCGAGATCGTTGCTCATCGCCTCGACCGCTCGAGGGTCGTCAAGAGCCTCAACCACATCGGTTACCACGAACTTGACGTCGACCGCCGACCGGTTAGCTCACCGCAACGCCGCGCGCTCGGCGTCGCCGGCGACGACCCCGATGCGGTGGACGCCGTGGCCGACGTCATCGAGCGCATCGGCTACGACACCGTCCAGCTGGACAGCCTGCGTGCCGGCCGCCAGCTCGAGCCCGGCGGCCCGGTCTTCGGTCTATCGCTGCGTCGCACCGACTTCGAACTCGCAGTGCGTCCCCAAGCCGCCTAAGGCGCCCGTAACACCCAGCCGCAGGAGACAGAGGAAACTCGCCATGACCACAGCACCTTCACACGTCGCAGCCGCTACCGGCGAACCTGCGCAGTTCCCTCTCGAGTTCGGCATCGACACCTTCGGCGACCGCACCAGCGATCAAGAAGGCCGCCTGCAGACTCACGCCCAAACGATCCGCAACGTCGTCGAACAGGGCGTGCTCGCCGAGCAGGTCGGTGTGGACTTCATCGGGATCGGGGAACACCACACCGACGACTTCCCACTGTCGGCCGCCGACGTCGTGCTCGCCGCGATCGCTGCGCGCACGAGGAGCATCCACGTCGGCTCGGCCGTCACGGTGTTGAGCTCGGACGATCCCGTCCGGG
>JAVEET010000019.1 GCA_030840295.1 Pseudonocardiales bacterium
GCCTGGGCCCGCGTGGAACCGGCAGTCGCGAAGCTTCGAGCCAAGCACGGAGTTGCCGCGCTCATGGAGAACTTCGAGGCCCTCGCCGCCCAACAGAACTGATTTCGGTCGCCCCGTAGCTGGCGAGGCCGACGTTCAGGGGCGACGGCTTCGGGCCAACGCTGAGCCGATGCCCGAGACGGCTATCACTGGCTGCGGCATGATCCGGTGTTTGATGCCGCTGTGCTATCCAGATCGTGTGACGTATCGCGAAGAGATGGACGAGCGGATCAGCAGGGTCCAAGGACTCCTGGACGAAGTATGGCCCCGGTTGTCGTCTCATTGGATCGAGTCAGCTAGTGAGCTATTGGAAAATGACGAGCCCAACGAGGCACTGATTCAAATCGCTTGGGGCATAGCTTCGGACAGGATTCAGGTTCCGGATCGGGTGTTGCAGTTCATTGAGGAGACCGTCGGGGATTCACGAGACCTGCCTGCCGATCTATCCGGAAATTCCGGGACTCCGATTCGACGGGGGCCGGTCGCATAGTGCTCCTGGCCGACCGCACGAAGTCCGCACATTGGCAGAGCCGCGCACTGACGGCGGCTATGTGAGGGCGGATAAGCTCGCGCGATCCGCGGCAATTCCGGATGTTCACAATGAGGCGCCAGACGATCTCGCCTCAATGACGTCAGGCGAGCAATGACGACAGGGGAAGTGGCCGTTGCTGAGTCGGGCTGGGATGCAACGCCTCTGTGCGAACGGCTGTTGTTGCCGTCGGTGAGTTGGCGGGGCATTCCTCGCACCGCGTCAGGTGAGGCTGCCGCACGGGCCAGCGGCCCGCCGAACGGAGAACGGCAGTATGCGCGGCCAGCCACAGGGCGGCGATCACGCCATCAGGAGGTCTCGCGGGCCAGGGTGTCCAGGACCGGCGTCAGATCCTTCGGCAGGATCGACCCGACGTACACCGCCGCGACCCGGCCCTGCTTGTCGATCACCACACTGGCCGGGGGAAATTTGAGCGGGAGGTCACCGAGCTGCAGCGCGGTCTTGCCCATCTGGTCATACACGATCGGGAAGGTCAGACCCTTGTCCTGCACCCATGCCAATGCCGCGCTCTTGGACGGGTCTTTGGCATCGATGCCGACGAACTTGATACCCGAGGCCTTGCGCTCGCGGTACAGCGCATCCAGCTGCGGGGTCTCGGTCTGGCAGGGCCCACACCAGTGCGCGAAGTAGCTGAGCACCACCACGCTGCCCGCGTCCTGACTCAGCCGATAAGACCCGCCGGCGAGCAGGCCACCGGTGAGGTCGCCGGCCTTCTTGCGCTGGACGAGCGGGATCACACTGCCCTTGGTGGTCGATTGGACGTAGCGGAATTGACCGTTGGCGTTCTGATCCACCGCGTTCGAACCACCCGTGCAGCCGGCGAGCAGGGTAAGCGACAACGTGGCCGCGGCCAGCGCGGTCACCAACGTCCGTCGAATTCGCCGAGTCATCGCAGACCAGTGTGCAGCGTGCCCCAGCCCACATCGGCAGCAACCCCAGATTCTGAGCACCGTCTGTGCCGACGTCAGGCGCCGGCTTGCTGCCTTGCCAGGTCGTTCGGCGTGGAGCCGGACGGCTCGACATAGTCCACCCGGACGACCTCGTCGCCCTGGAACACCAGCGAGGTGATGGACGCCAGCGAGCACTGCCGCTTCCGCGGGTCATGCCACAGGCGTTGTCCCTGGACGTAGCGGCGCAGGCAGACGATCGGCAGTTGGTGTGACACGCACACCGCCTCGTGACCCTCGGCCAGGTCCCGAGCCTTGAGTGCCGCGGCCAACATTCGATCAGCCACCTGCTGGTACGGCTCGCCCCAGGACGGTCTGAGCGGATTGCGAAACAGCGGCCAACTCCTGGGATGTTTCAGCACGCCGCCCTGGCCGGTGACCCGCTTCCCCTCGAATACGTTTCCGGCCTCGATCAGCCGGTCGTCGGTGACGATCTCCAGGCCGAACTGGGCAGCCATCGGTCGCGCGGTCTCCTGGGCTCGTTGCAGCGGCGACGAAGCGACGTAGGTGATATCGCGCCCGGAGAGGTGCTCGGCAGCACGTACCGCCATGGCCTGACCTGCTTCGGAGAGCCGGTACCCCGGCAGCCGGCCGTAGAGGACCCGGTTCGGGTTGAAAACCTCACCGTGCCGGAGAACGTGCACGACGGTCCGGGTGCTGGCCATGTGGTCAGACCCTACTTGGCCGGCTGGGCGGCGGCGGCGGCCTTGGCGGCAGCCGGCAACGCCTCGGCGATCCTGGCGATGGCGGCGTCGTCGTGCGCGGCGCTGACGAACCAGGCCTCGAAGGCGCTGGGCGGCAGATATACCCCGGCGCCGAGCATGGCGTGGAAGAAAGGTCCGAACCGGTAGGTCCGGCTGGCCTGGGCCTGCACGAAATTCGTCACCGGCTGATCGGTGAAGAAGATCGAGAACAGGTTCCCCGCATACTGCAGCCGATGTTCGACACCTTCGGCGGACAGCGCGTCGGAGGCGAGGGATCCGATCGTCCGGGCGTTCTCGTCGAGCTTGGCATAGACCTCGGGCGTGGCGTTTCGCAGACTGGCCAGGCCCGCCGCGACCGCGACCGGGTTGCCGCTCAGGGTGCCGGCTTGATAGACCGGACCAACCGGCGCCAGGTAGCTCATGATCGCCGCTTTGCCTCCGAACGCCGCCGCCGGCAGGCCACCGGACATCACCTTGCCGAAGGTGAACAGGTCGGCCTCCACTGGATCCAGGCCGTACCAACCGGCGCTCGTCACCCGAAACCCGGTCATTACCTCGTCCATGATGAGCAACGCGCCGTGCTTGCTGGTGATGTCGCGCAAGCCCTGGTTGAACCCGGGCAGCGGTGGCACCGCACCCATGTTGCCGGCGGCGGCCTCGGTGATCACGGCGGCGATCTCCGCACCATCGGCTTCGAAGGCGGCGCCGACGGCCTCCAGATCGTTGTAGGGCAGCACGATCGTCTCGCCGGCCTGGGCACCGGTGACCCCGGGGGTATCCGGCAGGCCGAAGGTCACGACCCCGGAACCGGCGCTGGCCAGCAGGGCATCGACGTGACCGTGATAGCAACCGGCGAATTTGATGATCTTGGTGCGACCGGTGGCGCCACGGGCCAACCGGATCGCCGACATGGTGGCCTCGGTGCCGGAATTGACCAACCGGACCTCCTCCAGTGGACTGGGCCCGCCGTTCGCGGTCGCCGCGGAAGTGAGTTTGCCAATGATCTCCTCGGCCAACTCGATCTCGCCCAGGGTCGGCGTTCCGAAACTGAGTCCGTGGCCGGCCGCCTCCCGGACCGCCTCGACCACGGCTGGATGGGAATGGCCGAGGATCATCGGGCCCCAGGAGCAGACCAGATCGACGTAGCTGAGGCCGTCGGCGTCGGTGAGGTACGGGCCCTGACCACTGACCATGAACCGCGGCGTGCCGCCGACCGCCCGGAAAGCGCGGACCGGTGAGTTCACCCCGCCGGGGATGACACGTTGGGCGCGGGCGAACAGTGCGGCGGAGATCGGGGCTTCGGTCACGCCCTCTAGTCTCGCAGTAACCCGGTTCGGAGGACTTGCCACCTGCGCCACCGCCCGGCCGGCCCAGACCCTGCCTGTCGAACGGATCGACAGACGCGCCAGGACGTCAGCCGGCGAGTTCCCGTCGCATTGCAACCCGGTCCCCGAGGAGTTCGAGGGCGCTGGACTGCTCGCAGGCTCGGATGGCGGCCAGTTCCGGTGCCAACGGCCCGCGCAATTCCACGAAGCCGCGCTTGGCGTAGAACGGACCGTTCCACGGCACCGACGCGAAGGTCGTGAGCGTGATGGCGGGATATCCGGCCGCCCAAGCCCAGTCGCAGGCTGCCTCGACGAGCGCCGAACCGATGCCCTGCTTCATGGACCGCAGCGCCACCGAAAGGCCCCCGATATGGGCGTTGCCGTCCACGGACGCCAGTTGCAGGTAGCCGCAGATCGGGCATCCGGCAACCAGCACCAGCAACGCGCTCCGCAGTTCCTCGACGGTTGCCGGTCCGGGGGTGCGGCCGTACCCGGCCACCTGGAACAGCGTGTCCGCCGATCGCTCCAGGTCCGGCAGGCCGGCCAGGTCCCCGTCCTCGGCGACCCGGATCTCGACCTGCCGGCCGCCTTCCATGCCATCGGCGCGGGCCGGCCCAGCCGGCCCAGTTGGCACAGCCGACACAACTGCCGGCCCAGCCGGCACAGTTGGCGTCACAGCCGACACAACAGCCGGCCCAGTCGGCCGCGCGGTTGGGGACGACACCCGCGCGCCGTGTACCGCCAGCGCGGACACACCGCCTACCACGAGGAACGCGGCGAGCCAGGCCCAGGCATGTGTGCCACCTCCGCCGAGGCTGAAGTCCCACAGCCAGCCCACCAGCACCAGGCCACCGAGGGCGGCGCTGCGCAGGTAGCTGGTGCGCCCCAGCCGGGTGGTCACCGCAGCGAAATCGCAGCTTCGACGGCCCAGTAGGTCAGGATCATCGAGGCACCGGCACGCCGGATGGAGAGCAACGTCTCGCCGATGGCCCGGTCCCGGTCGATCCAACCCCGTTCCGCGGCGGCTTCGATCATCGCGTACTCGCCGGACACCTGGTATGCCGCGACGGGCACCGGGGACGTCGCGGCCACCGCTGAAAGCACATCGAGGTACGGCATCGCCGGCTTGACCATGACCACATCCGCACCTTCGGACACATCCAATGCGACCTCGGCCAGCGCCTCGGCCACGCCGCGTGCCGGATCCTGTTGATAGGTCAGTCGATCACCGACCAGAGAGGAGTCAACCGCTTCGCGGAACGGGCCATAGAAGGCGGAGGCGTACTTCGGAGCGTAGGCGAGGACACCCACCTCCGAACGGTGCACGTTGTCCAGGGCGCGCCGGACCACGCCGACCTGTCCGTCCATCATTCCGCTCGTCCCGAGCAGGTCCGCGCCCGCCTCGGCCTGGGCCAGTGCCATCGACGCATACCGTTGCAGGGTGGCGTCGTTGTCGACCGACCCGTCCGCCGCGAGCACGCCGCAATGACCATGTTCGGTGAACTCGTCCAGGCAGAGGTCAGCCATCAGCACCGTGGCGTCACCGAGTTCGAATTTCAGCCGGGCCAAGCCAACATTGAGAATGCCGTTCGGGTCATCTGCGCCGGACCCCGTCGCATCCTTGCCGCTCGGCACGCCGAAGAGCATCAGGCCCCCGACGCCTGCTTGGACCGCCTCGATGCCGGCCTTGGCCAGGGAATCCAGCGAATGTTGGACCACACCGGGCATCGACGTGATCGGCCGTGGCTCGGAGATACCCTCGGCGACGAACATCGGCAGGATCAGATCGGACGGCCTTACGGAGACCTCGCCTGCAAGGCGGCGCAGCGCCGGCGTACGCCGCAGGCGACGCATCCGGCTGACCGGGAAAGCGGGCAGGACGGGAAGTTGACTCACGTGTTGAGCCTACTCAGCGTCACCCGTTACTCACCGGATGCGTCGGCCCCTCGGCGCACCCGGCGCGCGCGGGCCCAGCGGGTCTGGCAAGCGGGTCTGGTCAGCGGGTCCGGCAAGTGGGTCTGGTCAGCGGGTCCGGCAAGCGGGTCTGGTCAGCGAGTCTGCCTCAGCGCATCCGCAGCCCCCAGCGGGCAACAATCCGCTGCGCGATCAGCGTCCCGGCAATCCAGACGACCATGCCGGTCAGCGCGATGACCAGGCCTCTCAGCTCCGGGGCCCCGTGGGCCGAAGGCAGGTGGC
>JAVEET010000021.1 GCA_030840295.1 Pseudonocardiales bacterium
GTTCGCTGCGGCGAGTCGCGGTCGTGATTGGGGACCGAGCGACATACGATCGTCTGGACATTCACACCAGTAACACGGGCACCACCCGTGCGTGAACCCAAGACGAGGTAGCAGAGTTCCCATGGCCTTCACCCCGATGTCGCTGCTAGGTGGCGACCTGCTCGGTGGTGACCTTGCGGTCGACCTGGGCACGGCGAACACCCTTGTCTACGCACGTGGTCGGGGCATCATGCTCAACGAGCCGTCGGTGGTGGCCGTGGACACGACCACCAAGGCCGTGGTCGCCGTCGGCACTGAGGCCAAGCTGATGATCGGCCGGACGCCCGGACACATCAAGGCTGTTCGCCCCTTGCAGGACGGTGTGATCGCCGATTACGACATCACGGCCGAGATGCTGCGTTACTTCGTGCGCAAGGTCATCGGCCGCCGCGCGTTCACCGGGCCCAGGGTCGTGATCTGCGTGCCGAGCGGGATCACCTCGGTGGAGCAGCGTGCCGTGAGCGAATCCGCCTATGCCGCAGGAGCTCGGCGGGTCCACATCATCTCCGAGCCGATGGCGGCCGCGATCGGTGCCGGACTGCCGGTGAGCCAGGCCTGTGGGTCCATGATCGTCGACATCGGCGGCGGCACCACCGAGGTCGCGGTCATCGCGCTGGCCGGCATCGTGTCGAGCACCAGCCTGCGGGTGGCCGGGGACGCGCTGGACCGTGCGATCGTCGAGCACATCCGGAGCGAATTCTCGATGCTGATCGGTGAACGCACCGCCGAGGAACTCAAGATCTCCATCGGCTCCGCTTTTCCGATCGCCGGTCCGATGCGCGCGGAGATCCGAGGCCGGGACGTCGCCTCGGGCTTGCCCCGCAACGTAGCCGTGTCGGCCGACGAACTCCGGCACGCCATGAACCCGCCGATCAATCGGATTGTCGGCGCCGTCCGGACCACCCTGGACCGCTGCCCCCCCGAGCTCGCCGGCGACCTGGTTACCCGCGGGATCGTCCTTACCGGTGGCGGGGCCCTGCTTCGCGGCCTCGACGCCCGCTTGCAGCATGAAATCGGGATCCCGGTGCTGGTGGCCGAACGTCCCCTGGATTCGGTGGTGCTCGGTACGGCGACAGTCGTCGAGCAGTTCGAGTCCCTGCACAAGGTTGTCGTCGACGGGCACCGGCGCTAACCGGGCCGGCGGGATTCCTCGATGCGCAGGCTCAGTCGCCGCCAGCAGATCGGCGCAGCGGTTCTGACCGCTGTGGCATTGCTGTTCATCAGCCTTGACTTCGCGGGCGGTTCGCTGCGAGGTTCACGCGGCGGTGCCACCGGCGCACTGGGATCGCTCTATCGCGGCACCGACGGCGTGCTGGGGCCGGCACGTCGGTTCCTCCAGGGCATCCCGGATGTCGGTAGTAATCGAACCGAGATCGCGAAGCTGGAGGGTGAGAACACCCAGTTGCGGCGGCAGGTCGCCGCCGGGGCCTCCGACACTGCGACCGCCCGGCGCTTGAAGTCCCTGCAGCTGCAGGCAGATTCCGCCAGCTGGACCGTGATGCCGGCCCGAGTGGTGGCGACCGGGCCTGGGGCGGGATTCCAATGGACGGTGACGGTCGACGTCGGCAGCAGGGAAGCTGTCGTCCTCGGCCAGACCGTGACGGACGGCTTCGGACTTACCGGACGGGTTGTGGCGGTATACCCCACCACGTCCGTGGTCCTGCTGGCCGCCGACCCCACATTCGGGGTTGGTGCCCGCGACACCCGCACCGGTGCGCTGCTGTTGGCCAGCGGCGCCGGCTCGCAGGGGCTTACCGCCGTCCTGCTGGACGGCAAGGCCAACTCCGGTTCCAGCGTGACGTCCGCCGTCGGCTCCAGCGTCCGGGTCGGTGACCGCCTGAGCACCGGCCCGGCCGGTCAGACCACGTTCGTCGGCGGACTCGAGATCGGTGTCGTAACCGCGGTCACCATGTCCACCGACGGGTCGGTGCGGGTGGCGCTGCGACCGACTGCGCCTCAGACCGGGCTGAATCTGCTGGGCATCGTGCTGAAGGCGAACCGATCGACACCTCGGCCGCCGATCGGCACCGGTTCCGGGACCGACCGATGACCAGGATCGCTTCCGCCGTGGCAGGCGTTCTCACCGTCCTACTGTTGCAGGCCAGCCTGATCGGCCCGCTCACGTTCCCGGTACCGGTCTCGCTGCCCGCCCTGCTGGTCATCGTGGTGGCCATCTATGCCGGTCCGGGCATCGGCATCGGGCTTGGGTTCAGTACCGGCCTGCTCGCCGATCTCGGGTCCGACCAGCCGGCGGGGGTGCAGGCCCTGTGCTGGATGGCGGCCGGCCTCGTCGGCGGCATGCTCGGCGGTCTGGCCACCGAACGCGGTTACGGCACCAGGGGCGTGGCGGCGATGGCGGCGGTCCTCGGTGCAGCGACCGGTCTCGGTGTCGCCCTGATGCTGGCGGTGCTCGGGTCGCACGCCGCTTCGGCCGGCGCCGCCGTCCGGCTGGTCGTCCCGGTCGGTCTGACAGATGCCCTGCTCGGCCTATTGCTGGTCCCGGCCGTGCGTGCCATGTTGCGTGCTCAGGGCATCCGAGCAGCCAGGCCGACCGCGGACGTGTTGGGACGTGGCCATGTCGCGGGCTAGGTCGTGGGCTAGGTCACGGGCTAGGTCACGGGCTAGGTCGCGGGCTAGGTCACGGGCTGGGTCGCTGGCCAATCCGTACCGGGGCGCCAGCTACCGGACGAGCTCGCATCGGTCCCGGATTTCGGTGCTGTCACTATTGATCGCCTCGTTGCTGGTGACGTTGCTGGCCCGGTTGGCCTTCGTCCAGGTATTGGACCAGAACAAGCCGCAACAGTCGGCCGGGTTGACCCACCTGGGCACGTTCGTGATACCGGCGGTGCGGGGCGAGATCGTCGACTCCCGCGGTCGGGTTCTGGTCGGCAACCGGTCCACCCATGTCCTGACGGTCGACCGGTCGACGCTGTTGGCGCAGCCCGACCACGGCGCGACGGTACTGAGCCGGCTCGCAGAAGTCCTCGGGACCAAGGCGGCCGACCTCTCGCGGGAGATCACCCCGTGCGGTGTCCAGGTGCCGGCGCCGTGCTGGACCGGTCAGCCGTACCAGCCGGTCCCGGTGGCAACCGATATCGACACGGCGGTGGTGCTCGCGGTTTCCGAGCACGCTGAACGGTTCCCGGGAGTGGCGGTGACTACCCAGACCGTGCTCGACTATCCCGGCGGCACGCTGGCCGCTCACCTGCTCGGCTACACCGGTGCGGTCAGCGCCGCCGACCAGAAGTCCAACCCGAAGCTGGTTGACGCCGACACCATCGGCCGTAGCGGACTCGAGCAGTCCTACGATGCCGTGCTGCGGGGCGTCGACGGTCAATCCCGCGTCGAACTCGATGCCCGTGGTCAAGCCGTCGCAACGGCCGGAACGGTGCCGGCGCAGCAAGGTTCAACTCTGATCACCAGCATCGACGCCGACGTTCAGGCCCTGGCCGAGAAGTCTCTGGCGGATCAGATCGCCGCCTCCCGCCAGAAGGGCAATGCAGCGCCATCCGGAGCTGTGGTCGTGATGGACCCGCATACCGGCCGGGTGATTGCTGCGGCCAGCTACCCAACCTATGATCCGTCCGCATTCGTCGGCGGGATTTCGGTTGCCGCCTATCAGAAACTGATCGCGCCCAGTGCCAACGCACCTTTGGTGGGCCGCGCGATTGCCGGCCAGTATGCGCCCGGTTCTACGTTCAAACTGATCACGCTGTCGGACAACCTCAGCGACGGGGCGATGACGACCGACGCCACCTACCCGTGCCCAGGCTCGCTCAACGTCGACGGGCGCATCAAGACGAACTTCGACTCCGAATCGTTCGGTGGTGCGATCACCCCGAAGTTTGCCCTGCAGGTTTCCTGTGACACCTTCTTCTACGCGCCCGCGGTGGCCGAGTACTACGCCGATCAGGCACGAATCGATGCCAAGAAGAAGCCGTTGGAACAGTTGCAGGCGATGGCCAAGGCCTTCGGGGTGGCGTCGTCTCCCCAGGTGGACCTGCCGGCCGACGAGCAGGCAACCGGCACGATCGCCGGTCGTGAGACCCGCCTTGCCGGGTGGAACGCGAACAGGGCCGACTACTGCGCGGCTGCGAAGAAGGGCTATCCGAACGAGCCGAACCCGACCACCCGTGCTTATCTGACCTTGCTCGCCTCGGAGAACTGCACCGACGGTTACCGTTACCGGGCCGGGGACAACGCGGACCTGGCCATCGGTCAGGGCGAGACCACTGTCTCACCGCTGCAGCTGGCCACCGCCTACTCGGCCATGGTCAACGGCGGCACCCTGTACGCACCCACGCTGGGCTGGGCTGTCGTGGACGGCTCGGGCAAAGTCGCCAAGACGGTACAACCGAAGGTGGTCCGCAAGCTGCCGGTAAGCAAGCAGAACCTGGCGTTCTTCGGGGATTCGCTGCATTTCGAGGACAGTCATTCGGTCTCCGGCGCGCTGGCCTTCGACGGCTCTCCGATCAAGCTGATGATCGGTGGCAAGACCGGGACGGCGGAGGTGTACGGAAAGAACGACACCTCCTGGTTCGCCTCCTGGGGGCCGGTACAACCGGGCGCTTCGGTGGGTAACGCCAAGTTCGTTGTGGTGGGCATGGTGGAGCAGGCCGGCCTGGGATCGAGCGCCGCCGCGCCCATGGTCCGCAAGGTCTATGAGGGACTGCTCGGCGCCTACGGCAAGGCCGTTGTGCCCGGGTCGAAGCCGGCTACGGCGCTGCCCAAGATCGCTCCGAGGGTTCAGAGATCTACCAGCGCCCCGGTCGCCGGTCCGTCGGTCCCAACCGCCCGCCCATCGCTCACCACCAGCGCCAGCGCGACGCGAGCTACCGTCATACAGCCGTCAGGCAGCCCCCGGTCGGTCGGCGCCGCCCCGAGTCCGGATGTTGTGCTCACCCCGTCGACTTCGTCCGCGCGTCGCCGATGACGGCCGCCAGCGCGATGTGGCGGTGGTCTTGGTGACGGCGCTCGCCACGCCCACTCGATCGCCCTTGCGCCGGGTGGCCGACACCCGGCGGCTGCGCTCCTACGACCTGATCCTGCTCTGCACCGTCGGCCTGCTGTGTGTCGTCGGTGCCGTCCTGGTGTGGTCAGCGACCCGCACCCGCTTGGCCGACTCCGGTGGCAACCCGCAGACTTACCTGGCCAAACATTTGCTGAATACCGCACTGGGTGCGGTGCTGCTGTTCTGTGCCGCGCGCGTCGATTCCCGTTTGCTCCGGCTGATCGGCCCGCTGTTGTACGTTGCGAGCATCCTCGGGCTGCTCGCGGTGTTCGTCATCGGATCCACGATAAACGGGGCACACGCGTGGATCGTGATCGGCGGCGGTTTCGAGATCCAGCCGGCCGAGTTCGCGAAGCTGGGTCTCATCGCCGCCTTGGCCGTGCTGTTCGGTCAACGGGCCGATCGGCGGCCGCCGGGCCAGCCGCCGGCGACCCGCGAACTGGCAGTCGCCCTCGGCCTGGCGGTCGTCCCGCTCGGCTTGATCATGATGCAGCCGGACCTCGGCTCAGCGCTGGTGGTCTCGGCCGCCACCTTCGGGGTGCTCATCACCGCCGGTGTGCGTGCCCGCTGGCTGGCCGGGTTGCTCTTCCTCGGGGCGCTGGGCGCTCTCGTCGCGATCAAGTCCGGCGTACTGGCCGAGTACCAGCTCGCGCGCTTTGCCGCCTTCACCAACCCGGCCAAGGACCCACAAGGCGTGGCCTACAACATCAACCAGGCGCACATTGCCATTGCCCACGGAGGCATCTTCGGCCAGGGACTGTTCCACGGCGCGCAGACCCGGGGCGCCTTCGTTCCCGAACAACAGACCGACTTCGTCTTCTCCGTGGCGGGTGAGGAGCTTGGCTTCCTGGGCTCAGGCGCGATCATCGCGCTGTTTGGGGTGATCCTGTGGAGAGGGCTGCGGATCGCCCTGGCGGCAACCGGCACGGCGCGCCTGATGGCGGCCGGCATCGTGTGCTGGATCGGCTTCCAGACGTTTCAGAACATCGGGATGAACCTGGGCCTCACCCCGGTGACCGGCCTGCCGTTGCCCTTCGTGTCCTACGGCGGCTCCTCGATGTTCGCCCAGGGCCTGGCGATCGGCTTGTTGCAAGCTATCCATCGCCGACGCCAGCAGTAACCGCTTGCCGTCCGGC
>JAVEET010000035.1 GCA_030840295.1 Pseudonocardiales bacterium
GCGGCGACCGGTCCGAACGGCTCCATCTCCCGGCTCGACGTCGAGGAAGCGGCAAAGCTGCCCGCTGGTACAACAACGGCCGCGCCGTCGGTGGATACCGAAACCCGGATCCCGATCAAGGGGGTCCGTAAACACACCGCGGCCGCGATGGTCAGCTCGGCGTTCACCGCTCCGCACGTCACGGAATTCATCACCGTCGACGTCACCGACATGATGGATCTACGCAACCGGGTTGCTGCTCGCCGGGAGTTCCGCGAGGTCAAGGTCTCGCCGCTGTTGTTCGTCGCCCGCGCGGTGCTGTGGGCGGCTAAGCGCACGCCAGTCATCAATTCCACCTGGGACGACAAAGCCGGCGAGATCGTTGTCAAGCACTACGTGAACCTGGGCATCGCCGCGGCCACCGATCGAGGGTTGATCGTTCCGAACATCAAGCGCGCCGACACGATGTCGCTGCTCGAACTCGCTCAGGCCATGGGCACGCTCACCGAGGTCGCCCGGTCGGGACGGACCGCACCGGCCGATATGAGCGGTGGCACGTTCACGATCACCAACGTCGGCGTCTTCGGTGTCGACACCGGCACACCCATCATCAACCCGGGAGAAGCCGCGATCCTGGCCTTCGGAGCGGTGCGCCGGCAACCCTGGGTGGTGAGCTCGGACGGCACTGAGCGCATCGAGCCGCGTTGGGTCACACAGCTGGCGGTGTCCTTCGACCACCGTTCAGTGGACGGCCAACAGGGCTCGGAATTCCTCGCCGACGTAGCTGCGGTCCTTCATGACCCCGGGTTGGCTCTGCTCTAGTGCAGAGCCAACCTCATTAGCGACCCTGCGCTAAGAGAGTGGCCTCGATCGCCGCGCTGACCCGATCGTCACCCGGCTCGGTCTTCGGATCGAACCGCGCGACGACCTCGCCGGACGGGCCGATCAGGAACTTCTCGAAGTTCCAGCGGATGTCTCCGGTGTACCCACCGGCGTCGGGCACGTCGACCAGTTCGGCGTACAACGGGTGCCGCCCGGCTCCGTTGACGTCGACCTTCTCGGTCAGCGGGAACGTGACACCGTAGGTAGCGGAACAGAACTCGGCGATCTCGGCACCGGACTCGGGTTCCTGGCCGGCGAACTGGTTGCACGGCACCCCCAGCAC
Organism: Pseudonocardiales bacterium; assembly: GCA_030840295.1. Lineage (GTDB taxonomy): Bacteria > Actinomycetota > Actinomycetes > Mycobacteriales > Jatrophihabitantaceae > Jatrophihabitans_A. The sequence continues at coordinate 1,145 of JAVEET010000035.1, forward strand.
GGTGAAGCCGCGGTCGCCGTAGCGCTTCTGCAGCCGCTCGAGCCCGGTGTACTGCGGCGTCAGCCCGCATTTGGAGGCCACATTGACCACGAGCGTGGTGATCCCGGCCTTGGGAGCAAGGTTGGCTGAAACGTCGGTCAGCCCCGAGATCTCGATGTCGGAAACACTCATGAGGCAACTGTAGGTAGCTGACCGCCTCGACGGACCGGCCACCTGGGTGACACCGGTCTCACCACAGACTGGAATGATCCCAATACCCGTGGCGTTAACCACATGTGGGCAATGGAATTTGATCTATTAGGCATAGCGACTAAAGTGACTAACAGATCGAGGCCATAGCAGGTGATCTTTCGAATGATGTCTGACGTTGATCATTCGGTTGATCAGCCCCGATGAATCGACAACGACGTCATGATCAAAGGGAACAACCATGAGCATCAAGCAGAAGATCCGCAAGCGTCGGGCAGTGCGCCAGTTCGAGCGCGCCCTGAACTCGGCATCACCGGCCATGCGCCACGAACTGATCGCGCTGGCGGCTCGCCAGAACTGGCACCGCTAAGCGCCGACGAGGGCCCGTCTCTCCCAAAGGGGGAGGCGGGCCCTTTGCTGTCGGGGTTCGGATATCGTCCTGGCAATGGTGGTTTCAACCGCGGGGCGGAAGGTCAGCCGGACCGTCGCGGCGGCCACTTTCCTGGCCGCTCTATGCGGGATCGTCGCGCTCGGCCTCAGCAACCGCTCGCTCTACGTCGACCAGTCCGACGCACGCGTGTACCGGCAGGCCGGCGCGCTGATCTGGCACGGCAGCGGGTCGCTGTATCAGCGGAGCTTCACCTCGGCGCACCTGCCGTTCACGTACCCGCCGTTCGCGGCAGTAGTCTTCGCGCCCTTCAGTGGGCTGCCGTTCTGGGTGTGGCAGGCGGGCTCGGCGGTCCTCGCCGTCGGATGTTTGTTGGCCAGCGCACGGGCTTCGTTCTCGTTGGCCGGAGCCGCCGTCGAAACCGAGCTGGTGTTGTTGGTGGCTGCCATCGGTCTCTGGCTGGAGCCGATCAGCATGACCCTCTCCTTCGGTCAGATCAACCTAGTGTTGATGGCCCTGGTGCTGCTCGACTTCACAGCACCTGACTCGTGGCGGTGGCGAGGCCTGGGCGTCGGCCTGGCCGCGGCGCTGAAGCTGACGCCGCTGATCTTCATTCCCTACCTGTTCCTGATCGGGCGGCGGCGAGCCGCATTGATAAGTCTGCTCACCTTCGCCACGTCTGTGATCGTCGGCTTCGCGGTGCTTCCCGCCGCATCGCGCAGCTACTGGGGCGGCCGGATCGGCCACTCGGGAGACGGCCCGGCGCGGCTGGTGAATCAATCACTCGACGGCGTGGTCCATCGGCTCCTACCGGCGGGCGGCCTGGCCGATCTCACCTGGCTGATGGGTGCCTTGGCCGTCGGCACAGCCGGACTCATCATCGCCGCAGCCACGGCTCGCCAGGGACAGGAGTTACTCGGGATCTGCGTTTGTGCCGCGACCGGCCTGCTGGTGTCCCCCATCTCCTGGTCGCACCATTGGGTGTGGGTACTGCCGCTGCTCGCCGGCACGGTGGCCGCGCCGCACTGGCGGCGATCCGTCCGGGTTGCGGTGGTAGCGACGATCATCGGGCTGTTCGGCTGGTGGCCGCTGACCGTCGGACCACATGGCGAATTCGCCGGTTCGGCGAAGCTACATCCGTCAGGTTTCCTGCGCATCGCGCCGCACGAGAACGGCGCCGAACTGCGCTGGAGCGGGTGGCAACTCTTGTACGGCGACTATTACGCCATCTTCGGGGTCGTCGTGCTCGCGGTCGCGGCGGCGGTCCAGCTGCGGGCCCGACGAGGGCCCGGTCAGGACTCCGGCGTGATTACTACTCCCACATCGCCGTAGGGAAACGGGCCCTTGCCCAGGTGGCCCACCTTGTTGAAGAACCTGGATATGCCCACCATCGCGCCGTACTTCGCCCGTATCTTGCCCTGGATCGCATCGAAGTCGGGACCCGACGTCACCAACTCGGCGGTTCCGCCCAGGGCCGACGTCCCAGGCTTGACCCGGCCGCGGGAGTCGCTGGGCTGCAGGCTGATCTGCGGGTTGTTACGTAGCCGCTTGTATTTGCCACTGCGCGAGGATGTCCAGAAGCCGACCTTGCCTTCGTCCAGCGGGACGATCCAGGTCGGCGATGCGACCGGTGCGCCGGACCTGCGGAACGTCGTGGTCGAGATGTATTTCTCGTCGCTGACTGTCATGGCCGGAGTTTAGGACGTCAGGACGTCAGCCGAGCAACTTCTTTCTCAGCCGGTCGGTGTCCGCGCCGGTCCAACCGTGCCCGGCCAACCAGCCTTCGATGCCACTGGACCCGGCGCTCAGCGCGTCCAGAACCGCCGTCATCACCGCCGCCTCTGGTGCGGGGATGGCCGCGGGGTCGGCGACCTCCCGCTGATAGGTCTGGGTTCGGCCCAATAGCCGCACGATGGCACCGATCTGCTGCTCGGTCGCGGCATAGTCGTTGACGATGGACTCCCGGTCGACGCCGACCAGGCTGAGGGCGATCGCGATCACGACGCCGGTCCGGTCCTTGCCGGCGGCGCAGTGCACCAACGCTGCCCCGTCCGATTCGGCGATGGCTCGCAGTGCCGCGACCACCGAGTCTGGCCGCTGGTCGAGATAGGTGAGGTACAGGTCGGCCACCGGGACACCGGTCACCGCGGGCGGCCGATGGCGGTGATGCCAGGGCAGCAGCATGCCGCCCTGCTCGTCGCTGCTCTCGCCCGCTTGCTCTACCCGATCGGCGGTCCGCCCGGTTTCCGGGAACAACGACAGGTGATGGATCACCACTCCGGGCTGACGGGTCATGGGCCCGGGGCCCTCGGCCTCGACCTCGACATCGGTGCGCAGATCGACAACGCAGCGCACCCCTAGTTCGGTGACCAACCGAGCCAGGTCGGCCTCGGTCAGGTGCTGGAGGTTGGCTGACCGGATCAGGGCCCCGGCCCGCGTGCTCCGGCCGTCGGTGGTGGGCAGTCCGCCCACGTCACGGGCGTTGGCGCCGCCTTCGAGTTCGACCCAGTTCGGCACGCCAGCAGACATATCGCAACCCTAACCGTCAAGAAAAAACCCGATCGTGTAACGCTGGGCATGCATATGAGGGTCAGCGTTACACGATCGCGTCTTAGAAGGCGGCTTCGGATACGTCCATGATCGCCAGGTCGGTGCCTTCGACGACCGTGCGGCGGGCCACGAGCTCCGGAAGCACCGTCGCCGCAAAGAACTTGGCCACCGCGAGCTTGCCCTCATAGAACGCCTGGTCGGCGGGAGTGACTCCGTTTGCGTCGAGCTTGCCCAGCGCCACCGCGGCCTGACGGAGCAACAGCCAGCCGATGGCCAAGTCACCGCAGGACATCAGCAGCCGGGTCGAGTTGAGGCCGACCTTGTAGATGTTGCGGATATCTTCCTGGGCCGAGGTCAGCTGGCCGATCATGGCGGCGACCATCGTCCCGACCTCGGAGAGTGCCCTAGCGACGGCCTCGCGTTCGACCTTGAGCCGACCCTCATCGGCGATCGAATCGAGGAAGGCCTGAATCTCGGCCGACAGGGCCCCGAGGCCGACACCCTTGTCCCGGACGATCTTGCGGAAGAAGAAGTCCTGGCCCTGGATCGCGGTCGTACCCTCGTACAGCGAGTCGATCTTGTTGTCTCGGATGTACTGCTCGAGCGGGTAGTCCTGGAGGAATCCGGAGCCACCGAAGACCTGCAGGGACTGGCCGAGCTGCTCGTAGGACCGTTCCGAACCGACACCCTTCACGATCGGCAGCAACAGGTCGTTCAGTCGCTCGTCCAGCGACGCATCGGTGTGCTCGAACTCCGCCACCTGGATCCGGTCCTGGACGCTGGCGGTGTAGAGGGCCACGGCCCGCAGGCCCTCGGCGTAGGCCTTCTGCGTCATGAGCTGCCGCCGGACGTCCGGGTGGTTGATGATCGTGACCCGCGGTGCGGTCTTGTCGGCCGACCGGGTGAGATCGGCGGACTGGACCCGGGTCTTGGCGTACTCCAGGGCGGCCAGGTAGCCGGCGGACAACTCGGAATAAGCCTTGGTGCCGACCATCATCCGGGCGTGCTCGATCACTTTGAACATCTGAGCGATACCGTCGTGCACCTCGCCGAGCAACCAGCCCTTGGCGGGTGCCTTTTCGCCGAAAGTGACCTCGCAGGTGGTGGAGGCCTTGAGGCCCATCTTGTGCTCGACATTGGTCACCATGGCGCCGTTTCGCGCACCGAGCTCACCGGTGTCCCAGTCGAAGTCGTACTTTCCGACGATGAACAGCGACAGCCCCTTGGTGCCCGGGCCAGCACCCTCGGGACGGGCCAGCACGTAATGGATGATGTTCTCGCTCATGTCGTGTTCAGCGGAGGTGATGAACCGCTTGACACCTTCGATATGCCAGGTCCCGTCGTCCTGCCGGATTGCCTTGGTACGTCCGGCGCCGACGTCGGACCCGGCGTCTGGCTCGGTCAGCACCATCGTCGCGCCCCAGCGCCGGTCGATCATCAACTGACCGATCTTGCGCTGCTCGTCGGTGCCGGCCTCTTGGATGATGTTGGCGAACGCCGGGCCGCAGTTGAACATCCAGATCGCCGGGTTGGCGCCCAGCACCAGTTCGGCGATGGACCACACCAGCGAGCGCGGCGCGGGCGTGCCCCCGTATTCCGGCGTGGTCTCGAGCCGCCACCATTCGGCATCCTGCCAGGCGGCATATGACTTCTTGAACGCCGCGGGCATCGTCACCGATCCGGTTGCCGGGTCGAAGACCGGCGGGTTGCGATCGGAGTCCACGTAGGAGCCAGCCAGGGGGCCCTCGGCCAGCTTTCGGACCTCGTCGAGGATTCCGCGCGCGGTGTCTGGGTCGATCTCGGCGAAGAGCCCAGAGCCGAGCTTGTCGCCGGTGCCCAACACCTCGAACAAGTTGAATTCGATGTCTCGCAGGTTGGACTTGTAGTGGCCCATCGAAGATCTCTCCCTGGCGTGAAGTGTTCGACGTGATCCCGGCCGCAGTAACAGCGACGGGAAAACGGCCCGATGTTACTGGCCGGTACGAACACTGTATTACTGGCCAGTAACCACCGCAAGCCCAGGCCGGGTCACATTACTGGAGCTCAGCCAGGCGACCTTCGAGGAACCGTTGCTCGGCGGTGTTGTCGCACGCGGCCAGGGCCAACCGGTACTGCTCAGCTGCCTCGGCCCGCCGCCCCAGTTGGCGTAGCAGATCGGCCCGGGCTGCCGGCAGGTAGTGATATCCCGCCAGCACTGAACGGGTACCGCCCTCCTGAGCGGAGTCGAGGGCGTCGATTTCAGCCAGGCCGGCCTCCGGACCGTCACACATCGCCACGGCGACCGCGCGATTGAGCGACACCACCGGGGACGGCCAGCGGGTGAGCAGCAGGTCGTAGAGTCCGACGATCTGCCGCCAGTCGGTGTCCTGGTAGCTCGGTGCCTCAGCATGCAGCGCGCCGATGGCCGCCTGCAGCACGAACCGCCCGGGGCGGCCGCCGTGCCGAAGCGCACTCATCAACAGCTCCCGCCCCTCCTCGATCGCCGTCCGGTCCCAGCCCGATCGGTCCTGGTCGGCGAGCAGGACCAGCTCCCCCGAGGCATCGGTCCGGCCGGTCCGGCGAGCATCGGTGACCAGCATCAGGGCTAGCAGCCCGCGGACCTCCACCTCGTCGGGCATCAGTAACGCCAACAACCGGGTCAGCGAGATCGCGCGGACGACCAGGTCAACGCGGATCAAAGCCTCACCGCTCGGGGCCGCATGTCCGGTGGTGAAGAGCAGATGCAGGACGGTGAGGACAGCGTCGAGCCGATCGGGCAACTCCTCGGAGCCGGGCACGCGATATGGAATCCTTGCGGCGGCGATCTTCTTCTTGGCCCGAGTGACCCGCGCCGCCATGGTGGGCTCCGGAACCAGAAATACGCGGGCGATCTCGGCGGTGCTCAGGCCGCACAGCA
>JAVEET010000037.1 GCA_030840295.1 Pseudonocardiales bacterium
CCCACGCCTTGGCCGAGGCGTAGGTCGCGGCGGCACCACGTGGCAGAAAGCCCGCCACCGAGGAGATATTGACGATCTCGCCACGCCCGCGCCGCCGCATCGCGTTGACGCCGGCGTGGGTCAGCCGCAGCACCGCTCGGACGTTGACGTCCAGCAGTTGCTCTTCATCGGCCAATGGCGCCCGGCCGAAGGCCTGGTACAGCCCGATTCCGGCGTTGTTGATGAGGGTGTCGACCGGCTCGTCGTCGGTCGCGATCCGGGCGGCGACCCGGGCGCAGCCCTCATCGGTGGCCAGGTCCGCGGGCAGTACCTCGACCAGTACCAGGTACCGCTCACGCAGCTCGGCCGCCGTCTGCTCCAGCCGCTGAACGTCTCGCGCCACCAGCACCAGATCACGTCCCTCGGCGGCCAGCCGGCGACTGAACGCTGCCCCGATCCCGGAACTGGCCCCGGTCACCAACGCGTAGCCGCTGAGCGGACCGGTCATTCGGTGGGCGCTTTACGCGACTTGGCTCGCGGGGCGGGGCGTTTGGCCGCGGCAGCGGGACCTGTCGGTTTGGCCGGTGACGGGCCATCGGCCACCGAAGACCTGGCCTTACCACGAACCGCGGGTTTGCCCGGCTTGGCGGGCGAATTGCTCGCGGGCGCGGCAACCGGTCGGGGCTTGAACAGGCCACCGAAGGGGGATGCCGGGGTTGCTCCGCCGTCTGCGGTGGCCGGCTTGCGGAAATAGGCCTTGGACGGCCCGACGAACAACAGCACAACGGCCGCCAGCGCAGCCACACCGGTGAGGACGGACAGCACGCGGACGAGAATCGGGACGCTGGCGGTGAAGCCGATGATCCGCGCGACGTCGGACAGCGGGCTGAAGGGCAGCACCACGAGGATGGTGAAGAGCCAGCGCGCCCAGTTCCGGCCGTCCCGGATGTACTTGGCGACGAGCATGATCAGTACCGACCCCACGATCGCTATCAGGAGGTTGGTCCGGACGGAGCTGTCGAAAGCGCTGTTGATGTGCTCGTCGGTCCAGCCCTTGGCCTGGGCACTGGTCCGGATGCTGGCCACCAGGTCGGTGCGTGCGGAGAACAGTGATAGCGCGAACGCGATGACCAGCACGCACCGGGCAATGATCGCGTACCAGGCCAAGTCGACCGTTCTGGGCCGATCACCAGTTGCCGCCGTCTCACTCGCGTCGTCCACGACGGGCCCAGGCAGGTTTGCGGCCGTCTCAGCGGGCGGCGAGGACTCGTTGCTCATGTCGAGCACAGTACCGGCGAGTTGAGGCTGCTCATCCCGGTGGCGACAGCCACGCTCCGAACGGCAGGTTCCGGGTGATCCCGAAAACGATCGCCAGCACGATCAAGGACCGCGACAGGTAGGCAGGCAGCCGGGCTATGCCCGGAGTTCCGTTGCGATTGTCGCAGTACCAACGCCACCACAGCACCAGCAGGAACGGGATGCCGGCTACGTACAGCGCGTTGTCGTGCAGTGCCGTAGCGACATCCCCGTGCAGCAGGGCGTAGGTGGCCCTGGTGGCACCACAGAGGGGACAATTGAGGCCGGTCAGCGCGTGCAGTGGGCACAGCGGGACGTGCGTGGTGTTGGGATTGATGTTGTAGAGCACGCCGAGCGCCGCGAGGCCTACTCCCGCGGTGACCAAGGGCGCCGCGGGAGTGGCTCGAACGGGCTGCTGTGTGGAGCTCAAGCGACGCGCCCGCCGGTTACTGAGGAGCCGTGACGACGAAGGACGATGCCGCCTTGTCATGCCAGCCCTGATACCGCTTCGTACTGTCGAAGAACGGCGACCAGTACCCGATGGTGCAGATCGCGCCCGTAATTGACAGCACCAGGTAGCGCAGCAGCGCCTTGCCCAAGCCGATGGGACCGCCGGTGTTGGCGTCCACGACCTTGATCTTCATCGCTCGTTTGCCGATGGTTTGCTGCTTCACGCCGTTGAAGTAACCGAAGTAGGCGAATGCGGCCACAATCCAGATCAACTCGAGCAGTAGCAGCGCACCGCCGCCGGTGCGGCCCGTGGAGGAGAAGGTACCGGTCTGCGGGTCATAGCTCGAGGTCGCCGACTTGACGAAGGCGGCGGCGAAGATGACGTACAGGATTATGTAGGGAATGAAGACGATGGCCCAGTCGATCAGTAGAGCCAGGAACCGGCTTCCCATGCTGGCCGGGGAGCTCCCCGCCGCGGGACCCGTCTGGCCGTAAGCCGAGTAGGCGGGGGCCGCGCCGTATCCACCGGGTTGTCCGTATGGCTGCTGTCCGTACGGCGGCTGTCCGTATGGCTGCTGTCCGTATGGCGGCTGGCCGTACTGACCTGGCTGGCCATAGCTGGGCTGGCCGTACTGACCTGGCTGGCCATAGCTGGGCTGGCCGTACTGCGGCGGCTGGCCGTACTGCGGCGGCTGGCCCGGCTGACCGTACTGCGGCGGCTGGCCGTACTGAGGCGGCTGGGACGGCTGACCTGGCTGGCCATAGCTGGGCTGGCCGTACTGAGGCTGGCTGGGCTGGGGCGGCTGACCGGGCTGGGCCCAGGGATCAGGCTGAGGGGGCTGCTGAGCCGGCCGTTCCGGCTGCGCGGGCGGCTGGGCTGGTGGCTGCTGGGCTGGTGGCTGCTGGGCAGGCGGCTGATCTGACTGCGGTTGACCCCACGGGTCGGGCTGCGACGGCTTGTCCTGATCGCCCGAACCGGCGCCCGGGTCATTTCCCCACTGGGTCATCTGTCGTGTCTCCTGAGGTCGACGCATGGAAGGTTCTCTCGATATACCCACGCCTAGAGCCGGCAAACCGGAATCCGCGCGCTGGCGCCGAACCTATCGGAATTTCACCCGAGGGCAAGCCAAGCCGAGGCGTGCACCGCCGCGTAGCTGGCGACTACGGTGACTGTTATGGCGCCAGCTAGCGATCTCAGCCGGGACCCGGTGCTCCGGCGAACCGTTACAGGTCCGGCAGACGCGCGGGAATTGGCGACGTCACCCGTGGCCGATCCGTATCGCGGGCAACTCACCGATCCGTTCTACGAGCAGCCGGTTCCCGACGACGTCGCGCTCTTCGTGCCACGCGGCACCGGCCCGGCAGCGGTCGCGCGGCCTGCCCGGCGCCCCGCGTTACTCCAGGTGCACCGGCAGACGCCGGGAATTGTGGTCACCGTCGGCGTCGCGGCCATCGTGCTGGGCGTGCTCATCGCGGTACTCGGCCTGCTGGTCATAGCAGTCATCAACATCTCGAATAACCTCGACGGCGGCGATCGGTCCTTCTACCGGGGGCAGGATGCTACCTACGTCCTGCTCGGCGTGCTCGACTTCGGGATCGCCGTGGCCCTCATCGGTGGGGCGATCGCCGTGATGTCGGGCAAGATCACCGGGCGGATTGCCCTGACGGCCGCGAACTGGGCGGTCGTCGGGCTCAGCGTGTATTGGTGGCGGCAGCCCTCGGTACCACCGTTCATCCCGATCGCGCTCGGCCTGGTGGCATTGGCCAGCCTGATCGCCCTCTATCAGGCCTCGATCACGCGGTGGCTGGGCGTCCTGCCGGCCGCCCAGCCCGAGTGAACCGACCCCGCTAAGGGTGCGCGGTGATCGTCAATTGCGAACGGTCGTCGGTCACGTCGATGCTCACCGTGTCGCCGTCGGTGATCTGACCGGCGATCAGGGCCCGGGCCAGCTGGTCACCGATCGCGGTCTGGATGAGCCGGCGTAGCGGCCGAGCTCCGTACAGCGGATCAAAGCCGTTGATAGCCAGCCATTCGCGTGCGGCGTCGGTGACATCGAGGGAAAGGCGCCGGCCAGAGAGCCGTTTGGACAATGCGGTCAGCTGCACGTCGACGATGCCGCTGAGTTCCTCGGTGGTGAGCTGGTCGAAGACCACGATGTCATCGAGCCGGTTGAGGAACTCGGGCTTGAAGTGTGACCGCACGACCTCGAGCACGGCCTCGGTCTTGGAGTCTGCCGATTCGCCGGACAGGTCGGAAACCAGCAGTTGGGAACCGAGGTTCGAGGTGAGGACCAGGATCACGTTCCGGAAGTCGACCGTCCGGCCCTGACCATCGGTCAGCCGCCCGTCGTCGAGCACCTGCAAAAGCACGTCGAACACATCGGCATGAGCCTTCTCCACCTCGTCGAACAGCACCACGCTGTACGGCCGGCGGCGGACCGCCTCGGTCAGCTGGCCACCCTCGTCATAGCCGACGTAGCCGGGTGGTGCACCGACCAGCCGCGCCACCGAGTGCTTCTCCGAGTACTCGCTCATGTCGATGCGCACCATCGCCCGCTCGTCATCGAACAGGAATTCGGCCAATGCCTTGGCCAGTTCGGTCTTGCCCACCCCGGTCGGACCCAGGAACAGGAAGGATCCGGTGGGACGGTTCGGGTCCGAGATTCCGGCTCGAGCCCGCCGGACCGCATCCGACACGGCCTGCACGGCACGCTTCTGTCCTTTGACCCGGGCGGCGAGGCCGTCCTCCATCCGGAGCAGCTTGGCGGTCTCGCCTTCCATGAGGCGGCCCGCGGGAATACCGGTCCAGGCCGCGATCACCTCAGCGATGTCGTCGGCGGTGACCTCCTCCTTGACCAGCACGTCGATCGGCTGCGGTTCGGCCGCGGCCTCGGCCAGCTCCTTTTCCAGGGCCGGGATCTCGCCGTACTCCAGCCGGGACGCGGACTCGAGGTCACCGTCGCGCTTGGCCTGGTCGGCCTGGGTTCGCAGCGCGTCCAGTTTCTCCTTCAGCTCACCCACCCGGTTGAGCCCGGACTTCTCGCGCTCCCAGCGGGCGTTGAGCGCATCGAGTTCCTCGGCCTTGTCCGCGAGTTCGATCCGTAGCGCCTCCAGCCGGGCACCGGATGCGGGATCGGTTTCCTTCGACAGCGCAAGCTCTTCCATCTTCAACCGGTCCACCGCGCGTTGCAGCTCGTCGATCTCGACGGGGCGGGAGTCGATCTCCATCCGCAGCCGGGAGGCGGCCTCGTCGATCAGATCGATGGCCTTGTCGGGCAGGAACCGCGAGGTGATGTAACGGTCGGACAGGGTCGCCGCAGCCACCAGCGCGCCGTCGGAGATGGACACCTTGTGGTGGGCCTCATATCGTCCGGCGAGCCCGCGGAGGATCCCGATGGTGTCCTCGACGGACGGTTCACCGACCAGGACCTGCTGGAATCGCCTTTCCAGAGCGGCGTCTTTCTCGATGTGCTCGCGGAACTCGTCAAGCGTGGTAGCGCCGATCATATGCAGTTCGCCGCGGGCCAGCATTGGCTTGAGCATGTTGCCGGCGTCCATCGCACCCTCCCCCGACGCCCCCGCGCCGACGACCGTGTGCAGCTCATCGATGAAGGTCAGGATCTGCCCGTCCGAATCCTTGATCTCGGTCAGAACAGCCTTGAGCCGTTCCTCGAACTCGCCCCGGTACTTGGCTCCTGCGACCATGGCGCCCAGATCGAGCGACACCAGCGTGCGGCCGCGAAGCGATTCCGGGACGTCGTTGGCGACGATTCGTTGGGCCAGGCCCTCGACGACCGCCGTCTTGCCGACACCTGGTTCACCGATCAACACCGGGTTGTTCTTGGTCCGGCGGCTCAACACCTGAACGACCCGGCGGATCTCGGCGTCCCGGCCGATCACCGGGTCCAGCTTGCCGTCGCGAGCCGCGGCCGTGAGGTCGACGCCGTACTTCTCGAGCGCCTGGTAAGTGCCTTCTGGGTCGGGGGAGGTGACCCGAGTCGAGCCGCGGACCTGAGCCAACGCCGCCCGGAGCGCGTCCGGTGTCGCTCCGGCTCGGGTGAAGCTGCCGCTGACGTCACTGGCGACCTCGGCGAGCGCCAACAACAAGTGCTCGCCCGAGACGTACTCGTCGGTCGCGTCCTTGGCCACCCGCTCGGCGGCCGACAGCACCGACAGGAAGGACCGGGACGGCTGTGGCGCGGCGACCGTCGAGCCGGCGGCAGCGGGCAACGCCGCGATGACCATGTCGACCGAGCGCGCGAGCGTCGCCGGATCGATGCCGATGGCCTGCAGGATCGGACGGGACAATCCCTGTTCGTCCGACAGCAGCGCCGCGGCCAGATGTGCCGGTTCGACCGCTGGATTCCCGCGCTCTGCTGCCATCCGGACTGCCGAGGAAACGGCTTGTTGACTGCGTGTGGTCAGGTCCATATCGCGTGGTTCCCCCTACTCGTGCTCAGTTCTGAAGGTCTTGCCGGGTGCCGGCAAGCCCTGCCCACCTTTGTAAACGAGACGAAAGTTGAGTGTGTTCCGCTCAACTCTAGCGCGGCGCGCCCTCCACAACTCACAGGATCTTTGGTGACAATCGTCGCGATGCGCATTCCACGGCTAATCATGCCCGTCCTAGCCTCAGGTGTGGCCGTCTGCTTAGCGGCTGCCGCTCTGACCGGCTGCGTCGCCAAGCCGGTCGCCGA
>JAVEET010000063.1 GCA_030840295.1 Pseudonocardiales bacterium
TGCGACGCGGGCAACACAGGCCGGGGTCGCGGTCAGGACATTCGACACGCCGCGCTGACGACGCGCTGCAGGTCGACATGCAGGCGAGCGACGAGCGGGACGGAGAACATGGGTCAAGTGTCGCACAAGCCGCCCCCATTGCTCAAAGGCTCACGACGAGACGATCGTCTCGTCGAGAGCCTTCGGCCGCCTCGCCCCCTCCCGGGGCCTGCAACTAGATGAGTTTGGCCGCCGCCGACGTTTCGAGATAGCTGCGCCAGCGGGCGTCGAACTGCTCCGGAGTTTCACAGCACTGACTGGGCACCGGCAGTTCGAACGGCCGTACCGTGGCGCCGTCATCGGCGTCTGGCATCACCACGAGAACCAGCTCGCCGGCGATAAAGCTCGGCCGGACGTGCCCGTAGGTCCGCAGCACCGCATCGTCGGAGACGATGGATCCGGTGCCTATCAGGTCCGCGATCGGCGTCCCGCCCAGCAGTTCGGCACGGGTCAACTCGGTCGGCAGATCCAGTTGACCGGGGAACCTGACGACGCGGGTGTCGAGGCGATCCCGCAAGCCGGCCGCCGCGGCGTAGGCCGACAGCCGCCCGCGTTCAGCCCCGACCAGAGCAGCCGGCTGCCCAGCCGTGGCCAGCGCGGCCACCGCCGTCCGCCCGGCCTCGCCGATCTGGTGTTTCGGCTGGTGGGGGTCGGAGAAGACCGCCAGATGATCTCCGGCGCAATCCAACTGATCCAACGCGGTGGCCAGTCGGCCCGCGAGCGCACCGGCCGCCGCCGGATCAGCGGCCACCAGCTCGATGCTGGCGGCCCAATGCGGCTCATCACCTCGAACCATGCGCGTTCCGACGTAGCGGATCTCCGGCACCTCGCCGAGGGTCCCGAGCACCTGGACAGGTCATGTTCCAGGTGCTCATGACTTGCATCAGCTCGATCGATACCCAGCCAGCTGTTTCCTTCAGTGCCGAGCTCCAGGTCCGAACCGGTCACCGGCGCAGGTCGACGAAAACCGGGTTCGTGTAGAACCACAGGTCCTGCCACGGATCGGCCTGGCCCACGACGTCCATCAGCGGGTTGCCGGCCGAGTCGTTGCGCCGGGCGTCAGTCCCGCGCGCCCGGATGAACATCGGGCCGTCGACATTGCGCAGCACATGGCGGAAGGTCACCGACTTGCTGGCCTTTGTCGAGATCTCGAACGACTGGACGACCGCGGTCTCGGACGTCGACAAGGCGTCACGGGCGTCTCCGGCCACCGGCCCGGTGATCCGGCCGGCGATCAGATCGACCCGCGCCAATTTGGGCAGCTCACCGTTGAAGTTGGGCTTGCGGGTCAGGTCGATGGTGATGTCCACCGTGATGGACTCTCCTGCCCGAACCGACGTCCTGGCGCCGACCGTCACCCCTGGGCCGTGGGTGGTCCGGACCCGCAGATCGACCGCGTCGACGAGGTTGCCGTGTACGACGTAAGAGCGGCCCTTCTGCAACGCTTCCATCACATCCAGATAGTCGCGGCCGGCCGCGCCGACGACCGTTCGGCTGTAGAAGCCCGGCCAGAAGTCGCTGTAGGTCGTGATGGGTTTGCCGGTGTCCACCCGCACGCCCCGGTTGCCGTTGGCCAGGTAGTAGTCGGTCGAACCCGCACCGGCCGGAAGCGCGTGGGTGTCACCGAACACCTGGTGGGCATCGGAGTTCGCGGTGATCCACCACGGCCGGCCCTCGGCCAGCAGGCTGTCCCAGAGGCCGCCAACCTGGGCGGTCGCGTAGTCGAAACCACCCCAGGTGCGATAGAAATTCGGCGAGTAGCCCGGGAACGAGTTGGGATTGGGGCTGTTGCCGTACTCCCCCCGAGCGCCACCCGGACCGCCCGGCAGCGGGATTCCGGTGGCCTGATGACCGGGCGCACCTTCCCAGCCGACGATCACGTCCGGAGCGGTTTCCCGCCACTGCCGGACCTCGTGCGGGCTGACCTGACCCTTGCGCATCGGGTGGTTGGCCAGCACCAGCGTGGCCGGTACTCGTCCGGCGAGCAGTTGGCTCTTGATCCAGTTCAGCCCGATGATCGCCTGCAGTTCCGCGGCAGGCGTGTTCTCCACCGAGTCGGTGAAAACCGCCGGGCCGGTCGGGTTCTGGTTCTTGGCGAGGATGTCGCCGTCCCAGAATCGCTCGAAGTCGTGCAGGAAGCCGACGGTCTCGCTGGTGGGCGGGACGATGACTGTCGCGTGCTCGGCGCCCGGGACATTCCATTCCAGGCCCTGGAACACCAGCGTCGGGTATTGCTTGCGGGCCTCGGCGATCTTCGGGGTGATCTGGTCGATCGCCAGCTTCTCGTGCGCGACGTTGCCGTGGTCAGTGATGACCATCCAGTCCAGCCCGTATTTGGTCGCCTTGGAGACCTGGTCGTCCACCAGGTAAAGCGCGTCACGGGAGTACGTCGTGTGAATGTGGTGGTCACCGGCCAGCCAGCGGTATTTCCTGCCGTCGTCGGTGACCGCTGGGCCCTGACCTGATCTGGCCTCGTCCGACACGGTGGAGGCTACCGCCGGCAACGCCGGCAAGGACGCGGCGGCACCCGCGGCGCCGAGCAGGCCCAGACCCTGCAGCATCCGGCGGCGGCTGAGGCCCTTCGGCTCCAGGGCGCCGTCCGGAACGGTCAGATCGGCGTAGTCGGCCGGTACGGAGCCAGCGGCGCGGCCTCCGGAATCGTGGGCGTGGT
>JAVEET010000069.1 GCA_030840295.1 Pseudonocardiales bacterium
AGGTGTCCCGGTTGGGAAATCCTTTGTTCAACGAAGTGATCGTGCCGATGGCGGACAAGGACCGCTGGAACGCCCTGGAACCGCACTCGGACGGTTCGTTCGCCAAGTACGTCACGAAGCCAGAACTGGCAGGCCTGCTTCCGGTGCTGTACCCGGGCGTCTTTCCCAACCTGGCCGAGTACGGCAAGCCTCGCGCCGACCTGCAGGCGATCCTGCTGACCGGAATACCAACCCCGGTGTTGAAGGTGTTTCAGAACTACACCGGACCGGTGCTGGCAGACATGCTGCGGCTCAATCTCGCGGTGCCACCGGCGACCAAGCCGAGCGTGCTAGGCATCCTGGGAGGCGACTTCGCTGGATTCCCCAACGGCCGCCGCGTGATCGACGACGTCGTAGCCATCGAGCTGCGGGCCATAGCCGGCGCCACGATCCCGTTGGTCGACCCGTCCTACAAGCCGGACCCAGCCTCGGCCGGCCTGAACGACGGCACCTCCAACACCAATTCCCCTTATCTTCCAGCGCTTCCGTATCTCGGAACGCCGGCCGGTGGGTACCAGACCCTGCCCGGCACGCCGGCCACGTAGGGGGATCAGCGCTGTGACGGAAAACAACAGCCATGCCGGCCAGGGCTCGGTGCTGCTCGACATCGGCGACGATATCGGCGCCTTGGTGCTCATGATGCCGACCGCGCTGGAGGGGTGCGAGATCGAGGTCCGGCCGGTCGGATCTCACGGACCCAACGAGCCGCACCCGGTGCACGTGGGTGTCGTGGGCCGACCCGTCGACAACCGGATGCAGTACTCGGCGGTCTTCGGCCAGCTGCAGGAAGGTAGCTACGAGGTTTATCTCCGCCCGGACGGTCCCGTGCGGCTCAGCGTGTCGGTAGCGGGCGGGCAGGTGAGCGAGGCGAACTGGCCGGGAGTCCGCTGAACGTCACGGGCAACCCCTCTTCGTAACCGCTCGTCGCCTCGACCGCCATGAGTGTCGAGGCGACGAGGCGATGGGGTGCAGCTCGTTGCGTTGCGCTACGCGAGAACATCGATTGCCGACCGGCCGAAACTGCGCCAGGCTCGAGTTCATGCTGAGCTCGGTCGCTGTTCTCTCCGATATCCATGGTGTGCTGCCCGCCCTCGATGCCGTGCTCGCGGAGCCCGATGTTCGCGCGGCAGAGCGAATCATCGTCACCGGTGATATCGCGGCCGGTCCCCAACCGGTCGAAGTTCTCGATCGGCTGGTGGAGCTCGGCGAGCGGGTTCTGTTGGTGCGCGGAAACGCCGATCGTGAGCTGGTCGACTGGGCGCGCGGTGGGCACGGGGACCCACCTGACCCGATCGCGCCCTGGGCGGCCGCGCAGCTGCGCGTTGATCAGATCGAGCTCCTCGCCGGCCTCCCGCATCCGGTCACCGTCGACGTCGCCGGCTTCGGGCCGGTGCTGTTCTGCCACGGATCGCCGAGGGATGACGACGAGGTCGTGCTCGTGGACAGCCGGATGGAGTGGTGGTCCGAGGTGTTCGGTGAGCTCGACGGACGGATCCGCACGGTTGTCTGTGGACACAGCCACATGCCCTTCGTCCGGCTGGTGGATCGGCGGCTGGTGATGAATTCCGGCAGCATCGGCATGCCCTACGGTGGCGCCGGGGCGTACTGGGCGCTACTCAGCCGTGGGCCGGTTCAGCTGCGTCGGACCGACTTCGATATCGAGCAGGCCCGGACTCTGATTCGCGACAGTTCCAGCTATCCCGACGTCGACGAATGGACCGACTACTTCCTGAACTCCCGCGCCTCGGACTTTGAAGCCCTGACCACCTTCGGGCCCCGCGACGGGCGACCCGCGTCCACGCAGTGAGGAGTCATACGCCCTTCTCGCGGCGCAGCACGGAGAGCAGTTCCTCATAGCGTCCCACCAGGTAGGCCCGATCTCCCGAGGCGAAGCGGGTGTCACGGCGCGGTGGGTGTTCCAGCCTCGCACCATCGACATCGGGCGTGCTCTCGGCGTTGTGACCGGACGCCCGGCTGATGGCGATGACCCGGATCCGCTCGTTCAGATCACTCATCGGCCGGCCGGCCAGGCCGCCGCCGGCTGTCACGGTGAGCATGCCGATCAGGAATGCTTGATCCTGCACATAGAAGGTGTTGAGGATCGTCACCCCGAGGGCGGCGCCGACGAACCAGGGGGCGGCCAGCGCCGACGTCGAGCGGACATGGCGAAATCCGAAGTTTCGTTCGATGGTGGCGGCCAGCTGCCGGTCGAAGACCCGAAGGACTACCGGTACCTCCGCGCTTCGCTGGCCCAGCAGATCATCGACGGCCAGTCCGGTCTCGATGTTGGCCAGATCGTTGCTGGTCAGGACCGCTACCGCGCTGGCCGTATCCAGGTTCGCGGCCTGCAGGTTCTGTCGCAGGGTCGAATCTCCGATGATGATGGGCACGCCCATCTCGCGAGCCGTGTTGAGGTACCGGTTGTGCTCGTCGCGTTCGAGCACGACGACATCGCGGCGTTCGGCCCGCAGCTGCTCCAGCACCCGCAGGCCGACCGAGCCCAGCCCGATCAGGATGACGTGCTCGCGCAGGCCGCTGGCCTTCCGCCGGCCGGCGGTGGCCGCCATACGACGGGTGATGAGCAGATCGGTCAGCCGGGCGTACAGGATGGTGACCAGGGTCGCGCCCAGGATCATCAGCAAGATCGCCCACATTCGCAGCCAGGTGTGCTGCCGCGCGAAGTAGAAGTCGCCGAAGCCAACCGTGGTCAGGGTCTCGACGGTGAAGTAGGTGGCGTCGATGATGCCCATCCGTCGCTTGTCCGCACCGTGGTAGTTCAGCATGAGCAACAGGATGGACAGCACGCCGACACCACCGAGAGCCAGCAACGTCAGCCAGAATGCCCGCTCGATGTCGGTCAGCCTGCCGCGAACCACCTGCCAGCCGCGCTGCGCGGCCTGCAGCGGGGAGATGCCGGAGGGGACGGCGAGCAGCCCGGCGTCACTCGAGGCTCGGCGTTCTGCGAAATCATTGGCGGCGCCGACGAGTGTGACCCGGTCTCCGGGTTGTACCAGCAGGTCGCGGCCCGGACAGGCGATCAGCTCGGAACCGTCGGCCGGGCTCACCGCAATCGGAGCCAGGTCGCCGAACGCGCTGCGCAGGTCGGCCGCGTGCTCGACCAGCCGTTCGGTGACGACGAAGCTCTCGCCGCCCAGAATGAGCTGATGTTCCGTGCGACGCAGGCTGGCCTCGACGAAGGACGGTGCCGCGAGGGCGGCTGCGTCGAGAACGGTCCCGGGGCCGGTCAGCCGGGAAACGGCGCGGCCGACGGAGGCATTGCTCAACTGCAGCACCACCCGCAGAGCGGGAAACCGCTCCCGGGCCAGCAACGCGACCTCGAGGTTCTCCAGATCGCGGTCGGCGACACAGATCAGGGCCGTGGCAGCCTCGATTCCGGCCTCGGTGAGGACGCTGCCGCGCCGGGCGTCTTCGGACAGCACCTGCACCCCGAGCCCGGCCGCGATGCGCTGCAGACGGGCATCGGCGTCGTCATCGATCACCAGGACCCGCTCGCCTGCGCTCTGCAGCTGCTCGACGATTCGTAGACCGACATCGTTGAGCCCGCAGACGATGACGTGCGCCGTCCGTGCGGAGGTCGCGGAAGTCACGGCCGGCTTCTGGCAGCTGCCCGGTCAGAGCTCACCCAGTACCGCCGCCCGAAGGACGTCAAGACCTACGCCACCGACGTCCAGTGCTCGGCGATGGAAAGACTTGAGATCGAACGTGTCGCCCTCGCGTGCCTTCATCTCCTCCCGCAACTGCAACCAGTGACGCTCACCGATCTTGTAAGCGGGTGCCTGTCCGGGCCATCCCAGATAGCGGTCGAGTTCGAAGCGCAGGATCGGCTCGGCGATCGTCGAATGCGTCGATAGCATCCGCCAGGCCTTGTCGTAGGTCCAGGCACCGCCGCCCACCTCCGATGGTGCCTGGAAACCGCAGTGCACCCCGATGTCGATCACGACCCGGGCGGCCCGCAACGACTGACCGTCCAGCATCCCCAGGAAGTCCCCGGGGTCGTCGAGAAAGCCAAGGTCGGCCATCAGCCATTCGGCGTACAGGGCCCAGCCCTCACCGTGACCTGACGTCCAGGAAGCCAGCCGGCGCCAACTGTTGAGGAGGTTCCGCCGGTACGCGGTCTGCGCGACTTGCAGATGGTGACCCGGCACCCCCTCGTGGTAGACGGTGGTGAGCTCCCGCCACGTCGTGAACTCGGTGACGCCCTCGGGAACGGACCACCACATCCGGCCGGGGCGGCTGAAGTCCTCGGAGGGCCCGGTGTAGTAGATGGAGCCGGTGTGGGTGGGCGCGATCCGGCACTCCAGGGTCCGGATCGGCCCCGGGATGTCGAAATGGGTATCGGCCAGCGCCTGAACGGCCTGATCCGAGGTGTCCTGCATCCAGGCCTGCAAGGCGGCGGTGCCCGCGAGCTTGCGGGCTGGGTCGGCGTCCAGCTGAGCGATCGCCGCCGGCACCGAAGCACCCCGTTTGATGCGGTTGGCGGTATCTGACATGAGCTGGTCGATCCGGGCCAGTTCCTCGATTCCCCAGGAGTAGGTCTCTTCGAGGTCAACCGTGGCGCCGAGGAACTCCCGGGAAAACAGCTGGTACTTATCCCGTCCGACTGGATCTGAGTCCACCGCTAGTGGCATGAGCTCCTCGGCCAGGAAGTCGGCGAGTTTCCGGTAGCCCGACTGAGCTGCCTCGGAGCCGCGAACCAGGTCAGCCTCCAGTGACGGGGGTAGCTGGGCCGTCCCGGCGCTGGCGTCGGCGACGCTCCCGCCCGCGCCTCGGACGAATTCGACGAAGAACCCGGTGGGGCCGAGGTTGTCCCGGCACTGGGTGACGCAGGCCTTGACCTGGCGCTGCGGTGCCACGTCGCCCCGGCTCGCCGCCAGTCGCAGGGAAGCGATATAGCCGTCCATTGCGTCGGGAATCGCACCGAGACGTGCCGCGATATCGGCCCAGTCCTGCGGCGCCGACGTGGGCATCAGATCAAAGACGTTCCGCACCCCCTGGACCGGGCTGGCGATGTTCTTCAGGTCCGAGAGGTCGGTTCCGGCCGCGTGCAGCTCGCGCTGCAGGACCAGGCGCTCGGTCAGGGCCCGGATCGTTACCCGGTCCACGTCGTCGGCCGGGATCTGATCGGCAACTGCGGACAGCGTCCGGGCGGCCAGGGCGTCGAGGGCCTGCAGACCATCGGGGGAGAGGTCGGGCAGTTCGGTGTCATGTCCGCTCAGACCGATGTACGTCGCCATCAGGGGGTCCAGCTCAGCCTGGCGGCTCAGGAACTCCTCGGCCAGGTCGTCCACCGGCGTCGGCTTCCGAATCCCGGCTGGTGCGTCGGCGGCGGTGGCGGCGTTGTCGGTCATGGCTACCGAACTTAGCCGACCAGACTGCGCAGTGTGACCGTGAGCGCTCAACCCAGATCTGCTGGCGTGCACACCCGGGCCGGTCAGTAGTCTGCCATCAGAACCGGCGGCTATCTCGGACTCCGGGTCCTTCGAGGACCGTCAGCCGTCGCGCGCGTCGAACAGATCCGATGAGAGAGGCTGTAGATGTCCAAGATCAAGGTGGTAGGAACGGTCGTCGAACTCGATGGCGACGAAATGACCCGCATCATCTGGCAGTTCATCAAGGACCGCCTGATCCACCCGTATCTGGACGTGAACCTCGACTACTACGACCTCGGCATCGAACATCGCGACGCCACCGACGACCAGGTCACCGTCGACGCGGCAAATGCCATCAAGCGGCATGGGGTAGGCGTCAAGTGCGCGACGATCACGCCGGACGAGGCCCGGGTCGAGGAGTTCGGTCTCAAGAAGATGTGGAAGTCGCCCAACGGCACGATCCGCAACATCCTCGGCGGCGTGATCTTCCGCGAGCCGATCATCATGGCAAACGTGCCGCGCCTGGTACCGGGCTGGACCAAGCCCATCGTGGTCGGTCGCCACGCGTTCGGCGACCAGTACCGCGCGACGGATCTCAAGGTGCCAGGTGAGGGAACCCTGACCCTCACCTTCACACCGAAGGACGGCAGCGAACCGACCGAACTCAACGTCTTCGAGTTCCCCGGCCCCGGCGTGGCGCTGGCGATGTACAACCTGGACGCGTCGATCCGAGACTTTGCCCGGGCGTCGTTGAACTACGGTCTGCAGCGCAACTACCCGGTCTACCTCTCCACCAAGAACACCATCCTCAAGGGCTATGACGGCCGCTTCAAGGACATTTTCGAGGAAATCTTCGAAGCCGAGTTCAAGGCCGACTTCGAGGCGGCCGGCCTCACCTACGAGCACCGGCTGATCGATGACATGGTCGCGTCGGCACTGAAGTGGGAGGGCGGCTACGTCTGGGCCTGCAAGAACTACGACGGTGACGTGCAGTCCGACATCGTGGCCCAAGGTTTCGGATCCCTCGGCCTGATGACCTCGGTGCTGGCCACCCCGGACGGAAAGACGGTGGAGGCCGAGGCCGCACACGGCACGGTCACCCGCCACTACCGCGAGCACCAGAAGGGCAACCCGACCTCGACCAACCCGATCGCGTCGATCTTCGCCTGGACCCGGGGCCTGGCCCACCGCGGCAAGCTGGACAACACCCCGGAGGTCACCGAGTTCGCCGAGACCCTGGAGCGGGTCTGCATCGAAACGGTCGAGGGTGGCCAGATGACCAAGGACCTCGCGCTGCTGATCTCGAGAGACAGTCCCTGGTTGACCACCGAGGACTTCCTCGCGGCGATCGATGCCAACCTGCAGAAAGCGATGCGCTGACCCGGTAACACCCCTCAACGTTCTTTAGTGCCGGTGGAAGGTCCGCAACACGCCGGAAACCCAATCGCCGCGTTGAACGCCTATCGTCTGGCCATGCCGAGGACTAACTCCTCAGATGCTGGGTCCGACCGTGCTAGGTCCGACCGTGCTGGGTCCGACCGTACGGTCAACTTGCGACCGGTACGGGATATCGAGGTGCGCGCCCAGGTGGTGCACGGCTACCGGCGGGTCTTCCGGATCGCTGGGCAGGGACCGCCGCTGCTGCTCATCCATGGCATCGGGGACAGCTCGACAACCTGGTTGCCGGTGATGTCGGCCCTGGCCCGCAACCATCTGGTCATCGCACCTGATCTGCTCGGCCATGGCCAGTCCGACAAGCCGCGGGCCGATTACTCGGTCGCCGCCTACGCAAATGGCATGCGAGATCTGCTCGGCACCCTCGGCATCGACCGGGTCAGCCTGGTGGGGCACTCGCTCGGCGGCGGGGTGGCGATGCAGTTCGCCTACCAGTTCCCGGAGCGGACCGAGCGGTTGGCTCTGGTCAGCACCGGGGGAGTCGGCCGCGGAGTCAATCCGATCCTGCGGGCGGTCGCCATTCCGGGCGCCGACCTGGCGTTGGCTGCCCTCCGCCTGCCCGGAGCACGACTGCACACCGCGGTCGTGGTCAAGGCCCTGCAGCTGCTGGACACCGGCCTGGGCAAGGACGCCCCGGATCTGCTACGTCTGGTCGACTCGTTGCCGGATGCCCATGCACGATCTGCCTTCATCCGCACTCTTCGTGCCGTGGTGGACTGGCGGGGGCAGGTGGTCACCATGCTCGACCGCTGCTACCTGGCCAAAGGCATGCCCACCCTGCTGGTCTGGGGGTCCCGCGATCGGGTGCTGCCGGTCGATCACGCTCACCGGGCGCATGCCGCGATGCCGGGTAGCCAGCTCGAAATCTTCGCCGGGGCAGGCCATTTCCCCTTCCACGCCCAGCCAGAACGCTTCGTGGCGGTGCTCGAGGAGTTCCTGGCCAGCACCAAACCAGCGCATTGGAGCCTCGAGCAATGGCGTGAGTTACTGCGCTCGGGCCGTCCGATCGCCGACGCCCGCAGCCTGCACGATGGCCAGCGGCCCGCGCCGTACTCCGATCTCCAGGCCGCCAGCGAGCGCAGCGCAACCTGACTCCGGCGCCCCCGCATCGGGTGGTCCGTCCGGCGTCGCTTCTAGACTCACCTCTCATCGGGCCAGCACCCGCGATGATCGGGCCAGCACCCGCCGAAGTGATGGGATTTGTTCGTGTTCTCTGTGGTGAGCGCCAATGTCAACGGAATGCGAGCCGCGCAGCGCCGTGGCGGCCTCGCGTGGCTGGCCGAGCTGGCTGCCGACGTGCTGTGCCTGCAGGAAGTCCGAGCCGATGACGCACAGCTGCTGACGGTGTTGGCCGGTACTGGACTGTCCCGGTACCACGCGGCCCACGCCGTCTCCGACGTCCCCGGTCGGGCCGGGGTAGCCGTGTTGTCCGCCCGGCCGCCGGTGGCGACCCGGATCGGGTTGCCGGGATTCACCGGTCAGGGGCGCTGGATCGAGTCAGACCTGCAGACCGAGCATGGCCTGCTCACCGCGGTCTCGGCCTACGTGCACACCGGCGAGGCAGAGACCGAGCGGCAGGATGAGAAATACCGCTTCCTCGATGCGATGACGGCCCGCATGACCGAGCTCGCGGCCCGGTCTGCCGCAGGCCTCGGCGAGGCAGTCATCACCGGAGATCTGAATGTCGCCCATCGCGAGGTCGATCTCAAGAACTGGAAGGGCAATCTCGGCAAGTCCGGATTCCTGCCGACGGAACAGGCATATCTCGACGGCTGGTTCGCCGCCGGCTGGACGGATCTCGGTCGCCGTCACGGAGGCGAGGGTCCAGGGCCGTACACCTGGTGGTCCTGGCGGGGTAAGGCCTTCGACAACGACACCGGCTGGCGTATCGACTACCAGATCGCCACCGCGGGGCTGGCCGAGCGGTCGGTGAAGGCCGAGGTCGGGCGGGCGGCGACCTACGCCGATCGGTGGAGCGACCACGCCGCGGTCATCGTGTGGTTCGACTGATGAGCGAGTACTCCAACTTCACGGTCGAGATCATCGAGTCGGTGGCCACGGTGACGATCGACCGTCCGGACAAGCGCAACGCCCTGACAATCGGCATGTGGCAACAGCTGTCGGCCATCTGCGCCGAGCTACGCTCCGATCGCCAGCTCCGCGCCGTGGTTGTGACCGGCGCCGGGTCGTCCTTCTGCGCAGGCGCGGACATTACGGCGCTGTCCGAGGACGACGCGAGCGTGAAGGCCGCGGTCTACCAGGCCGAGGAGGCATTACGGCGACTGCCGGTACCGACCGTGGCCAAGATCCGCGGGTACTGCGTGGGCGGTGGCAACCAGATCGCCGTGGCCTGTGATCTGCGGATCGCCGACACCTCGGCGATCTTCGGCGTTCCGCCGGCCAAGCTCAGCGTGGTCTACCCGGTGAACTCCACTCGTTCCCTGGTGGAACTGATCGGACCTGCCGCGGCAAAACGGCTGATTTTCACGGCCGCTGCCATCGACGCGTCCGAGGCGCTGCGCATCGGGCTGGTCAACCAAGTGGTGCCGGCCGAAGCCCTCGACGCCGAAGTGGCAGACCTCGTTGCGTCGATGCTGCCGCTGGCGCCGATGACCCAGGCCGCGTCGAAGGATCTGATCAACGCGATCGCCGATGGTGCCGACGCCGAGGCGCTGCATCGGCGTTGGTACGGCGAATGGTCCACCAGCCCGGATGGTGTCGAGGGTCCGACGGCTTTTCTTCAAAAGCGCAAACCGGTCTTCAGTTGGCGCCCGACAGACTGACCGCAGGTCCCTCTGAGCCGGCCGAGCGCCTGGCGAAGCGTCGCAGCAGCAGGGTTGCGGTCGCCGCCAGCCCGATCAGCAGGCCGCTCCATACGCCGACGGGGTCGTGGCCTGTTGACTTTCCCATCAACCAGGCAAGGGGTAGGCCGATCAGCCAGTAGCCGACCAGGGTGATCCGGAATCCACCGGCGGTGTCATCGAGCCCGCGCAGCAGGCCGATTCCGATGTTCTGCGCGCAGTCGAAAAACTGCAGTGCCGCAGCGATCATTAGTAGCTTCGACGCGATGGACGACGCCGCATCGTCGGATGATCGATTCGGATCGAAGAACAACCGCAGGACCAGGTGCGGCTCGAGTAGATACACCACAGCCACCAGCGTCATCGCTATGGCGCCGCAGGCGAGTGCGGTTCGCGCCAGCCGCACAGCAGCCTGTGGGCGTCCTAGCGCGACGGTACGGCTCACACTGATCGAGGCGGCGTGTGAGAGCCCGACCGCGAGCTGAAACACGATGTACACCAGCTGATTCACCGCGGCGTGCGCGGCCAGGGCAGCGGCACCGAAGGTGCCGATGATCAAGGCGATCACCGAGAAGAAGCCCGATTCAGAGCCGTAGGTCGCCGCGATCGGCAGTCCGAGGCGGGTGAGTCGCCGTAGCGTCGATGGTTGCGCGTGCCAGATCCTCAGCGACAGTAGCGGCGCCAGTTCCGGATCGCGTCGGGCGGATAGGTACAGCGCAACTCCTGAGAACAGGTACATCAGTGACGTCGCCAGCCCGATGCCGACCAGGCCCAACCGGGGCAGGCCGAAGGTGCCGTGGATGAGTACCCAGTTCAGGCTGGCGTTGCCCGCGACGGAGGCCAGCGTGATCTTCAGCAGGGCCTGGGGTCTGCGCATGCCGACGGTAACCTGTCGGATCGCCTGAAACCACAGGCACGGCAACAGGCCGGGCGCTAACGCCCACAGCACGGGACGGGACCGATCCACCACCTCCTGGGACTGCCCCAACCAGCCGATGGCCTCACCGCTGAGGCCGACCAGGATCGCCCCCACCACCCCGGCGAAGGTCGCCAACGCCAGCGCGGCTCGGAGGAGCTCACGTAATTCACCCTGGCCGTCAGCTGCCTCCTTCGGCACAACCTCGGCGCGGGCGGCGGCGGCCGCGACCTGGTTACCGACCGCAGTGAGCAATCCGACGCCCATCGTGCGTAGTTGATTGAAGATCACGAGGGCTAACCCGCCTGCGGCCAGTGCCTCGGCGCTGATCCGGCTCATCATCACCGTGTCGGTGGTGGTGAGTGCCACCTGCGCGAGTTGCGTCAGGGCGAGCGGGACGGCAAGCGCGGCCAACGACTTGCTGTCATGAAGGTAATCAGCCGGGCGCATCAGATCCCCCGGAGCTTGCGGAGCAACTCATCGACTTCATGTTCGGCCTCGGCATCGATGAGATTGCGGGCGCTCATCCACTCGTCATTGAAGACGGTGTCGAGATACTTCTCGCCGCCGTCGCAGACCAACGCCACCATGGTGATTCCGGGAGCCGAAAACGGCAGTCGACGCAGCGCCTCGAACACCACCCCGCCGGCGGAGCCGCCGATCAGCAACCCGGTGCGGGCAGCCACCACCCGCGCGGTCGCGAATGCGTCGATGTCGGAGACGTTCACGCCGTCGTCGATCAGATCGAAGTCGACCAAAGCTCCGGTTTCGACACCAGGTGGTGTGCCGGTGCCGGACTGGTAGTACTCACCGCCGGGGCCGCCGAAGGCGATCGAACCGACCGGCTCAACACCGATCACGGTGATCGCACCGATCCTCCGGTGCAGTTCCAACGCGGTTCCGCACAGCGAGCCTCCGGTTCCCACCGCGCCGATGAGCTGATCGATGCGTCCGTCGAGTGCGTCAATGAGTTCACGCGCGAGGTCGTAGTAGCCGATGGCGTTGCTCGGATTGTTGTGCTGCTCGGTGAAGATGGTGTTGTCGGCACCCCTGGCCAGTTGCTCGGCAAGCTCCTCTCGTGCGGCGGTGGCCAACTCCTCATCGCCGTCGTCGACGACGTAGACGAGTTCGGCTCCTAGCGCCTTCATGCCGCGAAGCTTGTCGGCGCAGGCGTGGTTGTCGACAACCGCGGTGAAGGTGTACCCACGTTCAGCGGCGATCACGGCCAGTCCGAGACCGGTGTTGCCCGAGGTGGATTCGATGATCCGGCCGTTGGAGCGCAGCTGACCGCGGCTCTCGGCGTCCAGCACCATCTGGCGTGCCATCCTGATCTTGGCCGTCCCGGTGGGGTTGTACTGCTCGAGTTTCAGCAGCAGCCGGCTGCCGGTCTCGGTGCGGCAGAGTTCGAACAACGGCGTGTAGCCGATGAGATCGGAGACCTGAGAGACGATTGCCGGGCGGTGCAGCGTCCGTGCGGTCATCGCTACTTCCCCAGTGATGGAGCTTCGGTTACCGGGCATGCCGGTCCAGGCGCCAACGGATTCGGTCGGCGCAGTCCAATACGACCTTCGGCGGTAGCGGCGCTTCGTGAAACGTCGATTCGTTCGAGTCCATCTGGTAGCCGGCTGTGTTGAGATAGACGAGCAGATCACCGACTTTGGGTCGACGCGGTAGCGGAATCTTTCGCCAGCTGAGCATGTCTGCCTCTAGGCAACTGGCGCCGCCGATGCAGGCCGGGAATGGCCCGTCTGATTCGGCGCCGGTCTCTGGTAGCAGCACCGGCTCCGGCAGGTACTCGCTGTTGAACCACTGCTCGGACAGGCTGAGGCTGGTGCCGTCAACGGTGACGATGCCGTATTCGCGGGCCTTGACACCCTGCACCCGGAACACCGTGAAGCCTGCCTGGTCGAGCAATGCCCGACCGGGTTCGAGCAGCAGCGTGGTGTCCGATGAACGCAGCATGGTGGCCAGACTTGCGTGCCCGCCGGCGGGGCGGGCCGCCAGCACCGCCCGCAGCACCCGAGCGCCGGCGATCGGCGAGTGATAGGGGTAGAAGTCCTCGAACGTCTTGCCGGCATGGAAGTGTTCGGCGCGCTGATCGCAGGTGAAGCGGTGCCAATCCGGCGCGTCGACGTAGTCCACGGCAAAGCCGCCACCAATGTTGATCCGGTCAGCCCGAAGCCCCCACGCCCGGGCGAGCAGGCAGTGGTCGATCAGCTGACCGGCCAGGTCCGCCCGTGCCTGAATTCGGTATCCGGAAAGATGAAAGCTGAACCCGGTCATCTCTATGACCGAGGTGCTGTCGATGCAACGCCGTAACGCCGTAAGGATCTCGTGGTCGTCCAGACCGAACCTGCTGTCCGGCTGATCGGGCGGCAGCCAGCGCAGCAGAATGTGGGCCGGGCGCAGCGTGGTGGCTAGCAGGATGACGCGATCCAGCTCATCCAAGGCATCGATCGCGATCAGGCAGTCCTGCAGGATCGCGATGCTCAGCAACGTATCGGACTTCGCCGGGCCGGTAACCACAAGGTCGGTGCCGCGAACACCGTGCGACATGGCCTCGCGCAATTCCCCGACACTGGACACGTCCACTCCGATGTCCTGGCGGGCGCACCGTTCGATCCAGCAGGCGGCCTTGTTCGCCTTCTTTGCATAGTAAATCCGGGCGTCGACGCAGCCGTCGGCCAGCACCGATTCGAAGGTAGCGACGTTTGCGTCGAAGGTATCGGGCAGCAATATGTGGAACGGTCCGCCGAGGCCGTGTGATAGCTCGTCGAGCAGCGGGCTCCGCATCACTTGACGTACCCGAGCGCTGCGTCGTGCGGGCAAGGTTGGGAAGTCGACCACCTGCTGGGTGGTAGTTATCGCCATAGCGGGATCACGGTCCCGAGACCCTCGGCGATTGCCAGCTGAGCGAATCGGTGGCCGAGGGCGATGTCGGTGACGACCAAGCCGCTGTTGTAGGCGAATATCCGCTCGGAGTCATCACGGCGGCCTCCGTCCCGGCCGGAGAACACGGCGGGAAACTCGGCCGCCACGGTGGGCAACCGGCCGTCGGGATCGGCCATGTCAACGCCGGTCACGGCCATCTGCGCCGCGCTGGTGGCGAGTACCCGGTCGGCATGGTGCAACGTCGACGGGGCCAACCCGTG
>JAVEET010000070.1 GCA_030840295.1 Pseudonocardiales bacterium
TTCCGCTGCCTTGGCTGACGAGGTCGATCACGTGCTTGATGACGAGCGGTACCGACACCGACACCAGAGCGCCGATCAGGGACGAACCGAAGGCGCCGATGAGGTCGGCGCGGTGCCGGAGGCAGTATCCGAATAATCGTCGCAACCAGGTTGCTTGTTCATTCGAGGTCACCCGTCCCATCCTAGGCCGATCGTTAGGCAGGCGAAGCTTCTCGTCGTGCTCATCTACGGCATAGAGTGCCGCAGATGAGCTTCGCCAGCCTCGCAGTCATCATGGTGGTGGGGCTTGCCGGGCCGTTGCTGGCCGCGCCCCGACACTGGCAGCTACCGATCGTGTTGGGGGAACTGCTCGCCGGTATCGCGCTCGGTACCACTGGTACGGGATACCTGCAACCGCATGACCCGGTCTTCAGCACGCTGGCCGACATCGGCTTCGCCATGGTCATGTTCGTGGCCGGCACCCATGTTCCGGTGCGGGAGCCGAGCTTGCGAACCGCGCTGGGCCCAGGTCTGGTCCGCGCCGTCGCGGTGGCGGTGGCGGCCGGCGTGCTGGGTTGGTTGATCGCCGCCTCCTTCCATACCGGGCATGTGCTGCTGTACACGGTCCTGATGGCATCGTCGTCCGCGGCGCTGATCCTGCCGATCGTCGATTCGCTGTCATTGTCGGGTGAACCCGTCCTGCAGTTGCTGCCTCAAGTGGCCATCGCCGACGCGGCATGCATCGTGGCGCTGCCGCTCGTCATCGATCCGCGCCATGCCGGCCGCGCGGCATTCGGTGCCGTCGCGGTTATCTCAGCAGCCGCCGTGCTGTTCGTCCTGCTCCGGTGGTTGGAACGGACCGGTCTGCGCCGCCGGATGCACCGGCTCTCCGAAGCGCGCCGGTTCGCTCTCGAGTTGCGAGTCAGCCTCGCCATCTTGTTCGGTCTAGCCGCACTGGCCACCGACACCCACGTCTCGATCATGCTGGCCGGCTTCTCGTTCGGGCTCGCGGTCGCCGCCGTCGGGCCGCCGCGCCGCCTGACTCATCAACTGTTCGCCCTGACCGAGGGATTGTTCGGCCCGCTGTTCTTCATCTGGCTCGGCGCATCACTTAATCTCCGCGACCTGGGGAGCCAGCCACGCTTTCTGCTGATCGGTGCATTGCTCGGGATCGGGGCCGTCGCCGCCCATCTGCTGATGAGCCTCTTCGGGCAGCCAGTGGGCTTCGGCCTGCTGGCCTCGGCCCAACTCGGTGTTCCGGTGGCCGCGGCGACGGTCGGGACTCAACTGCAGATCCTGGCCCCCGGCGAACCGGCAGCGTTGCTCCTGGGCGCGCTGATCACGATCGGGGCCGCGGTCGTGGGCGGCGCGATTATCGCCAGATCGGCTCCGTCCTCAGACGGGCAGGGTGAAGCCGTCGCCGAGTAGCGGTTTGGCCAGGTCACCAATGTCCTGCACCCGTTGCAACACCTCGGCCCCGGTGAGCTGCATCAGCTCACCGGAGGTCAGTTCGTCCCAGGTTCGGGGGGCCGCCGACCAGGGTTGACTGCGGCCGCGCAGCGAGTACGGGCTGATGGTCGTCTTGGCCGGGTTGTTTTGGCTCCAGTCGAGTAAGACCTTTCCGGGTCGCAGATTCTTCGCCATCTTGGCCACCACCAGCTCGCGGTATTGGCTCGCCAACGACTCGGCCAACGCTCGGGCGTAGCCATGGACCACGGCTGCCGACTGCTGTGCGGCCAGTGGGACATAAAGCTGCAGGCCCTTGCTGCCACTGGTGACCGGCACCGCTTGCATCCCGTCGGCGGCCAATCGATCGCGCAGGATGAGCGCAACCTCCGCGCACGCCTGCAGACCAGCCGGGGCGCCCGGATCCAGATCGATGACCAGGCGGTTGGGATTGCGGGCTCCGCCGCGGGGGCCCACCGTCCACTGCGGCACGTGCAGCTCCAGCGCGGCCAGGTTGGCGGCCCAGATCAGCGCAGCGGTGTCATCGATGAGCGGGTACACCAGGGTCTCCCGGTCCCGGCTCGATCCGGGCGAGGGCAACTCAACGGTCCGCAGCCAGTCCGGAGCGTGGTTCGGTACGTTCTTCTCGAAGAACGGCTTCGAGGCTGTTCCGTCCGGCCAACGGATTCTCGTCACCGGACGATCAGCCAGCTGCGGCAGCAGTACCGGTGCGATGCGGGCGTAGTAATCGAGGACTTCAGCCTTGGTCGTGCCCGCATCCGGATAGAGCACCTTGTCCAATCGCCTCAGGGCCAGCGTGCGGCCGTCCACGCTGACGGTCTGGTCGTGCGCTGAGTCAGGACTCACGTCGTACCTCCTGTGGGCTCAGATCGGTTCGGATGCCGCGGAACACCGGCTGACGAAGCCTGCCACCCGCCGTCCAGCCGAGGTGCCGAACCTCGACCACGACCAGCGGGCGGACCCAGGTGGCATCCTTGCCGTCGAGGTCCGGGACGGTATCGACGAACGGGGAACGGCCGTCGTCGGTCGGCGCGAAAGTGCTGTTGAGCTTATCGAGCACGGCGTTGGTCAATCCGCTGCCGACCCGCCCCGCGAAGTGCAGGTCACCGGCTGGGTCGGGCACTCCGATGAGCAGCGCACCGATCCGCGGCCGATCACCTCCTTCCTTTCGCCAGCCGCCGACCACACAAGCCTGATGCCGGCGGTGCGGGGTCTTGATCCAGTCGCGACTACGCCTGCCGGGCTGGTAGGTCGATCGCCGCCGCTTGGCCACGACTCCTTCCAATCCCTGTTCCAGGGTGGCCGCGAAGAGCGCCGGTCCATCGTCATAGGAGGGGGAGGCGCGCCAGTGATCCTCGGGAAGTTCGAGTTTGCCGAGGCTCTTGCGTCGCTCGGCCAGTGGACGGTCCAGAAGCGGCACTCCGTACAGCCGCATCAGATCGAAGGCCATCACGGTTACCGGCGACCGCTCGGCCAGCTCTTCGACCCGCTTCCGGTTGCCGACCTGCATGCGTTCGGCCAAGGCCGCGAACGAGGGGATGCCCTGATCGAGCACGATGATCTCGCCGTCGATCACCGCGTCCCGCACCGACCCGGCGAGGGTGTGTAGCTCGGGAAAGCCGGTAGTCACATCGCGTCCACTGCGTGAGAACAGGCGCATGCCGTCCGGCCCGACATCGGCGATGACTCGCATCCCGTCCCATTTGACCTCGTGCAGCCACTGCTCGCCTTCGGGTGGCGGTCCTGGGCTGGCGAGCATCGGGCGCATAGAGTTCATGCTGCCTGCACGACCTGCCCGCCGCTACCTCGCGTTCAGGAGTCGGGTCAGGGTCGGACTCGGACTACGAGGGAGAAGCGGATGCGCGCAATCTGGAAGGGCGCCGTGTCATTTGGGCTGGTCAACGTGCCGGTCCGGTTGTTCGCGGCCACCGAAGAACACGACATCCGCTTTCATCAGGTCCATCGCGAAGACGGCGGGCGAATCCGGTACAAGCGAACCTGCAGTGTCTGCGGCGAGGAGGTCAGTTACGACGACATTGCCAAGGGCTATGAATCCTCGGACGGCCAACTGGTGATCCTCACTGACGAGGACCTCGACAAGCTACCGGTGGCCACAGGTCATGAGATTGACGTGGTCGAGTTCGTGCCCAGTGACCAGGTGGACCCGATCCTGTTTGCCAAAAGCTATTACCTCGAGCCAGACGCCCGAGCGGCGAAGCCCTACGCACTGCTGCGCGAAGCCCTGGTCGACACAGACCGGATGGCGGTGGTCAAGGTCGCGCTCCGGCAGAAGGAGACGCTCGCCGTCCTACGAGTGCGCGAGAAGGCGATTCTGCTGCAGACCATGCTGTGGCCGGACGAGATCCGCGAGGCCGATTTCGCCTCGCTCGAGACCGATGTCGAACTGCGGCCGCAAGAACTCAAGATGGCGGCCTCACTGATCGAAAGCATGGCCTCGGACTTCGAGCCGAGTCAGTTCACCGACGACTACCAGTCCGCGGTGCGCGAGTTGATCGATGCGAAATTGGAGCGCGGCGAAGCGGCCGAACTGCCCGCAGACGAGTCGAAGGCCGACACCAAGAAAGGCGGTGAGGTCATCGACCTGCTGACGGCGTTGCAGCGCAGCGTCGATCGAGCCCGCGGTGGTACGGCATCGGGCAGCGGGAACGATGAGGACGACTCGTCCGGCGAGAAGGCACCCGCGAAGAAGGCGCCGGCGAAGAAGGCCACCGCCAAGAAGGTACCCGCGAAGAAGGCGCCGGCGAAGAAGGCCGCCGCCAAGAAGGCACCGGCCAAGAAAGAGGTCGCGAGGAAGGCTGCGGCAGGCTGACAATACTCAGTCCGCCCTTGAATCGCTCTGCTCGTCCGGATGGCCGATTCAGCCTAGGACATCGGCGGTGGCACTCGCCTGACAACAGAGTGGGCCACGGCCGAAGCCGTGGCCCACTGCTGCCTCCGCGAATCACGTCCAGGTCGTGGTCGTGGATGGCGGCTGCCGAAGCATGAAGGGGGCCGCTTCGTCGGGACCCCGCTCAGAGCTTCATTCTGTTGGAGGCGGGCAAAGGCAACGGGATGGTCCGCCCGCCGTTAGATTTCTATCGCACCAGTTCGGATTGAAGGGACACAGTTGTGACAGTGGCACTAGCGGGTCAGGGTTTCTAGACGTGGATCTTGACCTAAAGGCACATTTCGCCTTGCTTGGCGTTGAGCCTGAGGCCGAGGGCGTGTACCGAGAGTTGCTCACCTCGGGCTCAGCCTCTGTCGGCGACCTGGTTGCACGCGGTATCGCGCGGGAGACCGCAGAGCTATCGCTAGGTGCGCTGGTGAGGTCGGGCCTGATTGCCGCTCATGGATCCGCGGACGGAACCGAACATGACCGATTCGTGCCGGTGCCGCCCGACGCGGGCTTACGGGTTCTGGGTAGCAGGCGTGAGGGTGAACTCAACGAGGCGATGGTCGCGGTTCAGAACGCGTACCGGGACTTTCGGCGGCAGACGCTGTACCAGAGCATCGACCACCTGGTCGAGGTGGTGACCGGGCCGGCCATCCTGCAACGCATCAAGCAGGCCGAGGACCACGCCCAGCGCGAGATCCGTCGGCTCGATTCACCGCCGTACTACCGGACCCAGTCCTCGAACAACACCGAACTCGATCACCTTGCCAGCGGTATCGGCTACCGCGTGGTGTATTCGCAGGCATCCTTAGCCCGGGAGAACTATCTTGAGGGGAATATCGTCCCGTGTATCAAGGCGGGGGAGCAGGCCCGGGTCCTGCCGTCGGTTCCGGTGAAGCTGAGCGTCATCGACGACACGGTTGCCCTGGTGTCGTTGTCCATCACCGACGCCGATGTCAATCGCACGCTTCTGGTCGTACGGCCGAGCACGTTGTTCAGTGCGCTCGTCGGCCTATTCGAGATGTGCTGGCAGTCGGGCCTGTCGATCCTGCCCACCGGTGCGGTCTCCTCGCGCATCGAACCGGTCGAGGAGCGCATGCTCGGCTTGCTGGCCGC